>CAWVUS010000144.1:0-13098 GCA_963933195.1 uncultured Planctomycetaceae bacterium
ATGGAACCGGCCACCGCGGTCGCCGCGGTGGCCAACAGGAACCCGCGCCGGTCAACAACCGGACGCTTCTCGACGTTCATCGTTGCCCCCCCTCATTCGGATGGGCCCTACTTGGCCCCGACACAGTACAGGAACCGATCCGACCTCAGGTACATCCGGTTTCCGGCAATCGCCGGACTACCGCTGAAATCGCTGGTGTCATTCAGCCGGTTCCGTCCAACCTCGGTAAAAGACGTTCCGGCCTCAAAAACATGGGTACCGCCGAAGCGGCTCACGGCAACCATCCGGTTGCCCAGCAACAACATCGAGGCGTAGAACTGCCCGCCGATCCGCTTGCGAGTCACCTCCTCGCCGGTCTTCGCGTCGACACAGAATCCCACGCCACGGTCGTTGACCCAGTACAGGTGTCCCTTGTGGAAAACCGGGGAAGAGACGTACGACCCCCCGGTCTTGGACCACAGCACGTGCGTCTTGCTGACATCGTCGGTTCCACCCAGCCGGATGGCGGCCCGGCCGCCAGGTGACCGACCACCGATCACGTACGCAATGCCCTCGTTGATCACAACAGTCGGAACGGCGTTGGTGTCCACCTCGGTCTCGGCGTACCAGTTCAAATCGCCGGTCATCGGATTCAGTCCCCACGTTTCGAACGTGACCGAAAGCACCATCTCATCGACACCCTTGGCATTCTTGGCGATCACGGGCGTCGAGTAGGTGCGGTTGAGACTCTTGGCGTCGGTCTTCCAGGCCGGCTTGCCAGTCTTGGCG
The DNA here is from genome assembly GCA_963933195.1 of uncultured Planctomycetaceae bacterium. Taxonomy (GTDB): domain Bacteria; phylum Planctomycetota; class Planctomycetia; order Planctomycetales; family Planctomycetaceae; genus UBA8437. The sequence goes on from CAWVUS010000144.1 coordinate 769, forward strand.
TCAAATGCGCGGATCGACTCGCTCTCGGCACCGGCCGTCACGATCAGGAGATTCTTGTACAGGATCGGGCTGGAGGCCGAACCGAATCGCGATGCACTCTCGGATCCAACATCCTGCCGCCACAGTTGCTTGCCGGCCAGGTCAAAGGCCAGCACACCCGTGTTGCCCAGCAAAACGTAAACACGCTCGCCGTCACTGGTCGGCGTATGAGAGGCAAAACCGTGAGCACCGCCGAAGGAGGGAATCGGCCGCTCGGTGGCCTGCGAAGGCACGTCCTTCTTCCAGAGCAACTTGCCGGTGTTGCGGTCGGCACAGATCAGGTGCCGCTTCAGGCCGCGGAGATCACCGGAAGCACCCGAGTAGCAGGTGACCAGCACCTTGTCGCCGACCACGATCGGACTGGAGAAACCCTTGCCGGGCAAAGCCAGTTTCCACGCCAGGTTCTTCGTGTCGCTCCATTGAAGCGGCACCGCCATTTCGGTGGACACGCCCACGGCTCCCGCCCCACGAAATTGGACCCAGTCGGCAGCGGGCAAGCCGTCCGTCAGCAACAGCGACAGCAACACGAGACCGGGTACGAAACGAGTCATTGGAGAACTCCAGATCGTGATGTCCAGGAAAGCACCCAGCAACAACCCCGCAAACCGGAGATGGTTCCGCGGGAAAACCGTAACAAGTCTCAGAGCACAAACGGTTCGGGGGTCCGGATCGTGAATGCCTTGCGGATGTGATCGGTCACGTGCCAGTGGGCCACGAGTCCCCTGGGAAAGTGAGCCGTGTCGCCGGGGCCGAGAGTGTGCACGGTGCCACCTTCCTCGGTGATCGTTGCCCCACCCTCGAGCACATGCACGAATTCATCCCAGCCAAATTCCCAACGGAATTTTCCGGCCGTGCAACTCCACAGCCCACTGGAAAGCATCTTGTCGGCCGATTGGACCAGGACCGTTCCCCGAGCCACGGGCGTCCCTTCCTGGATCCAGGAGGGTTCGATTGGCATGTCGGGCAGTTCGCCGGTGATAGCCTCTGCCGATTGGATCGCCAGTTCACTCATGATCATTCCTCGAAAAAACTTGTCCTTGTTCGATTTCCGCTCCGTGCACCCAAGCCGTCACACCAGCTCGACCCGGTGCCACTACGCCTTCTGCGCTCCCGGTTGACCCGATTCGACGACGTAGGTGTGTCGGGTCACCAGCTTGCCGCCGGGCTTGGTCACATCCTCGACAACCTGGAAATCGGTTGTCCACTGCTCGGGCGTCACCCGGCACCGCACGTAACCTCGTTCGGCGTTGTGCAACTTGACCCACGGATTCTCCGCGATCATTCCATCGGTGTACTCGAGTTTCTCCGAACCGTTGCCCCCGGAACTGATCGACGTGCAGACGAACTCGGTGCCAATCACCGTCTTGTCGGGTTTCTGGTAATCCAGCGGAAGGTCACAGACCCAGTTGGAGTGAATGTCACCGGTGAGCACCACGGGGTTGGGCACCTTGAGGTCAGCCATTGACTGCATCACGCGTTGCCGACACACCTCGTACCCGGCCCACTTGTCCATCGGGAAACCCTCGGGCGGCCCGGGCAACCGATCGACCCGCGCCATCAACACCTGCTGTGCCATCACGTTCCATTCGGCCTTGGACTCCAGCCACTTGCGCCTCAACCACGCCTCCTGCTTCCCGCCGAGGATGGTGGCCTTGGGAGACAGCGCTTCCCCGGCCAGGGGCTTCAAGCCGTTGCCGTTGGCCTGGGGCGTGCGATGCTGCCGGGTGTCGAGAATGGCAAAGTCGGCCAACCGGCCGAAACGCACCCGTCGGTAGAGTTGCATGAACGGGCCGGAGGGAAACGACGATCGTCTCAATGGCATGTGTTCGTAGTACGCCTGGTAGGCATTGGCCCGCCGCTTCATGAACTCCACCGCCTTCACCCCGGGTTCCTCGGAGTGAAACGTCGCATAATCGTTGTCGAACTCGTGGTCATCCCAGGTGACCAGCCAGGGGCAGTGAGCGTGCGCGGCCTGGAGTTGAGGATCGGCCTGGTACTGGCCGTAGCGATTCCGGTAATGGTCCAGCGTGGTGATCTCGGGGCCGGTGTGCTTCCGGATTCTTCCGTCAGCGCCGGCGTACTCGTAGATGTAATCCCCCAGGTGCACGACCAGATCCAGTTTCTCCTTGGCCATGTGTTCGAAGCCGGTAAACAACCCGTACTCGTAGTGCTGGCACGAGACAAAGGCGAAATTCAACTCCCTGGGCAAAACCAGGTTCCACGGCGTCGTGCGGGCACGGCCGATTCGACTCTGTGCGTCGCCAGCCGTGAACCGGTACCAGTACCAGCGGTTGGGTTTCAGGCCCCGCAACTCGACGTGAACACTGTGCCCCAGTTGTGGGGTGGCCACGGTCCGACCCCGCTTCACCACGGTCTTCATCGTCTCGTCAGTGGCGATCTCGTAGGTGACCTCGACGTTGGCGGCCGGCATTCCACCTCCCTCCGTGGGACGGGGGGCCAGTCGGGCCTGGATCACGAAACCGTCGGGTGTCGGGTCCCCACTGGTAACGCCCAGCGAAAACGGATCATCGGCAAACGCCAGCCGCCGCCGGACCACGCCACGGACCTGGCTACCCAGTACCGGCAAGGCCGTGATCGACGCAGCGGCCTTCAAGAACTCACGACGGTGGAAATCCGCTTCCGAAAACGTCCGACGACGCATGGCTCTCTCCAGCAAAGTACGTCACATGTTGAGCTTGCATCGTATCCACCCGCACCGTGTTGAGCCAACAGACCGATGGACACACTGTCCGGACCACACTCGAGCCGCACACCGAAAACCGACGATCGCCGATTCTGTGATCAATCGCAGAATCGCTCGAGCACGTTGCGGGTGATTTTCGAGATGTTCTCGTCAACCGGCAGGGCACAGGGATAGCTGATCGAGCCGACGCTGAAGACCGCGCCCCCACTTTCGGTCTCGTGGTGAATCATGTCGGCGCCCCCCTCGTCGGGATTGAGTCCCCTGGCCAGCAACCGTGTCCCGGGCGGAGAACTCGGCGACATCTTGTCCGTCTCGTGGCCAGAGGCCCCGCCGGGACAACGCACGTGCAGGCACCGCTCGCCAAAGATATCACCGTCGGAGAGACCGGTGCCCTCGAAAATCCAGTGCGAGGTGTCGATGGCCCGGTAGGGCGCACCGGTCATGATGCCCTCCTCGGTGCATCGCACCCCCAGCAGGTTGGCCTCCGATTCGTAGTACACGTCCAGCCGGCTTTCCTTGTCGATCTTGGCCATGTCACTGGAACTGCCACCCTGGGAACTGTTGCGAACCGTGATCGTCGAATCGTCCAGGAATTCGACCGCGCAGTTCAGGCCGTTGCCGCCCAGGTACATCAACTTGCCACCCCGCTCAAACACCCATTCCTTCAAGCGGTAGTACATCTCCTGGGACCAGTACTCCGGGTGCGCGCTGATGACGAGAACCTTGTAGGCATCCAGGTCGAGTTGCTCAAAATGAAACTGGGTTTCGGCATACAGGTCGTACCCGAATCCCTCGCGCTCCAACCAGCCAAACAACCGCCATTCGGCCGGTAGCGTGTGACACTCGGAACGGCCCTCCAGAGGATCGTCAATCCGGGTCTGCTCGGGCACGTGATTGAACAACTCGGGCCGATCAAAAGACAGCGGGGCGTAGTCCTCGACCGAGAAGTGCATGTGCAGGTCGCTGGTGTAACGATGCAGATCCTGCCGCGCGTTGACGGTCGGCTCGGAAGGCAACTCCTGCGGATGGATGTAATTGCTGCGACCGCCGAAATTGTTGTAACAGTTCCAGTTGATGTTGGCCGCCAGCACCGCGATGTCGTTCTCGGGTTCCGCAGGAGCCACGATCCACGGAAACGTGAAGAACTCACCGGAAACCGTCCTCGCGTGGAGGTAATACAGCCCTGAACGCTCCGGGCCAATCAGGTACTGCCTGTGGTGCGGATTGTTGCTGTATCCCTGGTGGTTGAAACGAATGCCCGTCTGGGTGTAATCCCCATCGGGAGTGACCTGGGTGGTGGCCAACGGGCCGTGTTCGTCGTACCACCCCACCGTGCGAACCGGTTCCTTCTCCCAGCCATAACGGAACAGGTCGAGTCGATACGCTTCGGACGCGTGAACCCGGTACTCGGACTTTTCACCCGAGCGGACACACTTGGGCCACATGTAACCGACCAGCGAGGTGCTCAGCAGCCGGAACTGAACCGGGTCGTCAACCGGCAGGGTGACCGAGGTCCGCTTGGCCGAGAACCCATCACGACGAAACGTCACGCGATAGTCCCCGGCAGGCAGATCCGCTCGCACCGAACCATCGGCCAACGACCGAACCTGCACGGGATCCGCATCGGCCGTTTCAAACAGAACAGCCACATCGTGCAACGCGATGAAGCGTTCATCGCTGACATAACCAATCAACATCCCGGGCACCCTCAAACGTGACTCGTCCTCAACCGTCAGCCGCTCATCGCACCCGCTGGTCCGATGCGTGTCAACCGTCTGCGACCAGCCCGTTCCCCATGGGGCACCACAGAAGTTACAATCAAGGACCGTTGTTGTGTTCAAGAACTGGACGATCGTCACCGAACCAGGCCCACGCGGAGCTTCACGTGTCACTTCGTTCTCTCCGGCTCAATCGACGCACCTTTTTGCGTGGCACCGGTGTCACGATCGGACTGCCACTACTCGAGGCGATGTCCTTTGCCGCACCGGCGTCACAACGCGACCGGGCACCGGACCCAAAACGGCTGGTCTGCGTGGGAACCGAGTACGGGATGCATGCCCCCGCGTTCTTCCCAAAATCGGCCGGACGCGATTTCGCAATGCCCGAGTTGCTGGGCCCGCTACAGAAACACCGGCAACAGTGGACAATTATCGAGGGCCTGGACCACCGGGTCGGTGGCGGGCACAAGGGCGTCCAGGCATTCCTGACCGGTGTGCGATTCAGCTTCAACCGCGGTGGCATGTACTCCCTGGACCAGTACGCCGCAGACCGGATCGGCTCGGAAACCCGCTTCGCCTCGCTTCCGCTGGATATCGGCGGTGGGAACAGCTGGTCCTGGAACCGGTACGGCGTGAAACTCCAGGGGATCGGCAATCCCCAGTTGCTGTTCGACCGTCTCTTCCGCCAGACGTCGGCAGCCGAGCAAAAACAACGACGCCGTGAACTGGACACCCGCAACAGCATCCTGGACGCGGTCCTGGCCAGTGCCCGTCGCATCGACCGCGAGCTGGGTCCGGCCGATCGTCACCGTTTCCGCGAGTACCTCAATGCCATCGACGAGACCGAGCAACGCCTGAAACGGGCCGGCCACTGGCTGACCCAGCCCAAGCCGTCACCTGGCAAGGGCGTTGCCGCCGGAGCCCGCAAGGGCAAGCAGAAGGGCAACAACAGTGGGGGTGGCGACAAGCGGCTGGACGGCATGCGGATCACGTTTGACCTACTGGCCCTGGCACTGCAGACCGATTCGACTCGCATCGCCACGGTTCACATTCCCGGGGGCAACGGCCGGTTCCAGATCGATGGTGTCAACGACGGGTACCATTCGCTGAGCCATCACGGCCAGGATCCCGAAAAGATCTCACAGTTGAAACTGATCGAGATCGAGTACTCACGGGCCCTGGCCCGGTTCCTGGATCGCCTGGCTGCGACCAACGACGGCCGGGCCACCCTGCTGGACAACACGACGGTGTTCTTTGGCAGTGGCATGGGGAATGCCAGCAGCCACTCCAATCGCAACCTTCCGGTGCTGGTGGCCGGTGGTGGATTCCAGCACGGTCGCTCACTGAAGTTCGAACCGGGCAAAACACCGCTGTGCAACCTGTACGTGACAATGCTCCAGAAGCTGGGAATCGAAACCGATTCCTTCGGCAACGCCACAGGGACACTGAACGACTTTGCCTGAGAATCCTCGATGACGTCATCACGAATCATCCAGCAACTGGTTGTGGCCACGACCCTCCTGCTCTCGTCGGCCGTGTCCGCCGCCGACAAACAGGACCTGGCAACTGTCCGACAGTTCCTCTCGAAAAACTGCCTCGCGTGCCACGGAAAAAACAAGCAGGAAGACAAGCGACGCTTTGACACGCTGGAGCCCGACTTTTCTTCACCGGCCACGGCGGGAACCTGGCACGAGATCCTCGACCAACTCCGATCCGGACGCATGCCACCCCGCGATCGACCTCGCCCCGACGCGGCGGCAACCCGCACCACGATCAACTGGATCACCGGCCAACTCAAAAAACACGGGCGGCTCAGGACACGGCCCAACGATGCGGTGCGACGACTCAACCGCCGCGAATACAACAACACGCTCCGCGACCTGCTGCTGATCGACACGAGTTACAGCCCGGCCGACGCCTTCCCCGACGACGACCGGACTGACGGGTTTGACACGGTTGGCGGATCGCTGGTGTTTTCTCCCGCGCTGATGCGCGAATCCATGCTGGCGGCCGCCGACGCCATCGACCGTGGCGTCAAGTTCGGTCCCCGTCCCGAGGTCCGGGTGCACCGGATCCTGCCCCGCACGGCCACCCGACCGGTCTTTCGAACCGATGAGTACGTCAAGATCGTGACCGGCACCGGCGACGGATTCCAGCAATTCCGTCCCGACGGAAAGAACGCCCCGAGCCTGGAACAGGGCGAGTACATCATCCGTGTCCACGCCACCGCACTGAACACGTCATTCCAGGGGGTCGGCCAGATCGACGGCCCCGTGAGAATGAAGATCCGTGTCGGCCCACCGGGCAAAACGGCCGAAGCCGGTTCGCGACGCACCATCCGGATCGTCGACGTCCCCGACAACCAACCCCGGACATTCACCGTGCGAGCCCGGTTCGAGTCCGGCCAGGTCCCGATCGTGTCCTTCGAAAACGGTCACTCCGGTTCTTTCAAGAACCTGGTCAGGAAACGCTATGGCCCGGAAGCCCGTCAGAACCGGGCCCCGATCATGAAATCCTACGACGGTCCCCAACTCCGGGTCTTCTGGATGGAAGTCGAGGGCCCGCTGTACGACAACTGGCCACTGGCCGGGCACGAGCGGATCTTTGGCAGCGAGATCCGCTCCGCGGACCCCGGCTACATCCGTGGCATCCTGATGAAATTCACGGCCCGCGCCTTCCGCCGTCCGGTCATCGGTGAGGACATCGAACCGTTCCTGGCGCTTTACGACAAACTGCGGGCACGCGGCGACTCGTTCCAACCGGCGATCCGTTCCACCCTGCAGGCCGTTCTCTGCTCACCGGGTTTCCTCTATGTCCGGACCAACCAGGCTCCGCTGGACGATTTCGGCATCGCCAATCGGCTCTCGTATTTCCTCTGGAGCAGTATGCCCGACGATCGGCTGATCGATCTGGCCAAGCGAGGACTGCTCCGCCGCCGGGAAGTCCGCACTGCAGAGGCGACCCGCATGCTCGCCGACCCTCGCAGCCGCGCCTTCGTGGATGGCTTCACCGGTCAGTGGCTGGAATTGGACCAGTTGGGGGAAATGCCACCCGACCCCAAGCGGTTCCGGCACTACTACCAGGGTGACCTGGAATCGGCGATGCGCGAGGAGTCGCGACGTTTCTTCGCTCACCTGCTCGACAACAACCTCGATATCGCCCGATTCCTCGATGCGGATTTCACCTTTCTGAACCAGCGACTGGCCGAACACTACGGCATCACGGGGATCGAGGGTTCCACGTTTCGCCGTGTTCAACTGGATCCGGACATGCCTCGAGGTGGGCTGCTTGGCCAGGCCAGCATCCTGACGCTCACCTCCAACGGCACGGTCACCTCACCGGTGGTTCGTGGTGTCTGGGTGCTGAGCAACCTGTTGGGCGACACCCCCGACCCGCCCCCGGCCGGCGTCGCCGAACTCGAACCCGACACGCGCGGTGCCACGACAATCCGTGAACAACTCGAGCGGCATCGATCCAACAAGCGGTGTGCGGTGTGCCATCGTCATATCGATCCACTGGGATTCGCTCTCGAGCACTTCGATCCGACCGGCCAGTGGCGAACCCGCTACGACAAGCGGCAACCCGTCGACACCTCCGGTGTTCTCCACGACGGTCGCAAGCTCCAGGGATTTGCCGAATTGAAACGGCTGCTGCTGGAAGACAAGAACCGGTTCCTGTCCTGCCTGGTCAAAAAACTGCTGGTCTACGCCACCGGAAATCGGTCCGAGTCAATCGACTCCAATCAAGCCCGGGCGATCGTCGATCACTCCCGGCAGCAGGGAACCCGGCTCGCCGACCTGGTTCGCCTGGTGGTCGCCAGCGACCAGTTTGTCGCCCCGGCCTCGTCCATCCAACGGTCCTCACAACCAGGAACTTCTCGATGAACGCAGTTGGACAACGTCGTCACCTGAACCGACTGGCACCGGCCCTATTCGTGGCCATCGTGACGCTGGCCCAGGTCTCCAAGGCAGCTGAACCGCCCGAGCGAACACCGCGAACGGTCTTCAACGACGACGCCCAGGTGCTCCGCGAAGCTCCGGCCAAGGACCCGGCACCCTACATCAAGGCCTGGCTGGACCGCGAAACGGCCGCCGTTCCGTTTTCCACGTTCGTCTTCCTCGCCTCGACTCCCGACGTCTGCTTTTTCGATACGAAGGCGGGCGAGGAATTCGGAGCCAGGCGAAAAACATCCAACCACCTCTACATCCGCGCCATGCGGGCACTCAAGAAAGAGAACACCGACGCCCTGCGGCTGGTCACAGAACACATGCAGGCCAAGGGCAAGGAGGTCCTGGCCGCGATCCGAATGAGCGACACGCACCACACCAGGCTCAACAAGTTTGATGACCTCTGCCCACAGTTCGCGATCGATCATCCCGAGTACGTCATCAAGCAACCCGATGGTCGTACCAACGAAACCGCACTGGATTACTCGATCGCGGCGGTCCGGGATCACCGGATCAAGATCATGAAAGAAATCGTCACGGACTATCCGGTCGATGGACTGGAGCTGAACTTCGTCCGCTGGGCCAAGCACTTCCCCCGTGACAAGGGCCGCGAGAAGGCCCCGATCATGACCCGATACGTCGAGCGGATTCGCCGGATGATGGACAACTCCGGGCGCAAACGAAAAAACGGCAAGCGATTGACCCTGGGCATCCGCGTCCCCGAGTCATTGCACACCTGCTGGCTGGCCGGGGTCGACATCGAGACCTGGGTCAAGAAGGGCTGGATCGACTTCGTGGTCATCTCGACCTGGAACAATACCGACCCGCAATTGCCCGTCGACGAGTTTTCGAGATTCACCCGGCCGGCCGGTGTCGACACGATCGTCACCATGGGCAACATGATCGGCTCGCTCTCGGCCGGCCCCCCGATCCCGCGGGACCGCGGCACCGCCCAGTCGAGCAAGCACGCGGCCGGTTATGTCAGCATGCTGCTGAACACCGCCGAGGCCCGCGGGGCCGCCGCCAACTTCTACACCTACGGTGCCGACAGTATCTCGTTCTGGAACGTGGGAATTCACTTCGGTCGCGAGGTGACCGCCTCGCCGGAGCAGAGAAAACGAATCGAGAACTGGACCCACGCCGTCGGCAGCCGCAAGCAGGTGTGGGCCGGCCCCCGCACCTACCGATTCCTCCCCATGGGAAAAGGGATCTCTTCCAGGAAGCCACCGGTGAGGAATTACCCGTGGTACGACGAGGGGTCCAGTCCACTGGGCCAGAAGAACAACCCGTCGCTGCTGTTCACCGACGCGAGAATCGGGAAACGGCTGGTGTACCCGTTCCGCGTGGCTGACGGCCGCAAGGGAGAACTGCTCGAAGGCCGTCTGCGTTTCTGGATTTACCACGTTACCGACAACGACAAGGTGCTCGTCGACGTGAACGGGACGACCGTGCCCAGGCAGCACATCCGGCGGCTGAAGGCCGGCACTCTGCGAGCCAAACTGCCCGGAACCCGATTCGAAATCGACCTGAAGCACTGTCCCCCGTTGCGTGGCGACAACCGGCTGGGGCTGGTCCTGGCAACCCGCGAGAAACGAGCTCATGTGCCGCTGATGGAAGAACTGGAAGTCCACGTCACCGGGGTCAAGCCTCGCCCGCAGACATCCCGGGCCACCCGGGCCCGCAAGTTCTATATCGCCGTGGACAGTGAAGGACCGACCGGCGTCAACGAGTACTGGGCCCGCAACCTGAAAGCCGACAGTCCACGATTGCCACGGTTCAGGGAACTGCTGACCGATGATGTCAACGCGGCGGTCGCGGGTTGCTTTGCCGCGGGAGCGACAGAGGTCCACGTCAAGGACGACGGTTTTCGCGACCGCAACATCCTTCGCGACCGACTGGATTCAAGGGCCCGATTGATCCCCTCCGGCGGTCCGCTGCTGCATGGACTCGACTCCAGTTTCGCGGGAGTCCTGCTGGTGGGATTCCATGCCCGGGAAGGAGCCAAGAAATCTGTGCTGCCCCACACCTGGTCCAGTGCCCGGCGGAGACGGTACGTGTTCAACGGCCGCGAAGCGGGCGAACTGGCGGCCTACGCGATTGTCGCCGGCCACGACCACGGTGTCCCGATCGTGATGGCCACCGGATGTGACGGCTTGTGCCAGGAGACGCACGACTGGCTTGGTGCCGATGTCGTCACCGTCTCGGTCAAACGGGTGCAATCGGACGGATCGGTCGTCCTGGATCCACCCACCGTGACCCTTCCCCGTATCACCGCCGGAGCACGCCAGGCTGTCCAACGGTCCGCCAGGATCAAGCCGTTTCGTATCAGGTTTCCGATTCACGTCACGTTGCAACTCAAGGACGCGACCACAGCCCGGGGCTACGTGAACTGGCGGATTCTCAACAAGCCCGACTGGCCGGGCCGCCACACCCGGACACGGATTATCGAAGCGTGGCTCAGGAGCACCAGGCACCTGTGTCTTTGATCCAACATTTCCCCTCACCGCTCGGCTATCATTTCAAGTCTCGCACACCAGATGCACAACTCCAGATCTCCAAGGAGACTCACCCGATGAAGACCACCCTGACCATCTGCACCGTTGCCCTGCTGTTGGCATCCGGTTTCCTGACCGCCCAGGACAAGAAGGCAAAACCCCCGTTGAAGAACGCTGTCATCGACGGAGAGGGGGCCGGCTGGAAGTCCCTGTCCCTGGCCGACTTCGAGAACGTCAACTGCGCCAAGGACACCTGGAGTGAAAAGGATGGCACGATTTATTGCACCGGAAAGCCGGTCGGCGTGACGCGGTCCAAGACAACCTACGAGAACTTTGAACTGGTCGCCGAATGGCGACACATGAAACCGGCCGGCAACTCGGGCATTTTTCTCTGGGCTCCCGATGCCTCCTTCACCGGACTCAAACCGGGACAGTTGCCCAGGGGCGGCATCGAGGTCCAGGTGCTCGATCTCGAATACGAGACCCGGTACGAGAAGAAGAACGGTAAGAAATCCGACTGGTTCACCAGCCACGGCGACGTGTTTCCGGTCGGCACGAGCAAGATGAAACCGTTTGCCCCCGTGTCAAAGAATGGTCGGCGAAGTTTCCCCAGCAAGAGACTGACGCTGGGCGTGGAGAAGTGGAACCACTACTACGTCAGAGCCATCAACGGCGAAGTGCGACTGTGGGTCAACGGTGAAGAGGTCTCTGGAGGATCCAACTGCCTGCCGGCGGCTGGATTCATGGCGCTCGAAAGCGAGGGATCACCTGTCGAATTCCGCAACCTGCGAATCCGCGAGTTGCCCGGTTCAGGAACAGCAAAGGCCGTAGCAGCAGCAGAACAAGCTGCCGCCAAGAAAATTGCAGCAGCCAAGGCCGTTTCGGCGAAGAAGACTGCTGCACAGATAGCTGAAGCCAAGGCAACAGCCGCCAAAGCCAAGGCAACAGCCGCCAAAGCCACGGCAGCAGCAGCAAAAGCCACGGCAACAGCCGCCAAAGCCACGGCAGCAGCAGAGAAAGCTGTGAAGGACGCGACAGCAAGAGTCGCAGCAATCAAAGCGGCAGTGAAGAAGGCAGCCGCTGAGAAGGCTGCCGCTGAGAAGGCTGCTGCGGAGAAGGCTGCAGCAGAGAAGGCAGCAGCGGAAGAGGCAGCCGCAGCCGCAGCAGAGAAGAAGAAAAACCGGGTACTGAAAACCGTCACCAAGCCCCTGGCCGGTCTCGCCAAGGCTCTCGGAGAACTCTTCGACTGATCACCAGCGTGTGAGACGGACCAGGCTAGGCCGACGTACTGTACTGTGTGCCAACGCCTCCCGGCTTCTTCGGATCGCGACGTTCCGAGACAATCTCTTCCTGCAGTTTCGCCGGCACCCGTCGGTAGCAGTCCAGTTCCATCGTGAAGGTGGCCTGGCCCTGCGAGAGACTGCGGA
>CAWVUS010000145.1:0-13028 GCA_963933195.1 uncultured Planctomycetaceae bacterium
TTTCCAGGTCAACGGACGCACCGTCACCGTGCCATCCATCCGGGTCAACGCCGGCGACGTGATTTCGGTACGCAACCGACCCAACCTGAAGTCGCTGTATTCGTTGCTGACTGACTCCGGACCAGCCAATGACACCGACTGGATCGAAGTCGACACCGACGGCCTGACCGCCACGGTCACGGCTCTGCCCACCTCCGAAGACGTTAGCTTGCCAGTCGACGTCGGAAAGGTCGTGGCCTTCCTGTCTCGGTAGACATTCCCCGCCTCGTCAACGCGACCGGCCAACTGGCCCGAAACGATGACAAATTCAAGCCCAACTACGATCCTGCTTTTCGGCGCGCCGGGCAGCGGAAAGGGCACACAGGGCGTTGTCCTTGGCGGGCTTCCCGGTTTCTTCCATCTCTCCAGTGGAGAGATTTTCCGAAGCTTGGACCCCGATTCCAGTGACGGACGTGCTGTCGCTGGATTCACCTCCGGCGGAAACCTTGTCCCGGACGAATTCACCACCGCCTTGTGGCGAAAAAAACTCGCCGCCTGTATTGCGGAGGGTACGTTTGACCCGACGAGCCAGATCCTGCTGCTGGACGGAATCCCGAGAAACATCGCGCAGTGCGAATTGATTTCGGCGGATGTCGATGTCCAGCTCGTCCTACACCTGGCTGGCTCCGACTTTGAACCGCTGGTGCAGCGAATCCTCGACCGCGGCCTTCGCCAGGGACGGCCCGACGACGCAGACGAAACGGTCGTCAGGCACCGCTTCACCGTTTACCAGTCCGAATCGGCTCCAGTCCTCGATTACTACTCGAGTGAATTGCTCGTCAACGTGGATCCCATCGGCCTGCCCGGTGAGGTGCTCGGCCGAGTCCTCGAGCAAGTGCTTCCGGTGCAGCAACGGTTTTTGGAAACCGCTGTCACCTGATTCGCGACCGCGTGCGACCGGTGTCGATTGCGTCACTGCGGATCCAGCAACGACTTCCGGATGCTGTCGAGTTTCTCGAGCGCCGCCAACGGCGTCATGGATTCGATATCCATGTCGCGGATTTCTTCGAGCAACGGGTGCGGCGGCGTCTCGAACAGCGACAACTGTCGGCTGGAGGTCGGATCCGTCGACCGCATCGGCATTCTGGAATGCCCTTCCTCGTCGAGGTGGTCTGCTTCGAGAGTCTCCAGGATCACCCGCGCGCGGTCGATCACATCGCCGGGAACTCCGGCCAACCGCGCAACGTGAATCCCGTAACTTTTGTCTGCAGACCCTTCGACAATCTTGTGTAGAAACACGACCTCCTCGTCCTGCTCGTGAACCACCACGTTCAGGTTCACTGCACCGGTCAACGTCCGTGTCAACTCCGTCAATTCATGATAGTGCGTCGCGAAGAGTGTTCGACACCCGACCCGGTCATGGAGATGCTCGGTGATGGCCCAGGCCAGGGAGATTCCATCGTACGTGCTGGTACCGCGGCCGATCTCGTCGAGCACAACCAGGCTGTGGCCGGTGGCGGCATTGAGAATCCTGGCTGTTTCGGTCATTTCAACCATGAACGTACTCTGGCCCTTGCTCAATTCGTCGCTGGCCCCCACGCGAGCAAACACCCGATCCACAACACCAACTCGTGCCTCGCTGGCGGGCACGAACGAACCCATCTGCGCCAGGATTGTCACCAGGGCTGCCTGGCGAATGTAGGTGCTCTTACCGGCCATGTTCGGCCCGGTGATTATCTGGACGTGTCCCGCACTTCCGCCCACCCGTACATCATTGGGTACGAATTCCCCAGTCGGCTGGATCCGGTCCAGCACCGGATGACGACTCTCCCGCAAATCGAGGACAGGCTCTTCGGTCAATTCTGGGCGGCAGTATCCACGCGACGATGCCAGAACGCCCAGGCCGTTCAGGACATCCAGCTTCGCCAGGACACCGGCTGTCGCCTGGAACCGAAGACATTCTGCGGCCAGGGCCTCGCGCAACGTCCCAAAGAACCGTTGCTCGAGCGCCACCGCCTGTTCCTCGGCACGCAACACCTTCTCCTCGTGCTCCTTCAATTCCGGAGTCACGTACCGTTCCTGGTTCTTCAACGTCTGTTTGCGAATGTACTCGGCGGGCACTTTATCCAGTTGCGCCGTGGTCACTTCCAGGTAGTAGCCAAAGACCTTGTTGAAGCCCACCTTCAGGCTCGGAATACCCGTCCGCTCACTCTCGCTCGCCTGGTACGCGGCTATCCACTCTTTCCCTCCTCGGGCCAGGTCCCGCAAACGATCCAGTTCCGCATCAAACCCATCCCGAATCATGCCACCGTCGGAAACCAGCAACGGTGGCTCGTCGACCAACGTGGTGGCAATGGCGTTAAGCAGGTCGCCACACAGGTCGAGGCGTTCGTACATCTCCTGCAGGACGCTCGCCTGTCGATCCTCCAGAAGCCCCTTGATCGCCGGCAACCGTGCCAACGTCCCCGCCAGGCAGCCCAGGTCACGCGGCGACGCGCGTCCTGTCGCCACCCGCGACGTCAACCGTTCCAGATCATAGATCCCCCGCAACTGGTCACTGACATCTCGGCAGACTGCCGGCAGACCCCGAAACTCCTCCACCGCATCCAACCGGCCGCCAATTCGACTGGCATCCCTCAAAGGATTCGATAGCCACTCGCCCAGCAACCTTGCCCCCATCGACGTGACCGTCTCGTCAATCACCGACAACAGGCTTCCCTCGCGATCGCCGCCGAGTAGTGTCCGCGTCAACTCCAGGCTCCGCCGCGTGGCTTCATCGATCATCAGAAACCCGTTGCCAGAATGAGGCTCGAGTTTCGAGACGTGCGGCAACGCGCTCAGATGATTCTCTGCTGCATAATTCAGCAACGCTCCCGCAGCGGTCACCGCCGAGGTGTCGTCGTCACTGAAATCAAAACCTTCCAGGGTCCGCGTGCCAAAATGTTCCAGCAGCGTCCTCCGGCACGTCTCCACACCGAATTGCCACGGCGCGCGACAGGCGAGACTGATCCCCAACTGGTCGGCCAGCCACCCCACACCCAATTCCTCGACGGCATCCTCGGCCACCAGGCACTCGGCCGGAGACAAGCGGGCCAATTCGTCGGAAAGCTCAGTCAAAGACACCGTGCTTGCCTGGAACCGTCCTGTTGACAACTCCAGCCAAGCCAGTCCAACCCCGTCGCGGGTCGAGGCCACCGAGGCCATGTAGTTGTAACTGCGAGGATCCAGCAGAGCCGGATCGGTCAGTGTCCCCGGAGTCACCGTCTGCGTCACCTCACGACGCACCAGGCCCTTTGCCGTCTTCGGGTCCTCCACCTGGTCACAAATCGCCACTCGGTAACCGGCACGGATCAACTTGTGCAGGTATCCATCCAGCGAGTGATAGGGAAACCCGGCCATGGGCACCGGGTTGTCGGAGTTCTTGTCGCGGCTGGTGAGAGTCAACCCCAGCACGGGGGACGCCACCTGAGCATCCTCGAAGAACAACTCGTAAAAATCCCCCATCCGGAACAGCAGCAGCGCCTCGGGATTCTGAGCCTTGACCTCGGTATAACGCTGCATCATCGGCGTCAGCTTGGCACCACCGCCGGACTTCTTGGTCCGCGACTTTTTGGCAGGCTTGTCGGCCACCTCTTCCACCGGCGCGTCGGACGACGCGTCGCCACTTGCCTGTGAATCAACCTGTTCGGGTTTTCCGGAATCCACCATGACGCCGGTGCCACAAGGGGAAGGGGGATCAATGAAGAGAGGTAGCGACAAACATCAACTTCGAGGATCCGGGAACAACTCGCTCACACTGGTCCGTTCGTGGACCGATTGGATCGCGGCTGCGAACAAACGAGCCACGCTGACGACTTCAACGTTCTCCGGAAGGGGGTCAAATGCTGTTTCGATCGTATCGGTGATCAACATTTTCTTGATCACGCTGTTCCCAATCCGGTCGGCAGCCCCTTTGGAGAACACTCCGTGGCTCACCGCTGCGTAGATATCGCGAGCCCCTCGCTGCTTGAGAACGTCGGCTGCACTGATCAACGAACCACCGCTGATCGTAAAGTCATCCACCACCAGGACGTTCTTTCCTTCGACGTCGCCCACGACCTCGAGCACCTCAGCCTGCTCGTCGTGGCTCGTCCGTTGCTTGCTACCAAACACCGCCGGCACATCCAACACCCGGGCATAATCGACCGCATCTTTGGCGAAACCCGTGTCGGGGCTGCACACGACGAGGTCCGGAATTTCCATGGCATTCACCCGCTCGCAGAGCGTGTGTCGTCCGTAAAGGTGATCGACGGGAATGCGAAAGAAGCCCTGGATCTGCGGGCTGTGCAAGTCCATCGTCAAAACACGATCCGCCCCGGCCGCCTCGATCGCGTCGGCACAAACACGGGCTCGAATCGACACCCGTGGTTCATCCTTCTTGTCACCCTTGGCATAACTGAAAAACGGAATCACGGCGGTCACCGACTGCGCACTGGCCCGTTTCAACGCATCGATCCAGAACAACAATTCCATGAAATTGTCGTTCACCGGATAGTGAACCCCCTGGACCACATACACGTCGCGGCCTCGAACGTTCTCCTTGACGCGGACGAACACGTTGCCTTCGCTGAAGACGTGCGAGTGGCACGGAACCAGCGACACGTCCAGGCAATCGGCAATGGCCTGGGCCAGGATCGGATTGCCCGAACCGGGCAAAACCGCAAGGTCGCCCTGGGGAGCCTGGAATGGTTCGGCACGTGGCCCGGATCGCACAGGTGAGTGGTCAGCAGCGGCGTTCATTCGGCGCATGATATACAAGCCCAACCGAACTCGAAAGTCGCCCACAGGAGGATTGACGCCCCGTGGCGTGACACCTATCACACTTGCTGGGTCGCCTGACTGGTTTTTTCCGTACGGGACGTCGTCGACGTGGAACGACTCTTCAACTTCGCAGCCGGGCCAGCCGTTCTCCCGGAATCCGTCCTGGCCCAAGCCAGCGAGCACCTGCTGTCGCTCGGCAACACCGGCATCGGCATCCTGGAGCACTCGCATCGAGGCGATGCCTTTGCCGAAATCATCGCATCGGCCGAAGCCCGCATCCGTCGCCTGGCGGCCCTTCCTGATGACGTCGACGTGCTTTTTCTACAAGGTGGTGCGTCCCTGCAGTTCGCCATGGTGCCAGCCAACCTGCGAGACGACCAGCACATTGCCAACTACATCAACAGTGGCACCTGGTCGACAAAAGCCATCGACGCCGCGTCTGCCACCGGGCGTGTTCATGTTGCCGCCTCGTCCGAATCGACCGAGTTCCGCCATTTGCCAGAACCTCCAGTTCTCTCCGATGCACCGGCCTACCTGCACTACACGTCCAACAACACCATCGCCGGAACCCAGTTCCCCACCCCACCAACCCGCCCGGTTGAAGTCCCCCTGGTTTGTGACGCAAGCAGCGACATCCTCTCGCGACCACTGGACCTCAGCCAACACGACCTGGTCTACGCCGGAGCCCAGAAGAACCTGGGGCCTGCCGGGCTGACCCTGGTACTCGTGCGACGCCAACTGTTGCAACGCGCCCCCGACAAGCTCCCCCCGGTCCTGCGTTACGCCACCCACGCCGCCGCCGGATCGCTCTATCACACTCCGCCTGCCTTTTCGATCTACGTCACCGAACTGGTCCTGGAGTGGCTGGAAGAGCAGGGCGGACTGGATGTGGTTGCCGAACGCAACCGGAAACAGGCCTCCAGGCTCTACGAACGAATTGATGCCAGCGAAGTGCTGGAGGGACGGTGTGACCCGACCGCACGATCTGCCATGAACGTTGTCTTCTCCGCCGGCAGCCCCGAAGCCGACCAAAGCTTCCTCTCGAATTGCCAGGCAGCCGGTGTCGTCGGCCTCAAGGGACACCGCAGCGTGGGAGGCCTGCGGGCCAGCCTGTACAATGCACAAACGGACGCAGCCATCGACCGGCTGCTGGAGGTCATCGACGCCTTTGAGGCAGAGGCAACCGAGTGAGCAACGACACCGGACCAGCCAGTTCCACGCCAGACGACCTGGGCGACATGGCCCATGCCGACATCGGGCTCGTCTCGGCGTTGAACATCGAATTGGCTCCTTTCCTCCTCCGTTGCCTGACTCCCAAGAAGTACTCCGGCGGCGAATTCACGTTCCGCGGAGGCCGCTACGATGACGCGCGCGTGGCCGTCGTGGAATCCGGCCCCGGTTTTGCCAGGGCGCGGCGTGCCACACAGGCATTGATCGAAGCCCACACTCCCGCGTACGTCGTGTCCTGCGGCTTCTCCGGTGGACTCCAACCGGAACTTCAACTCGGCCACATCGTGATGGCCACTGCAATCACCGACACCCACGGACACGACATGCCACTGTCGTTCACCCCGCCAGACCAACTCCCAACCGGAGTCCATGCAGGCCGCCTGGTGGTCGTCGACGACATTGTCCGAACTTCCGAAGAAAAACAACTCCTGGGTGAACGTCACGACGCGATGGCCGTCGACATGGAGAGCCTGGCCGTGGCCCAGGTTTGCCGGGACCAGGGCGTGGGTTTCATGGCCGTCCGAGTCATCAGCGATGACCTCCAGACGGATCTGCCCCCGGAGATCCACTCCGTATTGGCCGCCACACCTGGCCGCCGGATCGGGGCCGCCCTTGGCTCGCTATGGAAGCGTCCCGCCAGTTACAAGGATCTCTGGCGATTGCGAGAACAGGCTCTCTATGCCTCAGAACGACTCGCCAAATTTCTTGACGGTGTGATCGAACAACTCTACGAATCGATTCCTTCAGACTGACCCACTCATGCGTCACTGGATCCTTGCCGAAACCAATTACGGCCATGTCCGCGAACACGGGTACGACGTGGCCGTGCTGCCACTGGGCGCCACTGAACCACACAACCTGCACCTCCCTTACGGAACCGACATTTTCGAAGCCGACCAGATCGCCGCCCGCGCTGGCGAAGCAGCCTGGAATCTCGGAGCACGCGTCGTCGTGTTGCCCACGATCCCGTTTGGAACCCAAACCAACCAACACGCCTTCCCGCTGGCAATGAACCTCTACCCCTCGACCCTCTGCCGGGTCATCTCCGACCTGGTCGAATCCGTCCACCGTGCCGGTATCTCCAAGTTGCTGATTCTTAACAGTCACGGCGGCAACGAACTCAAGAGCACGCTTCGAGAACTCGTCGGCGGACCGGTGCACCTGTTCCTGTGCGACTGGTTCCGGAGTATCTCGGCAGATGTCCAGGCCGAACTGTTTACCGACCCGGGCGATCATGCCGGCGAAATGGAGACCGCCCTTGCGCTGGCCTACTTCCCTGACCTCGTTGACCACGACCCGCAATCCGGCGACTTGACAGCTGACGCCGGAGAAGTCCGATCGACGAGATTCGAGGCCATCAACCGTGGCTGGATCTCGATCACTCGCCCCTGGCACCTGCTCACAACCAACACGGGTGTCGGCAATCCCCACCCGGCCACGGCCGAATCGGGCCGGAAACTGATGGACACACTTGTTGAACGACTCTCCGGCTTCCTGGTCGACCTGGCCTCCGCCGAACTCGACGACCACTTCCCCTACAGTTCCGACTGAAACCACCCGCCATGACGACCTTTCACAACGCGCTCGCGGCAATGGCCCTGGCACTGCCTTTCCAGGCCGTCAGCTTGCCGGCGGCTGACCCGTTGCCAACCTTCACAAGCCCCCAGGCCGCCGGCACCGACTTCACCGTCCAGGGCGAATACACCGGTCGAGTCGGCGGGACGTACCCCGTGGGTGTCCAGGTGATCGCGTTGGGCCAGGGCCTTTTCGAGGGCATCATTCACGGCGGAGGCCTCCCCGGGGCTGGCTGGGACGGACAATCCCGTTTCTACCTCAAGGGAAAACGCACCGGCGACACAACGGAATTCCACGGGGTCCACGGAGAACGACTGATGTTCCCCAACCAGAACGTGACGATCACGATCCGTGACGGTCAACTCGACGGACACGCAACGATGTTCCTCAACCAGGCCAAGAACGACACCATCAAAGGTCGCCGAACACTCCGCACCTCACCCACTCTCGGCGCCAAACCACCCCGCGAGGCGATCGTCCTCTTTGATGGAACGTCAACGGATCAATGGCTTGACGGCCGGATCGTCGAAGACCACCTGCTCGCCGAAGGAACACGCAGCAAACGACTTTTTCAAAGTTACCGAATGCACCTCGAGTTCCGCACACCATACATGCCCACCGCTCGTGGCATGCACCGAGGAAACAGTGGCATTTACCTGCAGGAACTGTGGGAGATCCAGGTGGTCGATTCGTTCGGCTGGACAACCGAGAACCGGAAGTACGAGCGGTTGTCGCACGTCGGCCGCTGTGGTGGAATCCACGAACTCGTGATGCCCACAGTCAACATGTGCCTGCCACCACTTGCCTGGCAGACCTTCGACATAGTCCACACGGCAGCTCAGGTCGACGACAACGGCGTGCAGGTACGTCCGGCCGTCCTGAGCGTCCGGCACAACGGGGCCCTGATCCACGACCGTTACATCGTCCCGCCCACTCCCGCTTCCTCCAAAGCACTTCCCAACCGGAATCATCTTCCGGGGCGCCTGCGTCTGCAAAACCACGGCAACCCGGTGCGATTCCGTAACATCTGGGTCGTGGAGAAATAACAATGGCTAAACCTGTCGGAGAATTCTCGGATCGCGTCGTCGTGGTCACCGGTGCCTCGCAGGGCATCGGTGCCGCCACAGCCCTGGCATTCGCACGGGCCGGCGCCACCGTCGTCGCCGGATGCCCCGCTCATGACGCCGAGGCCCATCGCCAGGCGGTCGCCAACTGGAGAGAAGAGGCGGGACTCCCCGCCGAACGGGTCGCCCCTGTCACAGCCGACGTGTCACAGGCCGAGGACGTTGCCGAATTCTACGACACCGTCCAAAAACATTTCGGTCAGGTTGATGTCCTGGTCAACAATGCCGGCATCAATCGTGATCACACCCTGGCCAAGATGACCGACGAGGAATGGCGAGCCGTAATCGCCGTCAATCTCGATGGGACCTTCTTCAACTGCCGTGGAGTCTTGCCCCTGATCACCGACGGTGGGCGGATCATCAACATATCCTCAATGGTCGCACAAACAGGCAATTTCGGGGTTGCCAACTACGCAGCCAGCAAGGCGGGGATTCTAGGGCTGACCAAGAGCCTGGCCCTGGAACTCGCACCTCGCCGGATAACGGTCAATGCAGTGTGTCCGGGATTCATAGACACCGACATGACCCGGTCGATCCCCGACGAGATACTCCAAAAGTACCTCGACAGGATCCCACTGGGCCGGTACGGAACCCCCGAGGACGTCGCAGCCACCGTGCTGTTTTTGGCATCAGCCGGGGCAGGGTACCTGACCGGCCAGAGCCTGGGCGTCAACGGCGGACTCTACACGGGCGACTGAGATTGGCACCGTCCAACACGGTGGCTAACCGGCCCGTTGGATTGCCACCAGATCACTCAGCAACGCCATCCCGGTGGCTTCCTTTCCGGCACCGGCCCCCACAATGGTCACCGGGCCAACCAGGTCGCTTTCCAACGTCACCGCGTTGGTCACTCCTCCCACCGACGCCAGCGGATCTTCCAGTGGCAATTCCACCGGGGCGACTGTCGCGACCACCTCGCCGCCCACCCGTTCCACCTGGCCAATCAATTTCCAACGCCCGCCTCGACCGGGTGCCGACGACACTGAACCGGCATCCAACCCGGTGATCCCCTCGCGAACCACCTGGTCAACGCTCAAGTCGGCTCCCATTACCACATTGGCCAGAATGACAACCTTGGCCACCACGTCATACCCCTCGACGTCAGCGGTCGGATCGGCCTCGGCATACCCCAACTCCTGGGCCGTCAACAAGGCCTCGTCATAGGGCCGCCCCTGTTCCATTTCCGAGAGAATGTAATTCGTCGTGCCATTGAGAATGCCACGGATTCGTGCAAATTCGCACCCGGCCAACGCCTCGGTCGCCGTCGAAAGAACCGGCGTGCCACTCATCACCGTCCCTTCAAACCGAAATTGAAGACCACGCGACCTGGCCATTTGCGACAGGTCCCGCCAGGCCAGGGCCACGGGCCCCTTGTTGGTCGTCACCACGTGTGCCCCTGCCTCGAGCGCCGCATGGCAATGCGACAACGCCGGCTCGCCGGTTTCAATATTCGTCAGCGTGACTTCCACCATCGCGTCGGCGCCGCATTGGCGGATTGTCTCCAGGCTGCCCCACTCGCACACGTTGTCGGAATATCTGGTGAGCGCACCCGGCTCAGACCCATTCTGACCAACCAGATCCAGGACCCGATCGAGATCCAGCCCGTCAGGGTCATGGCAACTGCCGTGAAACACATCAGACACGGCAACCACGCTCGGTTGATAATCGAACTGGTCACTCAGCACACCTCGCTTGTCCCGCAAGATTTCCACCAGGCCGCGACCGACCGTACCAAAACCAATCAGGCAGAGTTTTTGTGACACGTCGGAGTCCTGCTGTGGAGTCGAGCTAGCAACAAGCAGAGTACTCGATAGATGTTCCGGTGGGCAGGGTTCCAAACACCAGGCCAGGAACACGACCGCAAACCCATCATTGCGCTACGATTCCACGAGTATTCGGTTACAAGTGTTAACCACGAACTTCGTTTTGTCGCGCGAGCCAAGATGCTTCACACCTTCCGCCAACTCTCCGCCCTGCTGCTGACACCATGCCTCGTCATGGCGGCCGACGCAGAACCCACCCACTGGGCGCTGAGACCAGTCACTCGCCCGGTCGTCCCCGCAGTCAACTCCAACGGATGGGCCCGCAACCCGATCGACGCCTTCATCTGGCAGAAATTACGCAAAGCTGGCCTCACCCCATCGGCCGAGGCCGGTCGTCACACGTTGATTCGACGAGGATCGTTTGACCTGCTGGGGTTGCCTCCCGTCCACAACCGGCCAGGCGACGCGTCCCCGCCGAACCGCAGCCATTGGGCATCTGTGGTCGACCGCCTGCTGTCCAGTCCGCATTACGGTGAACGTTGGGGGCGACACTGGCTGGACGTCGCCCGCTACGCCGACACCAAGGGGTATGTGTTCTTCGAAGACCGCAGTTTCCCGTGGGCCTGGACGTACCGGGATTACGTCGTGCGGTCCTTCAACGACGACCTCCCCTACAACCGCTTCGTGCTGGAACAACTTGCCGCAGACCAACTCGACTTGGACAGCCAACCCGAATCTCGCGCGGCGATGGGTTTCCTGACACTGAGCCCCCGGTTCATGAACAACCTGCACGACCAGATCGATGATCAAATCGACGTGGTCACCCGTGGCCTGATTGGCCTGACGGTAACCTGTGCACGTTGCCACGACCACAAGTACGACCCGATCCCCCAGGCCGACTACTATTCACTTTATGGAGTCTTTCGCAGTTCGTCGGAACCTCTGGTTCCTCCCGAATTGTCACAACCCGCCAGCACCAAACAACAACACAAGTTCCAGGCCGAACTCGCAAAACGATCCAGGGCGATTCGCCAGTTCATCATCAAGACGCACGCCGACATGCAAGTGGCCGCCCGAAAACGGGCTGCCGAGTACTTGCTCCAGGCACAGAGAACACTCGCTCAACCGCCCACCGACAATTTCATGTTGCTGACTGAAGCCGGCGGACTGAACCCCACGATCGTGCTGAAATGGAGGATCTACCTCGAAGAACTCGAAGCCACGTCGCTCGTCGAAAACACCCGCAATCCTGTCTGGGGTGCCTGGCACGAACTGGCTCGACTCGATGACGCCGCCCCCGAAGCTTTTGCCCAGGCGATTCCTGGCCTACTTGAACGTCTCAAAACCACCCCTGCCGCATCTCCGCCAACCAATCCTCTCGTACTGGCAGCACTCAAGGCCAATCCTCCCGGGTCTTTGGATGCCGCCGCCGCCGTTTACGGAAAAGTGCTTTCTGCCGTCGAAGTCAAATGGCAGGCGGTGACCAACGACGCCATCAAAAAGGGATCGCCGCCACCCGCTGGCTTCAAGGATCCCGCACACGAAGAACTCCGGCTGATCTTCCACGCCCCAGACGCTCCGGCCAATATCCCGCGACTTTTTGGCTGGGGCGCCCTGGCCTTGCTCCCGGATCGGCCCGCCCAGGGGGTGTACAAGAAACTCCGCAAGGAACTTGAGAACTGGTTGATCAAGGGCAACGACGCGCCGCCCCGCGCCATGACACTGGCCGAAGACGACTCGCCATTCCAACCCAGGGTCTTTCAGCGAGGCAATCCCAATCGACTGGGTGACTCGGTGCCTCGTCAACTCCCCGAAGCCATTGCCCCCGGCCCCCGGGTCCCATTCCAACTCCGGAGCGGTCGCCTGGAACTGGCGCGCGCGATTGCCTCGCCCACCAACCCACTGACTTCACGAGTCCTGGTCAACCGCATCTGGCTACACCATTTCGGCGACGGCCTTGTGCGGACTCCCAGTGATTTTGGCACGCGAGGAGCCCCCCCCACTCACCCTGAGCTACTCGACTACCTCGCCGACTGGTTTTCTACGGACGCCGACTGGTCGATCAAGGCGCTGCACCGCTTGATCATGACGTCGGCCACCTACATGCAGCGTAGCAACCATCGCCCCGCCGCATTTGCCAGGGATCCGGAAAACCGTTTGCTCTGGCGGATGTCCCGCCGCCGCCTCGGGTTTGAAGCAATGCGGGACTCCCAACTCTCCTACGCCAACAGTCTCGACTCACGGATTGGCGGCACGCCCCTGGGCAACATGTTCACCGGCGCCGGATTGTCAACTCGGCGGTCCATTTACGGTCACATTGACCGCATGAACCCCGCCTCGCTCCTTCGAACCTTTGACGTCCCCAGCCCACAGGCCAGCTGCGGTCGCCGGGACGAGACCACCGTCGCCCCACAGGCATTGCACATGATGAACCACGCGACGCTGCACGAACTCGCCGCCAGGCTCGCCGCCCGAACCTCGGGAACAGGCGCCCAGAGAACGCAGGCACTGTTCCGCATTGTCCTTTCGCGTCCGCCTGAATCGCCGGAAATGTCAG
>CAWVUS010000146.1:0-12943 GCA_963933195.1 uncultured Planctomycetaceae bacterium
AGGTAGACCAGCTCGTCGGGGTCGATCCCGAAGAGTTGCATCAGCGTGGCGTGGTAGTCGTAGTGATTGACCACGTTCTCGACCGCGTGGTGACCGAACTCGTCGGTCTCGCCGTACGTCCCACCCGCCCGGAAGCCGCCACCGGCCAGCCACATGCTGAAACCGTACGTGTTGTGATCGCGGCCCACTTGCCTGGGACCCGCATCGTTCTGGATCACCGGCAGGCGGCCCATCTCGCCACCCCAGTGCACCACGGTCGAATCGAGCAGTCCGCGTTGCTTGAGGTCGGTGACCAGGGCCGCGGCCGGACGATCGACCTTCAAACACGACGCCGGCAGGCTGCCCCGGATCGAGCCGTGATGGTCCCAGTACTGGTTCTTGGTGAACAACTGCACGAACCGCACACCCCGCTCGACCAATCGCCGGGCGATCAGGCAACGCGTGCCAAACTCGACGGTCGCCTTCTCATCCAAGCCATACAGGGCCTGCGTGGCCTTGGTTTCACGTCCGATGTCCAGGGCCTCGCGGGCCGCGGTCTGCATCCGGGCGGCCAAACCAAAGTTGGCGATCCGTGCTTCGAGTTCCAACTCGCCCTGCCGCTTCGAGATGTGTCGACGATTGAGCCGGGTCAGCAGATCGAGAAAGTTCGTCTGCACCTCGCCCCGCAGTCGCTCGGGCGGCTCGAGATTCAGGATCCGCGGCTCACGCGGACGCACCACCGTTCCCTGGAACAACGAGGGCAACCATCCGTTGGACCAGTTGAGCACGCCCTCGACGGGCAATCCTCTCGGATCGGTCATCGCCACGTACGCCGGCAACTCGTCGGTCTCGGCCCCCAATCCGAACGTCAGCCAACTGCCCAGCGCCGGCCGCCCGCGTTGTGTTCGCCCGGTATTCATCGCGTGAATCGACTGGCCGTGGTTGTTCACACCGGTGTGCATCGACCGGACTACCAGGACATCGTCGACGATCTCCGCAAGACCCGGCAACAATTCCGAGATCGGCGTTCCGCAGTCCCCGTGTTTCTGGAATTTCCACGGGCTGCCCAGGACCCGGGAACTGGCCTGGGCGGCGTTGTCGTACTTGATCGTGCCGGGGAACTGCTGCCCGTCCAGGCGAGTCAACTCGGGCTTGGGATCCATCAGGTCGACCTGGCTGGGTCCACCCTGCATGAACATCGAGATCATCGCGGTGGCCTGCGGCGTCTTGCGAGGCTGCTTGGGCAACAGGTCGAACGACTGCCGGGCCAGCTCGGGCTTGACCGGTGCCGCCAGCAACTGGTCCCGCTGGCTGGCCCACGCCGCCGCCAACGGCGCCAGGCTCATCGCTCCCCGCGCCAGGAAATGACGCCTGGCGGCTCGCAATATGTCCGGAGCGTTTGTCATGGTCTTTTCCTCGAGTTGTCTCTCGTGTGGCCCAACCGGCCACGTCTCGTCTAGTCGATGTACAGGAACCGGTTTGCGCTGATCAGGGCCTGGCACAGGTTTGCCATGGCCCGTTTGTCGGGCGTGGTCGTGTCGCCCTTCTGCTTGATCTTTTCAAAAGCGGCCACCTGCCGTTCGACAAAAGCCACCATTTCGTCCGCGACTTCCGTGGCCGGTGCCACCCCGTAGGCCAACTGCCAGGCCCGCAACACCTGCGATCGCCGATCCGGCCCCGCATCCGACTCGACCCGTTCGGCCAGGCGTTCGGAATACTCCACCACGAAATCACTGTTCATCAGCATCAGCGATTGCGGTGCGACATTCGAGGAGGATCGCTTCGAGCAATTGGGCGTCATCACGGGCACGTCAAAGGCCTCGAGCACTCCCAGCGGCCGGGTCCGACGAACCTGGACATAAAGACTCCGCCGGAATTGCTCACCCTGCAGGTCGATCGTCTTGGTCGGCTTGCGTTCGCCGTCGAGATTCTCCTTGCCCAGCACGATCTGCCCCACCGCGTCCTCCATCACGGACACCGGATCGCCAAACATCTTCGAGTTCATCGACCCGGAAATCGCCAGGATCGCATCACGCAGCGATTCGGATTCGAGACGCCGAAGTGACATCCGGCCCAGCAGCAGGTTGTCCGGATCCAGCCGATCCAGTTCCAGGGTCCTCCGCGACGATTGGCGATAGGCCCACGAACCGAGAATCAGCCGGTGCAACCTCTTGACCTGCCAACCGCTTTGCACGAATTCATCCGCCAACCAATCGAGCAGTTCCGGATGAGTCGGCCGCTCGCCCAGGACACCGAAATCGCCCGGCGACGAGACCAGCCCACGTCCAAAGTGATGCATCCAGATCCGGTTGACGATGACACGGGCCACCAGTGGATGTCGTCCGCTGACCAGGTGCCGCGCGTAGGCCAATCGGCGACCGGTCGTCGGAACCGACTTGTCGTTGAGTGGCAGCTTGACCGGTGTCTTGAGATTCACGACCGTCAATTCGGCGGGTTCGACCTTTTGCTTGGGCTGCTGGTGATCGCCCCGGAAGTGAACAAATGTCGCCGGCACTTTCCCGGGCACTTCCGTCAGGGCCCGCAGGAACCCCTCTCGTGGAATTCTCGCACGAATCTCTTCGGCCCGGGCCGTGAATGTCTTCAGGTCGTCAGCCGCTTTTTCGGACCTCAGCCGGTTGGCCGTCTTGCGGTCGGCTTCCAACTCGGCGGCCGCCTTGGGATTCAACTTGGCCAGGCTCGCCAGGGTGACCTTCTCGTCCGGGTGAGCCTTCCTGGCCGCGTCGAGGAACTTCTTCTCCTTCTGCCGCCTGGCCGCATCCAGCTTTCCGGCACGAACCTCGCGGCGACGGTCGTAGAGATACAACGACCCCGCACTGATGTTGGCCACGCTGGGGTACTTCTTGATCAGTTTCTTCTGCTCGTCACTGCGTTTTCCGGAAGCCAACCGGTAAGCCGTCCGCAACGGTTCGCGAATCTCCTCGGGCACCAGCAGCAATTCTTCCTCCAGCGTCCGGGTGATGTAGAACTCGGTCTTCTTTTTCCGTTCGTCGTCCACCTTGACCGCATCGGCCTCGATACGCTTTTTCTCCGCCCGGTCGGCGTCGGTGTAGAGCGACAGCTTGCGGCCGTCTGGTGTCTTCCAGCTCTTGGGGTCCAGTGCCGGTTCGAAGATCGCCCGCATGCGGTAATAGTCGGCCTGGCTGATCGGGTCATACCGATGGTCGTGACACCGGGCACAGCCAACCGTCAGTCCCAGCAGTGACGTGGAGACAATACGGATCGTGTCGGCGACAACCTCGTTGCGAGCCACCATCGCGTCGACACCACCGGACCCGGTTCCGTCGGGCGCCATTCTCAGGTAGCCGGTCGCCGCCAACGCCTCGATCTGCCCGGGCTTCAGGGTCTGACCGGGGGGAGGCACCAGTTCGTCGCCGGCCAACTGTTGCGTGATGAAATCGTCGAACCGCCGATCAGTGTTGAAGGACCGGATGACATAATCGCGGAACCGAAACGCCGAGGGCCGCAGACGATCGTCGTCGCTGTAGCCTTCCGAGTCGGCGTACCCGGCGGCGTCCAGCCAGTGCCGGCCCCAGCGTTCTCCGTACTGCGGCGACGCCAGCAATCTCTGTACTGCTCGTTCCCAGGCACCCGGTCTTTTGTCCTCGACAAACCGCTGCACGTCCTCGGGTGTCGGTGGCAAACCGGTCAGGTCGAACGTCAACCGGCGAATCAACACGGTTGGACCAGCCAGTTCCGACATCCCCAGCTGTTTCTCTTCCAGCCGCCTGAGCAGGAATACATCTATGGGCGACTGAACCTGTTGCCGGTTTTTTGCCTGCGGAACGTCCGGGCGAACCACCGGCTGAAACGCCCAGTAACTCCGGTCCTCCTCCGACAGGTACTCGTTCCCCTGGATCGTCTCGGGTTCGGGACGTGCCGTCGTGGCTCCCGCGGCAATCCAGCGTTGGATGACGTCGATTTCAGCCGGCGAGAGTTTCTTGTCTCCGGGAGGCATCTCGCCGGATCGGATTCGGTTCAGCAGGTACGAATCGGACGGCTTGCCCGGCGCGATCGCCGCTCCCGACTCGCCCCCCCGCACCAGCCATCTCCGCAGCCTCAGGTCCAGCTTCCCCTTGGTCACGCCCGCCTCGCCGTGGCAAAGAAAACAGTGGGTCTTGAGTATCGGCCGAACGTGTTTTTCGAATTGCACCGGCTCTGCAGCCGCAAGAGTCGTGCCGGCAGTTGAGGCGGTGGCACAGACCGCGATGGCGATCAGCGACATCCTGCATCGTCGAACCTGGGAGGTGTTTGGCATCATTGTTTTCTGGCGACCCATCCTGCGGTTTCCGCACGTGGCGGTTGCCTGCTCTTGACCAACCAATTCTCGTGACCAACCCGGCCCACATCAATGCGATCGTGCCATTCGGGGGTCTCGCTTGAATGTTCTCGGCCGCTTACGCATTCTGAGTCCGGCTCTTTGAAGCAGGATCCCCATCCATGTCACACATCATCCGGCTACGGGTCGGTGAACTCGAGTACGAGGCCCAGCTCAACGAATCCAAGACCGCCCAGGCCATCTACGACGCGCTGCCGATCGAATGCATCGGCAGCCGCTGGGGCGATGAGTACTATTCACGGATCGACGTGCAGATGACCGAGGCCGACGACGCGCGATCCGAAATGGCCGTCGGCGAACTGGCCTACTGGCCCCCCGGCACGGCCTTCTGCATATTTTTTGGGCCGACCCCCGCCTCGTTCGGCGACGAACCACGTGCGGCCAGCCCGGTGAATCCCATCGGGCACATCAGCGAGGACTGCTCGGAGCTCAACGAGCTGGATCACAACGAACCGATCGTGATCGAGGCGATGTGAAACACGACATCGAGAGCCCGGCTTCCTAGGCAACCGGTTTCATCGGCCAACCATCCGGCACTCGCCATCGCACGATCTCGCCGGTGTCCTGCCGGTTGTGATTCGGTGGCGGGGCACCGCGTCCCGGATCGACCGGTCCATCACCCGGGTTGTCGATCCGGTGCGTGTAGTACCCGGTCACGATCGTCCCGTCGTGCAACTGCACGCTGCGGGGGTGACCGCAGTAGCCCGACCAGCTGTGCCACGACAACAGGATGGGCTGATCCAGGGCCCAGGTCTTTCCATTGTCGTGGCTGCCGACAACCTGGGTTCCGTAGGGGAACTGGCGATTGCCATACAGCAGCAGCATGCGACCGTCGGCCAGCTTCAACGGATAGGCCCCGGCCGCCTGCAAAACACCCAGCCCGGTGGGAATCGGATCGGTCCATGTCCGACCGCCATCGTCGGAATGGAACTGGAAGGCGGCGTCACCGGCCTCGGAACCCAGCGGGGCATTTTTGCCGCCTGGCACCTGGTCGGCGAATTCTTTCACCCGCCGGATCTGGGCAGCACTCGAACGGGTGACACCGAAGATCCGTTTCTTGTCAGCGATGTACTCGTAGCTGATCTCGTCCGAGTCGGTCCGGGTCGGCACCTGTGTGGGATCGCCCCAGGTCTTGCCATCGTCGGTCGACCGGAGCAGATAGGCATTCCACTGGTAACCGCCAACGACCCGGTAGAGGTGCATTGCCAGCGTCCCGTCATCGAGTTCGATCGGGCCATGGCACTCGCCCAACCCCAATCGTCCGGTGCCGGGCACGATGTTCTTCGGAAACGTCCAGGTGGACCATGTCTTGCCCGAGTCCGTCGAACGGCTGATGCCGGCCGAGTGGCCCAGGATCAGGGTGCCGTTCTGCAGGCAGCGGAATCCTCCCGTCCGACCGGGCATGTCCAGCACCACGGGTTTGCCAAACGTGCGGGCGTTGTCTCGCGAGTACTGAAGCGTACAGCGAGACTGCTTGTGCACCGGCGGTTCGATGAACCCGGCCACGATCACCGTGCCATCATCCAGTTGAGCGGCCTGGGGCTTTCCGGCACTCTCGAGCTTCACCCGGACGGCCGGCTGCTGTTGCACGACCATCACCTCGTTCATGTCGACGCTGTCGAATCCGTTTCGCAGTCCCTTCGGCTTGGCGTAGGGCACGGCGTTCTTCTTGTCGCGGGCCATCCCAGCCGCAGAAATCGGCTTCGTGGCCTGGGAGGCCGCCTCCGAGGATGTGACTGTTCCCTGGGCCAGGGCCCCGATGGCACCCAGGGCCGAACCGGTAAACGTGCGTCGATCCATGATTGCCATCCTTCTTTAAGCGGAGTCAGTTTTGTCTCATTCCCACGATCACCGCCCGATGACGTAACCGTGTGGATCCACCTCGTTCCGCAGCACATCCAATTCCTGTTCACCGGGAGCCGGGGTTTCAGTCAATTCATCCGCGGCACCGATTTCAAAACCGGTTTTCTCCTGCACGTCCTCCAGCGTCACGCCCGGATGCAGGCTCAGCACCTCCATCCTCCGCGTCTGGTCGTGATAGCCCAGGACCGCCAAATCGGTGATCACCCGATACGGCCCGGTGTCGGGCAGCAAGCCAGCCGCCTCGCGGGCCCCGGGACCGTCCAGGAATCCGGGCGTGGTCATGAAGTCGAGCGTTTCGACAAACCGCCGGGGGTCGTGAATCGTCACCACCAGGGTCCGCCAGCACAGGCTCGCCAGGTCGTTGGCTCCACCGCTGCCGGGAAACCGGACGCGCGGCCTGGCGTAGTCGTCACCGATCATCGTCGAGTTGAGATTCCCATAGGGATCGATCTGGGCGCCCCCCAGGAAGGTGTAGTCCATCATCCCTCTCTGGCACGTCTCCATCACCTCGCACATGGTGGTCGCCATCAGGCCGCGATAAAACGTGCGAGAATCACCAACGCTGATCGGCATGGTCGGCAATTGGGGTGCCACGCCGCCGGCCTCGAAAAAGACCGTCAAATCCGGAGCATGCAGTCGCTGGGCCAACATCGCGGCCGAGCAGGGCACGCCGGTCCCCACGGCCACCGTCCGCCCGTTCTCCAGCAACCGCGACGCGCAGGTCACCATCAACTCCATCGCGTTGTAGTCGGAGGGTGTGTGGGACATGACCTGCTGGTTTCACTCGGGGTTGGAAGAAGAGTCCATGAACTCCAGTCGCCGGAGTTCCTCGAGACGGTCCAGTCCACCGGCACGGCGGACGTATTCCTGGTGGTCGTCGACACCAAACACGTGATGCTCCAGAAACCGCGAGTACTCGTCGGGATCCTCCTCGACGGTCAGCCATTGCCGGATGTGTTCTTCGTCCGAGTAGTACTCGTAGGGCATATTCCCTGGGTAACTGCCCAACGGTGCCTCGCAGACGGCGTCGACGCAGTAGTAAGGAATGGCGGTTCGCGCCGGGTTGGACCGGATTTCGTCGTTGGTGATCAACCGTTCGCAACTGACGATCAGCCGCTTGGCCGAACGGGCCACGTCCAGGTCGGCCACGCTGATTCCCTCGATCCGGCAATTTCCAAACGGATCGGACTCGTGGACATGGACCACCGCGAGGTCGGGATAGAGTGCCGGCACGGCGACCATCGGTTCGCCGGTGAAGGGACACTCGATTTTCCGAGCCGCGCTGTGACGCATGGTGTCCGTACCGAGGGTGGTGTGAGCCGGCAGAAACGGAACACCCATGGCGGCAGCCCGGAACCTCAACGCCAGCGTGTAGTTGGTCCACTCGGTGAACTCGACCTCGCCGGATTCCATCACGCGACGGGCCTGTCGCGACAGCCCGCGAGCTTCGAGCCCGACGACGTAGGCACAGTCGACCCGTGCCAGCATCCGGCCACGTCCATTCATGTTGCCAGCACATATGACCTGGAAATCGTGCGTCGAGGTGTGCCCGGCAAAGCCGAGATCCTGCTTGTTCTGGCGAACGATCTCGTGCAGGACCGCCGTGGGAATCCGGTCGCCTCCGAATCCACCGATCGCCAGGTAGTCACCGTCGGAGAGCAATTCCCTGACAGCGTCAGCGACGGGCATGACCTTGTCGGTCATCGCCCGCGACTTCTGACGGAAGTCGGCCCGCGCTGCAATTGTCGACGGGTCGGTGAAGAGCTTGCCGGAGCCCTGTTCGAGCGTATCCATCTGTCCTGGTTATCAAGGGAGTCTGTCGTCGGGGTGAGGCTCAACCTATCACGAGCAGCACCGCGATTCCCAGTCCGGGGCAACTCCCCGGGCTACCGCTTTCGATATTTCGGCGGCTTGGGCACCGGTCGCGGATCCTTCTTGATCTTCTGCAACAGGTGCTTGACCGCAGCATCCAGTTGAGCGTCGCCACCTCCAAAGGTCGCATGTGGCAGGTTGTCGACAACCACGTCGGGATCCACCCCGTGCCCCTCGATCAACCACTTTCGCTCTGGTCCATACACTCCCGTCTGTGCGGCCGAGGCGAAGCCCCGGTCCACCAGCCGGTTGTTGATGCTCAACCAGATCTCCCCTCCCCAGGTGCGGGTTCCAATGAGGCTGCCCATTCCCAGGCGACGGAATCCCTCGGCAAACGCTTCGCCATCGGAAGCCGTCTTCTCGTTACACAACACCACCATGTGTCCCCGGAAAGCGTACTGCATGTTCCAGTACGGTTTGCCAACCCGTGGCTTCCAATAGAACCAGGCCTTGCGGAGCAGTTTCTCGAGAATCCAGCTGTCGATGTTGCCACCACGGTTGTGTCGGACATCAATGATCAGGCCCTGGCGATGGAACACCGGATAGTAGTGCCTGGCCCACTCGGCAATGTTGGATTTCCCCATCGCCCGCAGGTGGACATAACCAACCTTGCCCTTGCCGTTTTTTTCGACAGCCTGCCGTCGGGTGTACTCCCACTGGTCGTAACGGAGATCCGTGGCGCGGGTGGACGAGATCGGTTCGACAATCACTCGACGCGATTCCATCTCCCCGGCGTCGCGAACCGAACAGAGCACCTTCCGGCCCGATGTGTTTCTCAGCAACACGTTGATGTGGTCGACCGACAACACGGGCACCCCGTTGACGGACTCGATCACCGCACCCACCTCCACCTCGACACCTGGCTTGGCCAGAGGCGAGACCTCCTGCGGCAGATCGGGATCAGCCTCGTAGACATGCTCGACCACGTAGCCACCCTTCGGGGCATCGCGCCGCAGCACCGCCCCCAGTTGCCCGATCGCTACAGCATCCTCGGCCTCGCGGTGATCACCACCACGGACGTAGATGTGCAGAGCCTCGAGTTCCCCGACCATCTGTTCGATCAGGTCGTTCAATTCGGCCCGGTCGGTCACCCGGTCCACCAGTGGCATATGCCGCTGGAGAACCTCTTTCCAATCGACACCGTGCAGGCCGGGGTCATAGAAATAGTCTCGCTCCATTCGCCAGGCGTCGACGAACATCTGTCGCCACTCGGTTGTCGGATCGATCGCCATCCGCCAGCCCGAGAGACTGACTCGCGACTTGGACAGCGACTTGGGTGCCGCCCCTGATGCCTCGAAGACATGCAGATCGTCACCCTTGTGGACCAGGACCTTCTTGCGGTTCCCCGAGATCCGGAACGACTTGATGTCCGAGAGCACCGTGGCTGATTCGGCGTCCGGTTCTCGCCGGATCGCCCGCAATGTCAACGTGCGTTTCCGGGAGGTCGACCTCGACACGTAGTACAGGTGCTTGTCCGTGACGGCCATGGTCGTGAAGTTTCCGGCCGACACCGGCACAACAGTGATCCGCGCGGTAATCCCGTCGAGATCGACCGGAGCGACGTTCTTGTCGCCGTCGACCGCCTTGGTCTTGTCCGCTGCCGGCTTCTTCTTGCCACCGCCATCGACCAGTTCGTCGGTCGATTGGAACACCGACCTCTGCTTCTTGTGCAGCGAGAGTTCGAAGATCTGGGTGGTGCGATCGAAGAAGGGTTCGGGTTGTCGGGGCCCCCACGGGCTGGCGACCAACGATTCGAAATTGCGATCCGAGAGAAAATACAGGAAGCGACCGTCGGAACTCCAGGTGGGCGAGTAGCTGTCGTAACGATCCGTGGTGACGGCCGTGTCGGATTTCTTCTCGACGTTGTAGAGATGAACCTGGTCGTTGCTGTTCTCGGCGGCCACGACAAATGCCAGCCACCGGCTGTCCGGAGACCACGACAGCCATGAAAAATTGTAGTTGTCCGACCGGGCGATCCGCCGCGACTTGCCCCTGGCCACATCCAGCAGGAACAACTCGTAATTCTTGTCGCGGTAGGCCACGAACTTGCCGTCGGGGCTGGGAATCGGGAAATAACGGAACACCTTGCCATCGCTGGAGAGCTGTTTCGGCTGATCGACCCCGTTGGCTGGCAGGCTGTAGAATTCGAATTCTCCGGTGGCATCCGAGAGTGCCACCAGCGACTTTCCATCGGGCAGGAACCGCGCACCGCGGAACCGGGTACCCCGACTCCGCGTCAGGTGAACCCGCCGCCCGGGCTTGGTCGGCAACAGGAAAACATTGCCACGGGTTGTCACGGCCACCCGGTCGCCGTCGGGCGAGATGTTCAGCGCGGTGAGGTATTCCAGTGGCTTCTCGATCCACTTCTCGCGGGTCTGGTCAAAGTCCGAGGGCAGGGTGATCGCAATCTTCTCGTCGGTCTTTCCCGCAATGTCATAAACCCTCAGATCGGCGCCCCGCTGGTAAACGATTCGCCCCTGGGACAATGACGGCCTGAGCACGTCGAAACCCCGGTGACGGGTCAATTGACTCGGTGCGGCCACTTGCTCATCGGCCGTCTCCCCGGCATCCATCACCCACAGGTTCATGGTCCCGTCGCGGTCGGACGCAAAGTACACGCGGTCCTTCCACACCATCGGCTCGCGGCTTGTTCCGGTGTAGTCGGCTGTCAGTGGCACGGCCTCGTTGCCACCGGCGTCGAAACGCCAGAGCGTTTCAGCCGTCCCGCCCCTGTACCGCTTGGTACTGCTGCCCTGCTTGCTCAGCCGGGTGAAGAACATCGTCTTGCCGTCGGGACTCCAGTCGGCCTGGCTGGCCTGCTCCAAGGGCACGCGACTGACGGCCAGCGTCTCGGGATGCACCAGCACCAGTTGGGTGTTCGGCAGGGTCGAGAAGTGACGGGTGGCGTAGGCGACCTGTCCATCGGGGGTCCAACCGACAACCCGCGACGATTCGCCATCATAGGTCAGCCGTTTCGGTCGTCCGCCGGCCAGCGGCATCACGTAGACCTCGCGGGTGCCCTCGTAGGCCGCCGAGAAGGCGACCAGTCGGCCATCGGGAGAGATCCGCGGGTGGGTCTCCTGGGCCAGGTGAGTGGTCAAGCGTGTCGCGCGGCCACCGGACAGCGACACGGTCCACAGGTCACCCTCGCCGGTGAACACCACCGTCTGGCCGTGAACGCTGGGATAGCGGAAATACCCGCGAGGCCCCGCGGCCTGCAGCGTGGACGTGGCCAGGCCAACAACCACCAGGCACACCAATCCAAGACACCGTTTCATCTTTGTTGTCCTTCCCGGAATAACACACGGCCACCTGCGACCGTCACCTTGGCCAATACACCACGATGGCCACGCCGATGACACCGACCACGATGTTGGCCACCGCCACCCAGGCCGGCTTGCGAGCATGCTGCATCGCCGTCCGATTGTCGACATCCTGGCCGCGCTCCGGCGACGGGACTCTCGACTTCTTGACCGTCGCCGCGACATCCACCATGCCGAGCACGCCGATGAGAATCATCAACCAGCGACCGGCCCAGGGCTGATCGTCGATCAGCAAACAGACCCAACCCCCCAGCACCGCAGCAACCAGGCCCAGGACCAGTGAGATCACGTTCCATGTCATCGTGACATCGTAGGTCCCCGGCCGAAACACGCCCGCCGGCCCCACCCGCTTGTAGGCGATCGTGAATGTCACCATCACGAACACCACAATCGCGGCGTAGGCGCCGATGACGGCGGCGAATGGTTCCCATCTCATCAGATCGCCCGCTCTTTCCCGCTAGGACAGCATCTCGCGGACCTTCACCAGCAGCTTCTTGGTCGCGTGGACACCGGCCACCTCCGAGATTTTCCCTCCCTCGAACTCGATGCCGACATAGTCGCTGTAGCCGGCGGCAACGACGATCTTCATCATCTTGACGAAGTCGGTCCTGGTCTCATTTCCGGCCTTGTCGAATGCGTGCGACTTGGCCGAGACCGACTTGGCAAACGGCATCAGTTCACGGACCCCGGTGTACCGGTCGTAGCTACCGAAGTTGCCGAAGTCCGGCAGGGTGCCGCAGTTCTTCAGCTTGACGGTCTTCATGACCGACGAGAGCCACTTGCCGTTGGACGAGAGGCCACCATGGTTCTCCACGATCACGTTCATCTTGACCGTGGCGGCGTACTCGCTGAGTTGTCTCAGGCCGTCTGCCGCCAATTTCAACTGCTCGTCGTAGCTTCCCTTGGACCGTGCGTTGACCCGGATCGAATGGCATCCCAGCTGCTTGGCCGCCACGACCCACTTCTTGTGACGTTCGACCGAGTTCTTCCGCTTGGCTGCGTCAGGATCACCGAGGTTCCCCTCGCCATCGATCAGGATCACTGTCGCACCCACCCCGACATCATCGGCCCGTTTCCGCATCTGGCCGATGTAGGTCTTGTCCTTGGCCTTGGCGAAAAACGGCCGATTCCAGTACTCCACCGCATCGATTCCGAACTCCTTCTTGGTGAAGGAGGTGAAGTCCATGTTGTCGAGTTTCCCGCTACCGATCATGCGGTGCAGCGAGTACTGGGTCAGCGAGATCTTGTAGAGCGGTTTTTTCTTGTCGGCGGCCGACAGCAGTCCGGGAACCGTCAACCCGGTGATGGCCAGGGAGGAACCTGCCAGGAAATCACGGCGGTCAATCAGGTGCGTCATCGGTCAAATCCTCAGGTGAAGCGTGTCCGTGTTGTGGACCGACCATTCTAACGACTATTGCCCCAACAGCGTGACCCTGCCAACAGCAACTTGTCGCAGCTTCTCCCGGTGTGGTATTTTCAAGTCTGAGACGAATTCAACGGAGTTGGTCATGCTTTCATTCGGCAGCTACCGGGCACGCGACTGCCAGGG
>CAWVUS010000147.1:0-12834 GCA_963933195.1 uncultured Planctomycetaceae bacterium
TCGTTCATTCACCGTGGACGACACGGATTATCCCGTGGTGGCTGTGGCAGATAATCGCACCACGAGCCAGGACCCGATTCTCACGAAGTGGGCGAAACCTCTTTACGCAACCGGGGTTTATTCGATCGTCTCAAAAGACCACACTTGGTTTTCACGAACGCCAAAAAACGATCTCCCTTTTCGGTGCACAATGACCCTGACCGTTCACCATCCGATCCGTCTCGTATTGCTGACCGCGTTGCTGTCACTGGCCCCGCTGGTCTCATCTCCGACAACGGCCAAGGACGGAGCCGGGAAGCCCACCGCCGACACGAACCCAAAAGAGAACAACCAAAAAGTCGGACAGACCGTCGCAAACTTCATCCTGCCCGATCACGCCGGCAAGCAGGTCGCCCTGGCCGATCTCAAGGACGCCCGGTTCGTCGTCGCCGTCTTCATGGGAACACGCTGTCCGATCGGGAATGCCTATGTCCCCACCCTGATCGACCTCCAGAAGGACTACGCCGACAAGGGAGTGCGAGTGATCGGTATCAACCCGAATCTCTCGGACAGCACCGGAGATATCAGCAAGCACGTCGAGAAGTTCAAGGTGACGTTCCCGGTGCTTGTCGACAGCGAGCAGCGGGTGGCCGACCTGTTCGGAGCCCGGAGAACGCCCGAGGTGTTCGTGCTCGACTCGCGACGAACAATCCGGTACCGGGGTCGCATCGATGATCGCTTCGGGTACCTCTACAAGCGCGAAAAATCCCGCAAGCAGGAACTCAAGGCCGCTCTCGACGAATTGCTCGCCGACAAGGCTGTCTCGGTCTCCAGCACCAAGCCGGTGGGGTGCCTGATCACCCGCAAGGACCGGCTGAAAGAGCAGGGCACGATCACCTACGCCCGGCACGTCAGCCGCATCCTCCAGCAAAAGTGCACCGAGTGCCATCACGACAACACCGCCGCCCCCTTCTCGCTGGTCAACTACGACCTGGCCAAGAACTGGTCGAGCACGATCAAGGAAGCGGTCGTCCAGCGACGAATGCCGCCCTGGCATGCCGATCCGCGATACGGACACTTCAGCAACAACATGAGGTTGACCCAGAAAGAGATCGACACGCTGGTGGGCTGGATCGACAACGGCATGCCGATGGGCGAGACGTGCGACCTGCCACCGAAGAAGGAATACGGGAACGGCTGGATCATCGAAAAACCCGATGCGATCTTCAAGATGCCCCGCGAGTACACCGTCAAGGCCAAGGGCACGGTGCGGTACCAGTACTTCGTCACCCCGACGAACTTCAAGAAGGACATGTGGGTCCAGGCCGCCGAAGCGAGGCCGGGGAACCGCTCGGTGGTTCACCACATCATCGTCTACTACCGCCAACCGGGTTCCCGCAAAACCCGTGGACTGCAGTCGATCGTGGGAACCGCTCCGGGTGAGGACCCGGAAATCTGGCCGGTGGGGACGGGCAAGCGAATTCCCGCCGGGTCCGAACTGGTCTGGCAACTCCACTACACGCCGACCGGAAAGGTCGAGACCGACCGGTCCGAGGTCGGACTTGTCTTCTGCAAGGAGCCTCCCCGGCGTCACGTCCGGGGCAAGGCGGCGATCAACTTCCGGTTCAAGATCCCTGCCGGTGCGTCCAATCACCAGGTGGTCTCCAGCACCACGTTCTCACGCGATGCCGAGCTGATCTCGCTGATGCCGCACATGCACCTCCGGGGAAAGGACTTCCTCTACAGGGCGTATTACCCGGACGGAAAAAAGGAGATCCTGCTCAGCGTGCCGGGGTACGACTTCAACTGGCAACATCGCTACCGGTTCGCCAAGCCGTTCCAGGTACCGGCGGGCACACGGGTCGAGTGCGTGGCTCACTTCGACAATTCCACCGACAACCCGGCCAACCCCGATCCCGACAACTCCGTGCGCTGGGGTGACCAGACGTGGGAGGAGATGATGATCGGATTCATCAACTACGTCGATGCGCCCCGCCGCTCGCGACGCTCACGACGTTGAGAGCCGTGAGGCGTCTCAGCGGATCACGTTCTTGACGTCAAGTAGTTGCGAGTTGGGAACCGAGTTGCCGAAGTCGGCAAAACGGTCCAGCGTCCAGACGACCTTCTTCGTCTTCGGATCGATCTCGATCACCAGCGGGTTCTTTGGCCCCGCGTGGCAGTTGCCGATCACGTAGTGGCCGTTGGGCAGCACCTCGAGCGTCGTGACCCAGGCCAGCGTGATGCCGGGCAGGTCTTTCTGTTCGAGCTTCCAGACGACCTTCTTGCCAGGCGTCACTTCCAGGACGCTGTGGCCGTTGCCCGTGGCGATCAGCGTGTTGCCGTTCTTCAGCCGCACGGCCCCAAAACACTGGTTCCCCCACGCCTCGGGTCCATGTCCACCACGGCGAGGCTTGCCGAACAGCGGCACGTCGTATTCCCAGGCCACCTTGCCCGACTTGCCGTCGTACTCGCGGACCGCGCCGTCGCCCTCGTGGCAGACCAGGTAGTTGCCGCCAGGAATCTTGCGGACCAGCCGGGTGTCGCGGTGGGGGTGAGGCTTGTGGACGTGCAGCTTGACGGTGTGCAGGATCTTTCCCTTGCGATCGATCTCGATGATCCGCCGCGCACCCGACTCGGCGATCATGATGCGACCGTTGGCCAGCGGCTGGAACGCGTGCACCTCGATCCGCTTGCCCGAGTTGCCGTTGGCGGTGCCCGAGTCATAGGACCAGACAACCTTCTTCGTCTTCGGGTCGATCTCGACAACCTTGCGGCTGCCCTGCTGGACCATGATGTGCCCGTTCTTCAACACGTGGATGTCGTGGATTCCACCCCACTTCATCTGCCACTTGATCTCGCCGTTCTTCTCGACGATGGCCAGCTTGCCATTGCCCTGCAGGGCAATCCTGTGAGCGGCCTCGGCCGAGCCGATCAGCAGGACAACCAGGGACACGACAGACAACAGGCGAACAAGTCGACTCATCAGATGCTCCATGAATGCGAGATGCCAAGCATCGTAGCTGATGCCATTGGTTCTTGAACACTCCCACGATTGGTCAGCCAGATCGACCCAATCGCTTCGACTAAAAAACCACGACGTTCACATGGCTTTGCCGTCGAAAGTCCGGTTTGTTGACCATTGGGGCAGGGCCGCTACATTAGGCCGCTCACATATTTTGAAAGTCCTCATTTTTCGGTGACTCGATGTTGATGCGGCCCTGGCTGACCCGGTTCATCCCCTCCCTTTCACGTCCCCATTCATTCCGATCAACTCGCCAAAGACCGGCTCGAGTCGGTCGTCACCGTCAA
This sequence comes from uncultured Planctomycetaceae bacterium, assembly GCA_963933195.1. Taxonomy (GTDB): domain Bacteria; phylum Planctomycetota; class Planctomycetia; order Planctomycetales; family Planctomycetaceae; genus UBA8437. Next base: position 3,289 of record CAWVUS010000147.1, read on the forward strand.
GTCGAGCAACTCGAAGACCGAACGTTGCTCTCGGCGATCTACGTCGATGCGGCAGCCGATGGATCCAGCGCCGATGGATCCGCGGAGTTCGCCTTTCCGACTATCCAGGAAGGACTGGACCTGGCAACCAGTGGAGACCAGGTCGAGGTTGCCGCAGGGCGTTACACCGAGAACATCGCCATGAAAACCGGTGTGACGGTCATCGGTGCCGGGGCCGATGTCACCACCCTGGTTGGACGACCACACCCAGACGGTGTCGTGCTGTTCGACGACGTCGAATTGGCTGGATTCTCGGGGTTCACCATCCAGACGGACGATCCGTCCCACACCCGATCACGCGGCGTGGTTTTTTCCGGCACCAGCACCAGCACCGCTGTTCTCGAACGGAACGTGATTACCGAAGCGATGTACGGCGTATTTGTCGGCTCACCGGCTCGTCCATCGATCGTCAACAACACCCTGGACGGTCGCGATGACAGGCAAGGCATCTACATCGGCAACAAGGCCACCGACCCGACAATCGTCAACAACGTGATCGTCGGTTACCGCGAGGCAGGAATTCACGTCGTGGCCGGCACCGCCACACCGGTGCCAACCATCGAATCCAACGACGTGTTCGGAAACCGAAAGAACTACCTCGGTTACCCCGACCTGACCGGCAGCCGTGGCAACGTGTCGGTCAATCCACAATTCAACAGCCCCTCGGCCGGTGATTTTTCGCTCTCGAGTTCCTCGCCGCTGATCGACATCGGTCATCCATCGCACGGGGTCGATCCCGACGGCACCCGTCGTGATCTCGGTGCACTTCCCACCGACCAGGTCACCACCCAGTCCACAACCTGGACGTTCGAAATTGACGAGTCTTTCGAGGTGCCGTTCGAACTGTTCAATGTCACGACGGCGGGGCCGGTCGAGATCGAGGTGAGTTGGCAGGGTGACACCACCGACCTCAATGCCGCGTTGACCGGCCGACGTCGACCTGCCCTGGCTGACCCCACCGAATCCTACGCCCAGGCCAGTGGCACCTCGCCGCTGTCCCTGGCCTATGACGTGACGACCGATGACCTGGCCCGGGGACCGGGCTGGAGAATCGCCGTGGACGACGGTGGCGACCCCGCTCACAGCGCGATTGGCACGATCACGGTCACCGTCCCCTTCAATGACAACACCGACGCCGGGTTCCAGGCCGAAAAGATCAGCCTGCTCAGCGGAGACCTCTGGCCGAGCCAGGAACTCCAGGACGATTTTCTTGCCGACCTGGCCGCGTCACCAATCAACGGACAACACGCCATCATCTCGTTCAGCGAAACACCCGATTGTTTCGAGGTCAAGGATCTCGAACACAACGGGATCTTTCGCCAGAGCTACCTGCCCGGACGGCACGTCATGAGCTGGGTCTCGCCGGAACTGGACCTCGAGGCCCAGGAAATCGACGGGCTGGTCAACTGGATCACCCCGCTGGAACCGGAGGACAAGATCGACCCGGACCTGCTGGTGGGCAATTACGCCCGCTTCGGCTTCATTGACCAGGACGGCAACCACGACAATTACGCCCGCAACGCGGACGGCACACTGGATGTCGTCGTCCGATTCTCCGACGGCCATGTTGACAACATCACCGCCATCCTCGACTCCGAGGGAGTCGCCAGAACGCCCATGTCGGACCACGCGTGGGTCGTCACCGCCAGCCCGGCACAACTGGTCGACCTGGCAAGCCACGATGACGTCGAGTGGATTGGGGCCGCACCCGCACCTCAATTCGATGAGAACAGCACAACACGCCCGGCTGTCAATGTCGACACGGTTCAGAATGCCACGATCGTTGCCGCCACCGGGACAATCACCTACGCGGGCCTGACCGGCAACGGCATCATCGCGGGTGTCGACGACAGCGGGGTCGACGGCACACATCCGGATATCAACGAAGTGGCCGCCATCAGTGCCTCTTCAGCCGGCACCCACGGAACTCACGTCGCCGGGATCCTGGCCGGCAACGGATCGCAAAGCGCGGTCAACGGTGGGACCGCGTTTCAATGGCGGGGAATGGCACCCAACGCCGGGATCGTCGATTCCGGGGACCTGATCAACCTCGGCAACCTCTCGACGGCCATCAACACCAACTCCATGGATCTCGCCAACCACTCGCACGCTGTCAGCCCGGATGGATCCTACGACGCCCAGAACCAGACGGTCGACCAGGCCATCCAGGGCGATGCCACCTCGGGAGGAGACTCGGTTCCCAGGCGGCCGCAGGTGTATTCAGCCGGCAACAACGGCGTCAACGCCCTTTGGATCAACAACCAGGTCGGCTTCTTCTCGCTCACCAAGCAGATGAAGAATGCCGTCGTGGTCGGAAACTGGGATGTCCCTCAAAACGACCTGGCGGCCAGCAGCAGCATGGGGCCAACCCACGACGGCCGCATCAAGCCCGACGTCGTCGCGCCGGGAGCCTGGAACATCTTCTCGACCGGTACCGCCGGAGACGGAGTCTGCTACGCGGCCAACAACACGAATGGTTACGGTCCCTGCGGCGGAACGTCGATGGCCTCGCCGGTCGTCGCCGGGATCACCGCCCTGATGCTCGAGGGATGGCAGACAACCTACCTGGATCCCTCCGGAACGAACATCGACCAGGCCGCACCCGCACCCTCGACCCTGCGAGCATTGGCCATCCAGTCCTCTACCGACATCGTCAACAACAATGTCCGTACCGGAACCCTCGCCGACATCGACAGCGATTCCAACTCGACCAACAACGGAGGTGTTGCTGATGGAACCGGTTCGGCAGCAGCCACGGCCGGTCCGGACTACGCCACGGGCTGGGGACTTGTGGACGCCGGGGTCGCTGTCGACATCGTCCTCGACGCGCGGGACGAACACGGCGTGCCGGTACCCAACCGGATTATCCAGGACAACCTGCAGCACCTGGATGTTGTCGAATACGAGTTTGCCGTCGATGCCGACATGATCACCGCCGGCGAAGACGTTCGCGTGACACTGGCATGGGACGACGTGGCCGCCGCCCTACAAAACCCGCTCGCCGGAGCGGCCCTGGTGAATGACCTCGACCTGGTCCTGGTCGACCCCAACGGCACAGCCCATTATCCCTGGCAGTTGGGCCACACCATCCGCGACGCGGCCGGCAACATCATTCCAACGGCAAACCAGGCACCGGGAACACAGGTGCTCGTCGACCTGCCGTTCCGGGACGAGGCCGGCATCGCCAACGCCGTCGACAACACCTCGATCACCCTGACCACCACGCCCTCGACCTCCAACGATTATGTCCCGGCCAATGCCATGACGGGTGCGGGAGCCTGGGTGGCCACCAGGGGTCGTGACCACATCAACAACGTGGAAGTCGTGGACATCGACAACATCAACCTGACAGCCGGGCACTGGACACTGCAGGTCGCCGGATTCGACATCCAGGACGGACCCCAGGATTTCTCGGTCGTCGGACAGCCTCACCCCGACCTGGCCGACCTGGTCGCCTACAGCAACGACAAGGTCACGATCGGAGGCCTCGGCGAAGATCTCGACCTGGAATTCACCGTCGAAAACGTCGGAGACGACGTCAGCGAATCGGCCGTGCAGTACGAGATCCGACTGTCCACCGACTTCGAACTCGGTGGCGACGTGATTCTTTACACCAGCGCCAACAACGCCATTGGTGTCCTCAACCCCGGTGACACCCAGGCGGTTTCGACAACCCTCCAGATCACCGCTTCGGACGTCACCGACCTGCTGGGTGCCTCGGCCGACTTCGAAGACCTCATCGACAACGACGTCTTCCTGCTCGTCCGGGTCGACAGCAACGATACTGTCATTGCCCACGGTGATGTGCTGGAGAACAACGAGACCAACATTGCCTTTCTCCAGATGGCGCGCGAGGCCGACGTGGTGCTCGTCATGGACCGCAGCGGCAGCATGGGTGCTGATGTGACGGTTTCAAACGGAGTGCACACCAAGCTGCAGGTCCTGCAGGATTCGGCCGGCCTGTTCCTGGACCTGATGCGACGTGACGCGGGGGACCGGATTGCCGAGGTCGCGTTCGATTCCGATGCCGAGATCGTCTTTGGTGACGTGTCGGACGACCTGGTGGACTACACGACCGCAAACCAGGCAGCAGCCACCACCGCCGTGGACGGGCTGGTGGCCGACGGCCTGACAAACATGACCGACGCCCTGCTGGAAGCGTACGACCTGCTGACCGCCGGTGGCGACAACGACCGCCAGAAAGTCCTCGTACTCTTCTCCGATGGCGTGCCCACCGACCACTCGCCGGGACTGCCCGAAGATCCACGAGACCTCTCGACAGACGATGGCGACCCGGCCGATCTGGACAGCTTCACCGACGCGGGAATCCGAATCTACTCGGTCGGCTTTGGCACCGAGGGCGAGGGTGGGGTCGCCGGAATCGACATCGACCTGCTCGAGGACCTGTCCAATGTCGGGGACGAGGGCTTCTATCACGTCACCGGCAGCGCACTCGACCTGGACAAGTTCTTCGTCAATGCCGTCGCCGGAGCGATCGACTCGGAGGTCATCATCGATCCCACCGGCACCGTTGCTGCCGGGGACGAGGTCGAAGCCACCGACGTCCCCGTCAACTCGCAGGATTCGCGGGTGACCTTCGTGCTGACCTGGCACAGTGAAACAACCGAGGATGTCAACATCGCGGTCCGTGCACCCTCGGGGCTCGTGATCGACAGCAGCAACGCGGCCTCGTTCGGCAACCTCGTCTCGCTGACCGAAGCCGACACCTACCAGTTGCTCGAGGTCCACCTGCCACTCTCGACCGGCGGCGAAGACGACCACGTGGGCAGTTGGACCGTCGTCGTCGACAACGACGGCGCCAGGAGCGTCGACTACAGCGTCTCGGCAATCACCCAGTCGACGCTGCGAATGGACGTCGATGTCGACGAACCATCCGGCGGACAGGACTACTTCGTTCCAGGCGACCCGGTCCCCTTCACCGTCACTCTCACCGGCGACGACCGTGTCCCTCTGGGGTACTCGGATGTCTCCCTGTTGCCGATCGTCCCAATCGCCAACCTCAATTCGATTCTCGCCGGCGGAATGATCTCCCAGGCACAGTTGGACGCGATTCCCACCACATCCAACGGCGAACCACTCAGCGACACCCAGCGAATGATCATGGCCTTCGAACAGGCTCACGGTTCGATCGACGACCTGGTCATGGAACTCGATCCGATTCCACTCGCCTACAATCACAGCGAATCAACGATCTCGGGCCAGTGGACCGGGACGTTTGACAGCACGGACATTCCCGGCCCCTACACCTTCGTGGTCCGAGCCGATGGTTGCAGCGACCTGTGTGAACCATTCAGCCGCGAAATCACCCGCTCGATTTACATTTACGAGGAAGTCGACCCGCTGCTGAGCGGCATCGACATCGAGATGCCCGGAAACGACACCGTTGTCGTCACCGTCACACCCACCAACCCGGACGGAACAATCTATGGACCGTCACTCGATTCCGACGACCTGGCCGTGGGCTTTGGTGACGGGCTGAGTGGATCGGGGAGCTTCACCAACAACCTCGATGGCAGCTACACCGTCACGCTGGAAGTCGAGAACGGCCAGGCGACCGGGGACCTCGAAGTCTGGGTCGACGGCACCATGCTCACCACCGAAACGGTCGACCTCAATGCCGGCCTGTCGCAAATCGAGGGCCAGTCGTCCACGAATTTTGGGCAGGAAGCCGCGTTGAATGTTGCGATCCTCGGGCAGGCCAACGGTGTGATCGGGCTGGCACTCAAGCCGGTCGACAGCCCTGCCTGGGCTGCTCCGATTCATGAATACAGTGGCATCGACGATCTCTGGCAACTCTCCGGCGGCATCGTCCGGATCGACGCCACCGCCAGCCAGGATGGCTCGACGGTCGATGCCACGATCCCGGCCGACCTGCCCATTGGTGAATACAGCGTCCAGCTCGAAACCACTGCCGGTCTCGGACCGATCGACAAGACCATCACCTACCGCGTGATCGGCCGTGGACAGAATGTTCCCGAACGAGTCCAGGTGGTCGACAATCGTCTCGAGAGTTTCGAGTCCGGCCAGATGGACGGAAATTCCGATTGGCGGTCGATGGGTGAAAGCCTTGTTCGCGAAATCCTCGCGTTGCCACTTGGCGATCACCTCACCAATACGCTTCGCTTCGAGGCGGCCAACGTCGTACTGGACACGATCGACGCGTTCGACGTCCGCTGCAACACGTTGGTCAACAGCCGTCCCGGTGGTGCCCAGTGTGTCCGCCCCGAACTGCGAGCCGACGAATTCAAACCGTTGCTCCGGGCCGTCAACCTTGCCCATATCGACGCGAGGTTCGTGGAGGAACAAGCACAGCCCACAACGGTCGGTCGGGACATCGACGTGCCCCTGGGCAATGGCGTCAGCCTGAAATTGGGCACGGTGTCGACCGCCGGAGAATCGCAGGTGGTTGTCACCGAGGGTGACCCGGACGTCCCCCAGGCTCTACGCAGCAAGACTCACGTGGTCTACGACATCACGACAACCGCCTCGTTCCAACAATCCGAAGGTGTCGAGATCAACCTGGCCTACGAGGAAGGCGACTTTGACTCCGAAGCGAATGTCAGGCTGTTCCACGAGGAAGACGGGGAATGGGTCGATCGGACCACCTCCATCGACACCACCAACAACGTCGTGACCGGCCTCACCAGCAGCCTGTCACCCTTCATGATGACCGAGACCCCCGAATTGTCGATCAACGACGTCAGTCTCATCGAGGGCGACACTGGCACGACGAACATGGTCTTCACGGCCACCATGACCGAGGAGAGCTTCGTTGACGTCGACGTGGATTTCGTGATCGCCGAGATCGGGACGCCGGTTGCCGGCAGCGAGGCCGCCACGGCAAACGCGGATTTTGTCGTGACCGGCGGCGTCCTGACAATCCCGGCAGGAAGCCTGTCCGGCACGATCAGTGTCGCCATCAACGGCGACACCCAGATGGAAGGCGCCGAGACATTCCAGGTCGTGCTGTCCAATGCCACGGCAGCGACAATTGTCGACGGCACAGGAACCGGAACGATTCTCGACGACGAACACTCGATCGCGTTCAATCACTCAACCGGGGCGTTCGAACTGACGCTCGACGTGGGTGGCTCATCGTCGATCACGACTGTCGACGGACGGCTGGCACTTCACATCAACGGAAATCCCGATCCCGCGTTCCCGGTGATCGCGGCCCTCGACGTGCAGACCATCCTGGTCAGTGGCAGTGCCGATGCCGATGCGATCGACCTGTCCGACATCTCGCCGGCAAACGGGTACACGGTGCTGGATTCCGTCACCATCAATGCCGGTTCGGGCAACGACACGATCATTGGCAGCCAGGTCAACAACAAGATCAACGGAAGCGGTGGCGACGACATCCTGACCGGCGGCACGGGCAACGACACGCTCAACGGTGGGGGTGGCAGCGATTTCCTGGTCGGTGGCCAGGGCAACGACATTCTTCGCGGACAGGGTTCGGGCCTCGACACTCTCAGTGGTGGCCCCGGTGATGACGTCATCGATGGAGGTGCCGGTTTTGACCACCTGTCCGAATCGGCCGACGTCAGTTTCACGGTCACCGACAGTTCCCTGTCCGGCCTGGGCGACGACACGTTGATCGAAATCCAGTTGGCCCAGTTGTTCGGCGGCAGCAGTGCCAACGACATCGATGGAACCGCGTTCAGCGGCCGGTTGTTCCTCAACGGCGCGGGCGGAAATGACACGCTGAAAGGTGGACCAGGCGCCGACCGGATATTCGGCGGATCCGGCCGCGACGTGATCCAGGGCGGTGACGGCAACGACGTGCTGCGTGGCCAGGGTGGCAACCAGGATTCCCTGGTCGGTGGTCCCGGCAACGACAAGCTCAGTGGCGGAATCGGAGGCGACATCCTCGAGGGTGGACTGGGTGACGACTGGCTGAGAGGTGAAAGTGGCAACGACACGATGTCCGGCGGGGCCGGAACCGACCAACTGTACGAAAAAGGCAACGTGGACCTGTTGCTCTCCGATTCGGCGATGACCGGTGGACTGGGGACCAACGTGCTCTCGAGCATCGAGACCGCGTATTTCAAGGGAGGCAACGGGGCGAACACATTCGATGCCAGCAGGTTTTCCGGCAACACCACGCTGATTGGCAGCGGCGGTGACGACAAGATCATCGGGGGCACCGCCGATGACCTGCTTGTCGGTCAATCCGGAAACGACACGGTGTCCGGGGGCCCCGGGAACGACACGCTGCAAGGCTTCCGTGGCGACGACACGCTTGTCGGCGGATTGGGCGACGACCTGCTTGATGGTGGCACCCAGTCGGATGCCCTGTCGGGCCAGGATGGTGACGATGTCCTGTACGGCCGCGCCGGCAATGACTCTCTGGTCGGGGGAGACGGAAGTGATGTGCTGTGGGGCGGAGAAGACAACGACGTGGCGGTAGGCGACGACGGCAAGGACGCCACGTCCTCGTCAAAGGACGACGACACGGTCGACGCGGGCAGTGGAATCGACACGGTTCGCGGCGGCGGTGGCGGGGACACGATCGCCGACAGTGTCTCGGAAATCGACGAGACGTTCGAGTTCCTGGCCGACTGGGTCGACGGCGTCTGAATCGTTACCGGTCACCCGGTGCCCGTCCGGCGGCGTCAAAAACCATCTCCCGTTCCGGCCACCGCAGGGCCGCCAGCCGGGTGGTCACAAACGGCCCGTTGTCCCCGACTTCGACTCGTTCCTTCGCGCGTCGCCCCACGCCGTAATCCACGCAGACCGCACCGCCAAAGTCGTGCGGTTTTTCAACGGGCATCGAATAGTGCCCGAACACGCACACCGGTTCGGCGGCCAGCCCGTCCCACCACCGCACCCGCTGCTCCTCTCGCCACTTGCCGCCGGCAAAGTGTCTTTCCGGCGCACGTTCCTCCGGTCCCGATGTGGTCATGCGTACCGGGTTGAGGTTCTGGTGAGCCAGGTTGGTGTCGACCTCGTCGAGTGATTCCCCACCGGCCAACTCGGCATCAATACGTGCCTCGTGCGTCTCGCACAGCGCTTTCGCGTCGTCCGACTCACGGACCACGGCGATCGCCGCGTCATCCCAGCAGGCGTGTATGACCCGCAAGTCACCACGCTCGAGACCGATTGGCAGAGACCCGAAAAACTCGAGAACAAAATCCCGGGTGTCCTGGTCGGCTGCCACCTCGGCACCGTTGCCACGCGATGGATCATCCTTGAACCATCCGTTCTCGGGCTTGTCGTGATCGAGCAACAAGTTCAGTTCATGGTTGCCCAGGACGCACTGCGCCCGCTCGGCTTCGACCAACCCGGACACGAGCCGCACGACCTCCGGACTGTCGGGCCCGCGATCGGTCAGGTCGCCGACAAACACGAGCCGACGTCCGTCGGGATGATTGCCATCCCGGTCGTACCCGAGCACCTCGAGCAGGCTCAGCAGCCCACCGATCTCCCCATGCACATCACCGATGATGTCCAGGGAGCCTTCGAACAGGGATTGGATCAAGC
>CAWVUS010000148.1:0-12763 GCA_963933195.1 uncultured Planctomycetaceae bacterium
GCGAGCACGCGCGGTGGCAATGTCTTTTACGAGAACCAGGGTGGCGGTGTCCTGAAGGACATGACCAAGGCGGCCGGCCTGGAACACATCGGTCACTCGCAAACCGCCATTTTCTTCGACTACGACAACGACGGGCTCCTGGACCTCTACGTGGTCCACACCGCCGACTGGACACTCGACGAGATCAACCCGACCAGCAAGACCTTCAAGGGCAAGGGAGGAGATGGCTTTGACGCGGTGATCCAGAGTGCCAAGGAATACAACATCCTCTACCACAACAACGGCGACGGCACCTTCACCGATGTCACCAAGAAGGTCGGCCTGCAGGGACGCGGCTGGAGCAGCGATGTGGCGATCTTTGATTACGATGAAGACGGGGACCAGGATGTCCTGGTCGCCTGCATGTTTGGCCGTGCCCAGTTGTACCGAAACGACAAGGGCAAGTTCGTCGATGTCACCCTGGACACGCTCGGACGAACCTCCTGGGGCGGCATGGGTGTCAAGGTGTTCGACGCCCACAACGACTCACGGCTGGATGTCCTCATCGTCGACATGCATTCGGACATGTGGATGGGCCTGGATCTCAGTCACGGATCGCTGAAACTGGCTACCGATTCGGCACAGAAAAAGTTCCGATCGATCTTCGGACCGATGAAGCAAAAGGACAACAAGCTGGTCAAGACCGAGGAGCGGTGGGCCGACACCCTGGCCTTCAGTCGCGGTGAGGTGTTGTTCGGCAATTCCTTTTTCCGAGCCACCGACAAGGGAACCTTTGAAGAGCTCTCCGAAGAGGTCGGACTGGAGACACTGTGGCCCTGGGGCATTTCCGTGGGCGATTTCGACAACGACGGTCACCAGGACCTCTTTCTCTCCTCGGGAATGGGCTTTCCGTTCTACTACTGGCCCAACCACCTGATGCTCAATAACGGCGACGGCACTTTCTCCGACCACGCCACAGAACGTGGAATCGAGCCGCCCGTCCAGGGCCACTACCACGACAAGAAAATCCAGAACAGGGATTCGGTCCGGAGTTCCCGGTGTGCGGCCACCGCCGACTTTGACGGTGACGGTCGCCTGGAGATCATCACCAACAACTTCAACGACATCCCCTATTACTTCAAGAACGAATTCGACACCAGCAACAACTACGTGGCGCTGCGGCTGCAGGGAACCAGCAGCAATCGCGACGCCATCGGCGCCCGGATCCTGGCCCACGTCGGTGATCAGACCATGTTGAGAATGGTCCATTCGGCTGGTGGCTACCTGTCCCAGTCCTCCCGGACCGTCCACTTCGGACTCGGACAACACGAGGTGATTGACCGCATCGAAATCAGCTGGCCCAGTGGGATCAAGCAGGTGATCAAGAACCCCACGCTCAACCAGGTTCACGACGTGGTTGAACCCGACAAGGCGGCCAAGTGACTCCGTTCACGGATAGCGGAAGAGGGACGCCATGAACGGCCGGGTCCGCCGCGAAGGCGGCAGTCGCATTCTCGCGGCGATCAGCGTCGTCACGCTTGTCGCCTGTGCCGTCGTCGTCTGGAAGATGACTCCCGAATCGCGAGTCCACACCAGCCTGACGCTCAAGAAACAGCCCATGCAGCTCCTGCGAGGAGTCTACATGCTCGGGTCACTCACTCCATCAGTCGCCTACGTTGTCGACACTTCTGATGGTCTGATCCTGATCGATTCCGGACTCGAGACTGACTGCACGGCCCTCCTCCAACAGGTCAAGTACCTGGAACTGGATCCGGCACGTATCAAGAAAGTCCTGTTGACCCATGCTCACGGCGACCACGTGCTGGGCGCGATGTACCTGGCACGATTGACCAAGGCCCAGGTTTATGCGGGCAAGGGTGATGTGGACGTCTTGCGTCTTGGGGGCCCGCGCGAGGCACTGTTTTCGACTTACGACATGCCGGATGTTGAAACCCACGCCACCGAAATCGACGTCCCACTTGTCGGCGGTGAAACCATCAACCTCGGTGACACTCGCATCAAAGTAATTGCCACTCCCGGACACACCCCGGGCAGCCTGTGCTTTGAACTCAAACGAGACAACCAGGTGATTCTCTTTACCGGCGACACCATCTCGACCATCACCGGCGACCTGGGCACCTATGGCGCCTACCTTCCCCCACGATTTCGATCAAACGCCAGTGATTACCTGGAGTCATTGAAAACGCTGCGTGACACCGTCACGCCCAACATCCTGCTGCCCGGGCACCCCCAAATCGGTCTCGCTCCAACCGAATCAACCGAGGACAACCCGCTGGGAACCATGACGCCCGAAGAGGAGGAGGGCATCTCGGCCGAGGTCACCGAGAATCAATGGCACAAGATGCTCGACAAAGGGATCAGTGAAATGCAGTTGCTGGCCAAGCGGTTCGCAACCGACGGCCGTGACTTCCTCAACTCCCGGCCGTTACGGATTCTCGATGGACTGTTTTATCTCGGCGACTTCTCCGAAACCGCGATCTATGTCGTCCAGGACCACGATCGTTGGATCGTCGTCGATCCGCCAGCCGGTCCCGGTTTTCTGGAATTCCTGCAAAAGCAGATGGGCCAGCTCAACGAGACGGTCCCCAGCATCTCGGCCGTCATTCTCACATCATGTGCCCCCGAGTCCTCGGGAGGAGTGCTGCGGCTGGTCCAAAAATACAAACCGCTCATTTTTGTCGCGAAAGCGGGCATCCCGATTCTTCGCGAGACTCTCCCAAAGGACACCCGGATTGTTGATGCCGAGACGCTCAATAATGGAAACGAGTGGCCGTTTCGGACGATCCCGGTCTCCGGTCTCGGCGTGGCTCCCGCCGCTTACCTGCTCACCCATGAGGACAAGCGAATACTGATCTCGGGGCGAATCCCCACCAAGCTCGACAGCCGCAACCAGATGCAGGAATTCCTGAGAGATGTGAGAGCATCTCGCGGCGGCACCATCGGTTTCCAGGACTCCATCGACCTGCTCGCGCCCATCCAGCCCGACATCTGGCTGCCGACCCATCCTGTCAACGGCCAGAACGCCAACCTCTACGACGACCAGTGGCAGAAGGTGCTCGATCGAAACCGGAACGCCGTGCAAGGTAAGAACCGCAACTAGCCGGCGGTTTCTACAAACCAGGTGAGCAGTTCACGAAACGGCGGATCAAACCGTTCTGGATCATCAGCCAGTATCCGGTACCACTGATCCACGTCCGCCCACTGCAGATTCGCCACCTCGATCGGATCCGGACTCGGGGTGTCATCAGAGGTCGTACGAAACAACGCGGTGTGCTCGTTGGAGGTCTTCGGACCGGCCGGGAGCTTGACCAAAAATTCGACATCGGCTTCCAGCCCGATCTCCTCCTTCAGTTCGCGAACCGCGGCAATCTCGTACGTTTCACCAGCGTCCAGGTGACCCGAGCACGAGGAGGTCCAGCACAACGGATGCGCATCCTTGGTGGCGGATCGTTGTTGGAGCAGCAGCTGTCCACCGGAATTGAAGACAAACACGTGAGAGGCGCGGTGAAGCAATCCACGGGCGTGAACCTCGCTTCGAGTCGCCTGCCCGATCACGCGGTCCTCAACGTCGACCACGTCGAACAATTCCGCGGGGTTGTCATACGGCATATCACTGGCACCTGTCGGATCCCTGGCCACGCAGTAGCGCATGCCCGTCTCCTCGAAACAAGCCCTCTCCCGGTCTTGTCAATCTGGAATTCCTGCCCGTAAAATCGAGCTAACGACCCGCGGACTCCCCCTCTCGCTTCACATCCTTCTCTCGGGACACCTCCGGCATGGCCCGCCTGTTGACCCTGTGCCTGTGCGCCTTGACCGCCCTGGCTTCAACGACCGTGGAGGCACAAAACAAGAAGGGTGCCAAGCGACGCCCGGTGGCCAAGAAAAAAGCCGCCGCCAAGACACCCAAGCTGCCGCCACTGAAGACCCCCGCCGACAAGCAACAATTCCTGGCCGCCATCCGCGATTCGATGCCGGTCCGACGCGCCGGGGCCAACCTCCGGTACACCTCCTCGGATCTCGATCGTTCGCTCGAGTACCGTGTCGGTCGCGACCGATCCTTTGCCCGGTTGATTGACGACGAACGATTCGTCCGCCGCGTGCATTTTGATCTTGCCGGTCGCCCGCCCCTGGCCAAGGAAGTTCGCGAATTCGTGGCGGATGACACCTCGTCAAAACGTGCCCGGCTAATCGACCGCCTGTTGACCACAGATGCCTACGCAAGGAAATGGGCACGGTACTGGAAGAACGTGATCTTCTTCGAGGCGACGGCGAACAGGAACCGCACCAATCCCAAGGCGCTGGAAGACTGGCTGACCGCGCAGTTCAAGAAGGGCGCCTCGTGGGACGCGATCGTCGCCGAGTTGGTCTCTGCCATGCCGATCCGCGACAAAAAGAAGAAGGACCAGAAAGACGACTGGAGCCAGAAGACCGGGCCGAACAATTTCGTCCTCGCCTTCGAAAACAAGCCGCCATTACTGGCCGCCCAGACCGCGCGGCTGTTCATGGGGATCAGCATCCAGTGCGCCGAATGTCATGACCATCCCTTCGATTCATGGAAGCGGGAGCAGTTCCATGAACTCGCCGCGTTCTTCTCGCGGGGCAAGTACTACATGCCCAGCCTCGACGCGTCATCAAAGAAGACCGAGATGACACCGAAGTTTCTCCTGGGCGAACAGCCTCCCATCAAGCTAACCACCCATCAACGGCGTGTCGCCATCGCCGCCTACCTGGTCTACAACCAGGACAACTACTGGTTCGCCCGTTCGTTCGTGAACCGGATCTGGAACGAACTGATCGGCGACGGCTTTTACGCCGTCGACAGCCTGGGACCCGACCAGGAGTGCCTGCATCCCTCGGTGGTCAATCGCATCGCAGCCGTATTTCGCTATCGCAAGTTCGATCCCAAGTGGGTCTTCCGCCTGCTGATGAACTCGCGAGCCTACCAGCGTGACATCCAGACGATCGACCAGGACGAGGAATTGTTCACCGCCGTCCGTCCCATCCGCCTGAACTCCGACCAGGTCAAGGCCAGCGTGTTGCGGCTGACCGGAGCCGACCGGAGCATCGGCCAGGCCGTCGATCGGGAATTCCGGCAGGACCCGTCCATTCCCCAGAGAGATCTCGAGGGAACCATCCAGCAGGCCCTGTTCCTGATGAACAACCCGGTCCTGCAGAAAAAGCTCAACACGGGCCGGCTCACCAAGCGGTTGCTGACCATCAAGCAGCCCCGCCCCCTGCTCGCTCAACTCTATCTCGCCGTCCTTGCCCGCCGACCCACCGACGGCGAATTCGCCCGCGGCCTGAAGCATCTCCGGGACGTGACCAACCGGACCGAAGCCGTCGAGGATCTACTGTGGGTACTGGTCAACTCGACCGAGTTTCTCACCAAGCGTTGAACCAGCGGACCACCCGGAGCCTTCCATGACCTCCTCTCTTCAACAGTGTTCACCGGACGTTCCGGTCACACGTCGCCACGCCCTGGGTCTCTCGATTGCCTCATTGCTGGCACCACTGGGTCTTCACGCCGAACAACTCAAGCAACAGCAACGGGCGTGCATCCTGGTCTGGCTGGGCGGAGCTCCCAGCCAGATGGAAACCTGGGACCCCAAGCCGGGCACCGCCAATGGCGGTGAGACCAAGGCGATCCAGACGGCCCTGCCGGGCATCTCCATTGCCGAGCACTGGCCCAGAATGGCCAAGGCGCTGCGACAGGTTGCCATCATTCGCTCGATGGTCGGCAGGGAAGCCGCGCACGCACGTGGTACCTACCACCTGCACACCGGCCGCCGAATGGGCACCCCCGAAAAACATCCGAACATTGGATCCGTCGTCGCCGGCGAACTGGGCGACGTCAATTCCGATCTCCCCAACTTTGTCAGCATTGGCAAGACACTCAGCAGTGGCTTCCTTGGGGTCAACGTGGCTCCCTTTATCATCAACCGGGCCGGCCAACTTCCGGCCAACGCAGCAACCGCTGTCACCTCGCCCCGTGTCTCGCGACGCCTCGCATTGCTCAAGGCCCAGGACGCCGACCTCTCGGCGGCAGGAGCAGCAGCACTGGTCGAAGAGCATCGCGTGTTGTACGAACGGGCTCGACGCCTGATGACCTCGCCCAAGCTCAAGTCCTTCAAGCTCGACGGAGAACCCGCTGCCCGGCAACAGGCCTATGGCAAGAACCGGTTTGGACAGGGATTGCTCGTGGCACGTCGATTGATCGAATCGGGTGTGCCATTTGTCGAGGTCAGCAAGGGCGGCTGGGACATGCACAACCGCCTGTTCACCCGCATCAAGCCGGCCGCCGGTGAAGTGGACCGCGGAGTCGCCTCGCTGCTGGGAGACTTGAAACAACGTGGCCTGCTGGAGCGGACGCTCGTGATCGTCGCCGGAGAATTCGGACGGACACCGAAAATCAACAGCAAGACACCCGCGCCGGGTCGAGACCACTGGGCTCGCAACTTCAACCTGTTGCTCGCCGGTGCCGGAATCCAGGGTGGCCGCGTCGTCGGCAAGACCAGCGCCAACGGGCAGGAACTGGTCGACCGGGCCGTCTCGGTCGAGGACCTGTTCCAGACCATTTGTCACGCCATGAAGATCGACGCCGACAAGGAACTGTACACACCGGGTGGCCGCCCGTTGAAAATCGTCGACGGCGGAAAGCCGATTTCCGAGATCCTGGGCTGAGTCGCTTCCAGCGACGGTCCGACAACTACGCCGTCGTACCGGTCACGCGGCGGGCGATCTGCCCGAGCAACTCGTCATCGATCGAGACACCCTTGGGAACGTCCTTGATCCCGTCGAGTACTTCCAGCACCTGCTCGTCGGACAATTCCATGCCCAGTTCCTGCAACCGGTGAGCAACGGCCCGCCGGCCACTGTGCCGGCCCAGCACCAGCCGGATTCCCTTCGCGCCAATCGCCTCGGGTCGATAGGGCAAGTAGGTGTCGGGGTTCTTCAACAGCCCATCCTGGTGAATCCCCGCCTCGGTGGCAAAAATGTTGTCGCCGCCGACGGGCTTCATCGGCGAGAGGCCGATACCGGTCAACTTGGCAACCAGTTGAGTCAGGTCGTACAGCTTGGTCGTATCGATCTTCATCTTGACGCCGTACTGTTCCTGGTTGAGGTGTAAGGCCATGGCCACCTCTTCCAGCGACGCGTTGCCGGCCCGTTCACCAATGCCGTTGATCGTGCACTGGATCACGTTGGCCCCCTCCTGCACACCGGCGAGGGTATTGGCGACCGCCAGCCCGAGATCGTTGTGAAAATGGACCGCCAGCAGGGCCCGGTCAAGATTCGCCACGTTGTCCTGGATGTAGCGAATGATCTCCCGCACCTTTTCCGGTGTCATCACGCCAACGGTGTCCGGGAAGCCGATCGTGGTGGCTCCCGCCTCGATCGCAGCCGTGTAGCATTCCACCAGGAACTCGGGCTCGGTCCGGCTGGCGTCCTCGGGGCTAAACGCCACGATGTCAAACTTGCTACTGGCATATCCCACCGTATCGGTGACCAGTTCAAGAACCTCCGACCGGTCCTTCCGCAACTTGTGCTCGCGGTGCAGCGGACTGGTGCCACAGAACAGGCTGACGCCTCGCTTGTGACGCGGGTTGTCCGATAGAGCCTCTTCGGCCGCATCGATGTCACCTCGAACCGTACGGCACAATGCCGTCAGAACCGGCCCCTTGATTTCACCGATCATCAGGCGGATCGCCTCGATGTCGGCCTGCGAGGATGCGGGAAATCCCGCGTCCAGCGAATGAACGCCAGCGGCCTCGAGTGCCCGGGCAATCTGCAACTTCTCGTGGGGTTCGAGTGTCGCGCCGGGCATCTGCTCGCCGTCACGCAGCGTCGTGTCGCTGAACAACACGGTGTCGCCACGACGATGATGATTGATCACCGCCCGTTTCACCGCGCCACGCACCGAGTTCTCGATGCCCTTCAGGATTCCCGGTGTCGCCATGGCATCTATTCTGTAGACGGGGGGTCGTGGAGTAAAGAAACACCCGGACGAGTTCAGGGTGTCGCGGCACTGGCGGCTGTTTGTAGCAACTTGGGCAACTCGGTTTTCAAATCCGCCAGGGTCATCTCGGTGCTGATCACGTTTCCACGTCTATCGACCAGCACCATGGTCGGCAACGAGAGAATCCCGAGTTGCCGGGCCAAACGACTGTCGAGGCCACCGGGTTCATGCAGCGTGGCCCAGGTGATGCGATTCGCCGCGATGTAAGCCGGGACGGGTTTACTGTCCAGGTCGACATTGACGCCGAGAATCTCAAAACCACCTGCCCGGTACTGAGCATACAACGCCTGCAGCCCCGGCAGTTCCTCGGTGCATGGCTTGCACCAGGTGGCCCAGTACACCATCAGCAGGACCTTGCCGCGATAGGCATCGCTGCGAACGGTTGTGTTGCCCAGGCTCTTTCCGGACACAACAAGTGGCTTGCCCTTCAGGTCCAATCTCAGCAGCGCTCCGGCTGCTCGCTCACCGGCCGGAGTCCGTCCGTATTGACGCGCCAACTTCGTGTACCAGGTCTTGGCTCCGTCGACCCGGGCGGCAAATTCATTCGCCGTCCCCAGGTGCCAGATCGCCTCGGGAGTGTCCTCGGCCTGGGGATAGTTGGTGATGAACACCTCCAGGTCGGCCAGCCACCGTTGCTGAACTTTCAATTGTGCGGCCTGCTCGGTCGCATTCGCCATCAACAGGTGGTGGCGTGCCAGCAGGTGTCGATAGGCAGTAAACGGAACCATCGCACCTTTCGGATCACTTCGTTTCAACCGGGTCTCCTCGACCGCCAATCGTTGCAGCGCCTCGGGCCATGTTCCGGACTGCACCAACGACACCAGGCTGTCGATCAATTGCCTGGACCACTGATCCCGTTCCGAAGCCGTCGCCGCCGCCACGCTCAAACCACCCAGGACGTCGCTGCGACGAGAATGGTAACTCGACAACGCGGCAGGAGTGCCGGCCGTCGGGGGAGAACTGTCGAGTTCTCGCAATTGGTCGAGCAGTTTCTGCATTTTTGGTGTGACACCCGGCGTGGTCACCGCGACACTCGGTGCGGCCGGCTGCAACAACACGCCTCCGGCGGTCACCTGGACCGTGTCTCCGGCCAGCGGAACCGGAATCGAGGTCAACTTCCAGACCTGTCCCACCTTGACCAGTTCGCCAATCTGGATCAGGCCGCTCTTGCCTCCGGCATCGACGATCGCCAGGGCACTTTCGTAGACCTCCAGGTCACGCACGGCCTTGCCCTCGTCCGCGGGAATCACTCCCGGTTGCGAACAATCAAATCGAATCCAGCGCGTCCCGGCCGCCAGGGCAGGACTCTTGTTCAACCGGGCAGAGGGATCATCCACCGCTGCCAGCAATGCCGTTGCCATTTTCTGTGACAGGCCCAGGGCCTGGGTGTCCTGCTTGGTGATCAGGATCGTTTGCAGTAGCGACACATCCCTCCGCAACAGGGCCTCCACCGCCACGCGACTGGTCTCTTCTGCCGAGATCCGCCGCCACGAATCAATCCGGCCGTCCTCGTTCGAATCGATTCCCCACCGGGACCCCCCGATGTTCAACCACCTGGCCTGGTCCACCTTGCCGTTGTGATTGCTGTCGATGTCGCGGTAGACCTCGACGCCATTCTGAAAATATCGCCACTGGTCGACCAGGTTGTTGCCGTTGGTGTCAAGAAATCGACGCAGCACCTGTCCCGCCGGACCCAGCACCTTCCAGCCGGTATGACCGCGACCCCGGTCAATCTGGACGCGGCACATGGCGACGTCGGCCGGTTCGGGTTTCTCGAAGTCGACATCGGCTTGAAGAGGTTGGAACTTCTCCAGCATGAACTGCGGCTGTGGCGGTTCGGCGGCAAGAACAATTCGTGATCCAAACAGCACGGCAATTGCCGCAAACAGAACACGAGACAACAGGCTGCCAACGCCTGGGCGATGTGACATGCGTCTGACTCCACAATCCACTGACCATCCCGATGCCACACGGGCAAACAGGGTCGCGGATTGTAGAACAGCCGACCCGAACAGGTCAGCAGCAATTTGATCCCACCGGGACTTTCGGGATCAACACTCCGGGCCGCCGCCAGAATTTTCGCGAATTCCGCGGCAGTATTTCGATCACTTGGCTTCCAGGCAGTACAGGTGTTCGAAGCCCCGCAAGAACATGCGTCCCCCGGAAACCGCCGGCGTGCCATGGACCTGCTCACCAACCTGGGACTTGCCGAGCACTTTGAACTTGGTGCCCGAGGCGATCACGATCGCCTCTCCCTTGTCGCTGATGTTGTAGATCTTGCCGTCGACACAGATCGGGCTGGCCCAGAACTTTCCGCCGACGCGTTCGGTCCAGACCGCCTTGCCCGTCTTGGCCTCCAGACAACTGACCACCCCGTTGTCGCACCAGAAGTACAGGTGTTTGCCGAACGCCAGCGGCGTCGGGACATAGGGCAGGTTGCGATTGCTGGTCCAGGCCACCTTCTCGGCTGTCACCTCACCTGTCTGGTCAACGGGAACGGAAAACAGTTGCTTGCCGCTGCCGCCACCACCGGTAATCGCCATCACCTGGTCGCCGGCGATCACCGGCGAATTGACCGCTCGCGACGTGAACAGGTTGGCGCGCCACTGCAACTTGCCGGTACGAGGATCGAAGCTGGCCAGGCCATCTCCGGTATTGCTGGTGAACATCTGCGGCGGCTTGCCCTCGCGCTCCAAAATCACCGGCGTCGAGTGGGCTGTCAGCTTGACCTTCCGCTCGGAACGCCAGCGGATCTTTCCGGTGGCGGCGTCAAGACCGGCGATCACCGACGGGCCATCGTGCTGGCTGGCAACGATCACCGTGTCTTTCCAGACAATTGGCGAGGTGCCGCAGCCGTGACCATGCCGGTTGTAGAATTTGCCGACATCGGTCTGCCACAACCGCTTCCCCGCAAAATCATAAGCCCGAACGACCGTGTCCTCGTTGGTGGAGAACAACACGAAGACCCGCTTGCCATCGCTGGCGGGCGTCCCCGACGCGTAGCTGTTCAGCGAATGCTTCTCGTGGGTCTTGGAGGCCAGCTTATCGGTCCACAACACCTTGCCGGTCGCGGCTTCGACAGCCAGCACCAACCGCGTGGCGCCCTTGTCGAGAGCCGAGGTCAGGAAGATGTGATTCTCCCAGACACAAGGAGACGAGTGCCCCAGGCCGGGTACGGCGACCTTCCACTTGTAGTCCTTGTCGGTCCAGGTGACCGGCAAGCCCTTCTGCGTGCTGATGCCCTTGCCATCAGGACCCCGGAATCGCGCCCAGTTCTCGGCCCCGGCCACACCGGCCAACAGCAGGACCAACATTCCCGTCGACAGCACGTTCAGACGACCCACGATGCAATCTCCGTTCAATCACGACTTCGAATGATCTTGTCCCGACAGGTTACCAGCTTCAACTGAGAGGGAACACGCTGCCGCTCAACAGCAACCAGGCAGGGGCATGCTCTACCAATCCACCACCGACCCGTCGTCGGCGTCATAGGATTGCGGATTGCGCCAGTCGTGTCCGATCTTCTCCTTCAGCGCATCCTCGTCCAACTCGACACCCAGTCCCGGCCCGCCGGGCAAATCGATGTAGCCATCACGCACCTTGAAAGGCTGCTTGATGTACCCGTCTCCCAGGTGCACCTGCTCCTGGCACAGGAAGTTGGGAATCGCACCGGCCAACTGGATCCCGGCGGCCAGCGAAATGGGGCCCAGTGGATTGTGCGGGGCAATCGCCGCGTAATAACTCTCGGCCATCCCGGCGATCAACCGGACCTCGGTGATCCCGCCGGCATGGCACATGTCCGGCTGCAGGATCGATGCGGCACCTTTCTCCAGCAATTCGCGAAACCCCCACTTGGTGAAGATGCGTTCGCCGGTGGCGATCGGCAGGTGAGTGCCCCGCGCGATATCGGCCATCACGTCAACATTCTGGCACTGTACCGGTTCCTCGATGAACATCGGCTGGTACGGTTCCAGCGCCTTGATCAACAGCTTGGCCGTCTGGGGACTGATCGCCCCGTGGAAATCGATACCGATATCCCGTTCGTCCCCGGCGGCTTCTCGAAGCTCCTCGAACCGCTTGGCCGCCCGCTTGACGAAGCCGGGGGTTTCGACAATCCGTGCCGGGCGGTGCTTGAACACACCAGTCTTGAATGCCGTGAACCCTTCCTCGGATCGAGCCCTGATCGCTTCGGGGGTCGACGCGTGCGCGTAAACGCGAACGCGACTGCGGGTCGGCCCACCGAGCAGTTCGTAAACGGGCACGCCCAGCGCCTTGCCCTTGATGTCCCACAGTGCCATGTCGATGCCGCTGATGGCACTGGTCAACACCGGTCCACCACGGTAGAAGGCGTGGCGGTACATCGCCTGCCAGTGGTGCACCACCGACCTGGGGTCCTTGCCGACCAGGTACGTCTCGAGCTGCTTGACCGCGGCGGCCACCGTGCTGGCCCGCCCCTCGACCACCGGCTCACCCAGCCCGACAATCCCTGCATCGGTGTGGACCTTCAGGAACAACCACCGCGGCTGGACCTTCAGGGTCTCGAGTTTCGTGATCCGGATCTTTTCACCCGCCCCGAGCATCGGCTGGAACCTCCTTCTGCGACGCTTCCCCACGTAGGGGTCTTTCCGCGTCGCCTTGTCCTTGTCTTCGGCCAGCAGGGCACACAGCCCGGCCGTGCCTCCGGCAGTTCCCAGCAACGACGCCAGGAACATCCGGCGACTTCGACTGTAAGCTTTCGTGGTACTCATC
>CAWVUS010000149.1:0-12724 GCA_963933195.1 uncultured Planctomycetaceae bacterium
GGCTCCGGTGATCAAGGCTCCGGTGATCAAGGCTCCGGTGATCAAGGCTCCGGTGATCAAGGCTCCGGTGCCCCCTCCTGCCCGACGAGTCCTGGACTCGTCGGTAGTGCTTCCGGCCAAAGAGGCTGTCGAAGTCCCGCGGCAGGTGCTCCCAACACCGCAGCCAACACTGCAGAAGTCAGTTGCGAAGGTGTCTCAGGAGAGGTCCAAGCCGGCTGAGGGTGGAGCTGCCAACGATCCGAAGAAGCTGCGCAAGATCACCTCGATCCGTCCCTTCCAGGATTACTCGCCTTTGGGCCAGCCGCCGGTGAACCGAAAACCCGAGGAATTGAAACTCGATGACGGTGATTTTCCGGCACGTGTTTTCGAGTCCCAGGTCTTTCGGTGGAAACCCAGTGACCTGTATCACTTCCCACTGTACTTCGAAGATCCGCCCCTCGAACGACACGGACACACTCACCACGAATTGCTCCAGCCGTTCGTTTCAGCCCATCGGTTTGGCACCCAGTTGATAGGCCTGCCCTACCAGATGACGATCGATCCGATACTCAAGAAGACCTACTCCCTGGGCTGGTATCGGCCGGGCGAACCGGCTCCGATGTTGCTGTACCAGGTTCCGTGGAATGCCGAGGCGGCGGCCGCACAGGCCGGGGTGATGACTGGATTATTCTTCCTGGTTCCCTAGTCTGGAATACCACGAGGAATGATGACGTTGTCCGGACCGGATCGAGACCGTGAACACCCCACACACCAACCTCGGTAACCAGGACGCAGGCTTGACCGCCTTGGCCGGAGACATCGTCGATCGGATCGAGTCTTTGTTGCTCGACGCGGAAGCGACCACGCGTCCGTTGGAACTGGATCCCTACCGGGGCAAGCTGTTCGAGTTGTTCGTGACGGCTCACGCCGCCGGACTGCTTGCCGACGGCGGCGACGCCGATCTGACTGCCGACGGCATCAGCGGTCACCTGGCATCCCGGTGGAACCTGGCCGACGTTGCCCAGGCTTCGGTGTCACGGCAGGAGAAGTTGCCGACGAAGTCACTGGGACGGATGCGGATGCTGTGGTCGTTCCTGAGGATGTGGATGGAGTGGGGCTACTCCTGGGATCGGTGGCCGGAGTTCCACGACAACTAGGCCGATTCGGCCAGTGCGTCTCGCCAGGCACCGACCAGTTGCTCGGCTGCTGCGGCGATCGGGAAGTGTGACCGGACGTCTGCCAGTGCCGTGGTCCCCAGCCTGGCTCTCAACGGTGCATCATCGACCAGTGTGTCGAGTCCGCCGGCAAGTGCTGCAG
Organism: uncultured Planctomycetaceae bacterium; assembly: GCA_963933195.1. Lineage (GTDB taxonomy): Bacteria > Planctomycetota > Planctomycetia > Planctomycetales > Planctomycetaceae > UBA8437. Next base: position 1,297 of record CAWVUS010000149.1, read on the forward strand.
GATCATTCCCGGGCACCAGGATCGCCGAGCGACCGTCGGCGAGGATTTCGCCGGTGCCGCCGACATCGGTAGCCAGTATCGCGAGTCCGGAGGCAGCGGCTTCCAGGAGAACACGGCCCAGTGGTTCCTGGCGAGCCGGGTGGACCAGCACATCGACTTCGGCGAGCAACTCGGGGACGTCCTCGCGGTAGCCCAGCCGGTGAACCCGGCCGGTGGGCGCTGCCTGTGCAAACCTCTCGAACACGGATTCCTCGAACGCGATGCTCTCGGGCTTTTGTGAATACCGTCGGCCGACGATCACGTAATCGATATCGTGGTTCACGAGTGTGGCGGCTTCGGCCAGGACGTCGAGGGCCTTACGGAGACCGATCTGGCCGATGGTTGCCACCAGGCAACTGTCCCGGGTGATGTTCAATTCGTGCCTCAACCATCCCGGCTTCCGTTGCGGGGCCTGGTGAACCCTGGTGTCAATTCCGTTGTAGACGACCCGGGTGCGGTCGGGATCGAGTCCGGCGGCGACATGATGGTCACGGGTGGCGTGCGACACGGCTAGCAGGAAGCGGTTGGTGTTGATGTCGGCCAGCGCGGTCGAGGACAGGTTGAGAATGTCACGGAGGTGACCGGTGGTTGGGCAACCGGTCTCTCGGGCCAGTCGGCCGGACAGGCGACACATTGCGAGGCTGTTGGCGTGCAGAAGCCGGGCACCAGTGTTCTCGACGAGGGCCGCGAGTCGTTCGACGGCTGACTCCCGATCGTCGTTGATCGAGAACGCGTGGTGCTCGATCTGGCGATCGGCCAGGGCCATCGCCAGTTCACCGTCCGGGGGCGCCAGCACCAGCGGATCCCACCCACGTTCGCGGATGGCTGGCACGAGTGCCAGCAGCGAATGTTCTCCGCCGTTCAGCGAGCCGTACTCGCACAGAACGGCGACACGATGGGAATCGTCGCGTCGCATGGCTCGCGCCTGTGAATTCTCACGAATTCAATGACAGGACCCGGGGAGACTAGTACCTCGCCAGGTCAGCCGCCTCGGTTTCCAGGCTGAGGTCCGTGACGATCTGCTGGGCCGAATTGAGCATCATCTTCAATTCGCTGCCGATCGCGATGAATTGCCAGCCTTCATCGATGCGACGACGAACATCGTCAGCCGTTTGCACGTGCAGTCCAACCGGTGTGCCGACCTCCTTGCCGGTGGCCAGTACCCGTTGCATCATTGCCTCGTGTTCCTCGGGTGACGGAAACGTTCCATCATCTTCTCGCATCTGGAATCTCAGGTCGTTGGGTCCGACGAAGATGGCGTCGACGCCCGGGAGGCTGTAGATCTCCGGGGCGTTCTCGACACCCTCGGGAGACTCGGTCTGGAGCACGACGAGGATGTTGTCGTTGGCTTGCTCGTAGTAGTCCCCGGCGGCGGCGTCGAAGTTGATCGCGTGCAGTCCGCCACCCACCGAGCGGTCTCCCACCGGTGGATACTTGGCCGCGGCGATCGCCGATTTGGCTTGTTCCACCGTGTCGACCATCGGCACCACGATGCCATGGGCTCCGGCATCGAGAACTCGCTTGATCAGGTCATGATCGCCTCGAGGAACCCGTGCCAGCGGCACGCAGCCGGCGTCGGCGATCGCACCAAAGACGAGTGCCGCGTCGCTCCAATCGATCGGTGAGTGCTCGATGTCGAGTGTCAGCCATGGAAACCCGACACGGGCCATCAAACGGGTTGCGTAGACGTTGCCCAGGCTCAGCCACGTACCAACCTGTGGGTGGCCGGCTTGCAGGGCCGCCTTGACCGGGTTTTGTTTCATCGGAGTATCCAATCTGGGGTGAGTGTGTAACAGGTGACGGGGCGTCCGGGCCCGGTCAGCATCGATTCTCTCACGAGTCTCCCCGAGGTCAACCGAGAGGGACACCCGAGCCGGGGATGTCTATACTCGGGCCGCGTTCGTTCCGGGTGCGGGAGAGGTTGGAAGTCCCGGGACCAGGCGAGGAGGTGCAAGACGATGGCAGAATTTCAGACTGTGGCCAGGACGGATGAGGTCCCCGAGGGTGAGGGGCGAGCGTTTGCGGTCTCCGGTCGCATGGTCGCCGTTTTCTTCAAGGACGGCACCTACCACGCCATCAATGACAGTTGTCCCCACATGGGAGCCTCGTTGGCGACCGGCTGGGTCGAGGACAACCAGGTCACCTGCCCATGGCACGCCTGGCGGTTTTGCATCTCCGACGGCACCTGGCTGGACAACCCGGAATCGGATCTCAAGACCGACTGCTACGAGGTACGGGTGGTCGAGGATGAAATCCAGGTGTTGATACCGGAGTAGCCGGTTGGTCCGGCGGATCTCACTCGCCCAGTTCACACGAATCGCCCGGTTGCAGTACGAGCGGTTCGGTGGAGGTTTCGGCCCGGACCCGCTCGGCCCAGGCAGCGGCGTCCTGGGCGATCAACGGCCACGTGTCATAGTGGTCGGGGATCACCCGCCGGGGCTCGATCAGCTTGACGGCTTTCAGGGCGTCGTCGGGACCCATCGTGAAGTTGTCGCCGATTGGCAGGATGGCCAGGTCGATGCCATCCTCCCCGATCAGCTTCATGTCGTAGAACAAGCCGGTGTCGGCGGCGTGGTAGATCGTGCCGTCTGTCAGCTTCAACAGGATGCCACAGGGATTGCCGCCGTCGGAGCCGTCGGGCAGCATGGAGCCGTGGTGAGCGATCGTCAGCTTGACGGTTCCCCAATCGAAGACGTGTTGGCCGCCGATGTGCTGGGCGTGCGTGGTGGTCACTCCCTGCCCGGTCAGCCACTCGACGATCTCGTGATTGGCAATCACCAGGGCCCCGGTTCGGTTGGCCACGTTGATCGCGTCCCCGACGTGGTCACCGTGTCCGTGACTGAGAATAATCACATCGGCCGGCACCTCTTCGGCGGTCATCGAGGCTGACGGGTTTTCGGTCAGGAACGGGTCGATCAGCACACGTGTTCCATTGGTCTCGACCAGGAACGTGCCATGTCCCAGGAAGGTCACAGTGGTCGCCATGGGCGGGTGTCTCCTGTCGGGTGCGGCCCCAGGGTGTCCTAGCGGCCCAGTTCACTTTTCATGTGTCGCTTGTAGCTCTCGACACCGGGCTGTCCGAACGGGTTGATGCCGGTGGCGTATCCTTCGAGAGTGACGGCCAGCATCAGCATCTGCAACATGGCTCCCATGGTGAATTCGTCGAGGCGGGGCAGCCGGATATCGGTGGTGGGACGGGCGTCCTCGGCGTAGGCCCGGTTGGTGCCACGCACGGCCGCCTCGAGCACGTCGTGCAGAGTGCGTCCGGCCAGTCGGTTCAGTCCGTCGATGTCGTTGACCCGGGCCGGGATCACCAGCGGGGTGGTCCGTGGTTCATCGATCAGCACGTTGGTGATCAACTTGTCCCGGCGGCCATCCTGGTGCTGTTGCCCGCGACTGTGCAGGTCACGGGTGTTGACGGCCGTCAACGGGGTGGCGCCACGTCCGTCCTTGCCCAGGCTTTCGGCCAGCAATTGGTCGTGCCACAGTCCCAGCGATTCCAGGGCCTTGGACCAGACGCTGAGCACCCTCACGGTCATCCCATGATGTTCTTCGGCGGTGATGCACGTGGCCGCGTGATCCAGTGCCGGGTTGTGTCCCGCGTCGGCCTCGCGAAACACCCGGGTCATGGCCGCGGCTCCTTCGAGCAGCCTGCGGATATTGAGTCCGAGGATGGATGCCGGCAACAGGCCAACGGATGTGAGGACCGAGAAACGGCCGCCGATCGCTTCGGGCAGCGTGAAGATGTTCGCGCACCCCATCTCGTTGGCGAGGTCTCTCAGCAGGCTCTGGGCACCGGTCACCACGGCCAGCGATTCGGCCACCTGTTGGGTGTCCCCCAGTCGTGCCTCCAGTGCCGCCAGGAACACCCGTAACGAGATGGCCGTTTCGATCGTGCTGCCCGACTTGCTGGTCACCAGCAGACGCCACTTCTGGTCAGAGATTTGAGCCAGGCGGTCCAGGAGTGCGACCAGGGCGTTGTTGTCCAGGTTGTCACCCTCGAAATAGATTCGCGGGGCATTGTGACGGGCGTCTCGAGACCTCTCGTTGTGCAGTGGGTCGCACAGGGCCGAGAACAGTGCGCGGGGGCCCATCGACGATCCCCCGATGCCCAGCAAGACGATCTCGTCGGCCTGCTCGCGGAATTCCTTGCCGGTCTGTTCGATCCGGATCAGCTCGGCCTCGTTTTCCAACAGCCGGGTTGGCCAATCGACGAAATCGATGTCGAGTGGATCGAACGTGTCGGACGCGATGGATCCGTCGGCGTCCTGGCAGAGCCTGGTTCGAGCGTCCAGCAGTCGATCGACGACGCCAGCCCGTGCGTCAGGGTCAAGAACCGCATCGGCGGCGGAAGAATCGTACAGTGGTAGTGTCGTCGGGTCGCTCATCAGCTGTTCGGCCTCATGGTCATGGCCTGGCAGGTGTGTCGCGTTGCCGGGGCATCCTCAGACGTCTTCGGGTGGAGTGATCCCGAAATCCTCGATGGTCAACAGGCTACTGAAGGGAAGGTCGCGTTCGGCGAATGTCGCCGCACCGCCCTCCAGCCGGTCAACGATGCCCACCACCTGCACCACGTTGGCTCCGTAGTCCTCGATTCGATTCACAGCCTGCATCGCGCTGCCACCGGTGGTGACCACGTCGTCAATCACGATCACCCGCGATCCCTCTCCGGCTGGCCCCTCGACGTATTGGCCCGTCCCGTGTCCCTTGGCTTCCTTGCGGACCAGGAGTCCTTCCATGGCCACACCGCGCTCAGCCGCGACCGTCAGCAGGCCACCGATGATCGGATCGGCCCCGATCGACATTCCGCTGACCGTGTCGTATTCCACGTCGGCCAGCAATTCCAGCAACCCTTCGCAGACCAGTCGCAGTCCCTGCGCGTGCAGCGTGATTTGCTTGCTGTCCAGGTAGTAGGTCGAGGTGCGTCCACTGACGAGAGTGAATTCACCAAACTTGAGGGCCCGCTCGTGAAACAGCGAGATCAGTGCGTCGCGATCGAACATGGTGACACCGGCCCCGGTGAACCGGGATCTGGGGATAGGTGAGGGGATCAACAGCCCGCCATCTTAGCGGTGGATCACCACTTCACAACCGGTCACGAGCATCCCGTACAGCAACTGGATGTCGTTGTTGCGCAACCGGAGACATCCCCGCGATTCGGCACGGCCTACCGATTCGGGTTGGTTGGTCCCATGGATTCCGTATCCCTCGCCCAGGTCGATCCAGAACCGGCCCAGCGGATTCTCGGGCACCGCGGCCGGAATCACCCGACCGTCGGGATCGGTGTATTGCGGGTCGGGGACCTTGCGGAGAACGCGGAAGCGGCCCAGGGGTGTCGAGTGGTCTCGGCCAATGCCAATCTGGAAGCGACGGACGTACTCGGACCGGGTTCGGACCACCAGTGAAAATTCGCTGAGATCCACGACCACCCGGAATGGGCCGCGGACGACCTTGAGCGTCTGGCCGGACCGGATCTTGCGTGGGCTGACGTGGTTGAGTGCCGCGAGGTACTGCCAACCGATCTTGTAACGGGGAGCGATCGCCGCCAACGAGTCGCCCGGTTGGAGCGTGTGGGCCGGCAGGATGTGAGGACGGGGTGAAAAGAAAACGGCCCCGGCGGTGCGCTCGATTCGCTCGGAAATCTTCGGCCGCTCCCCGGGTTGCTGGAAATAGATCCAGGACAGCGCCTTGTGGGCGGCGACAAGATCACCGTCGGCGATCAGGGCATCGATTTCTGTCAGTGTCCTGGGGCCTGCCGGATCCAATCCGGTGGCGACCGGCTCAATCCGTGGTGTGCCGGCCGGTTGCGCTGGTGAACTGGCAACCGACGCCAACTGTTGTCCGGTTGGCTGTGATCCGGTCGGTCGCCAACTCGCGGCCGTGGCTGTCGGGAACGACGACTCCGACCCGGCGACCACGCGCGGTGCGGGCAAAGGCGTCGTGATGGGGGGTTCGAATTGGTTGGGCAGTACGACCTGTGTTTCGAGTTCTGCGGCGCGGCGGGACTGTTCCAGTGGTGTTTCCGATATCGCTGGATTCGTTGCGGCCGGTGCCACGTCGACCGGCCACCAGCCACCACGCCATCCCAGCCACCCGATCGCAACCAGGGCCAGCAGCCCCAGGCTCATGACACCGAAACTGTTACCTGGGCGAGATCGTCGACGTGCCATCGTCGGGGTTCCTTGCGTGGACTGCACCGGCTGTTGCGGGCGGGGATGGTAGCAAAGCCGGTCGGGTCCGGCGATGGGAATCATCGCGTGGTCAGCCGGCCCGGACGATATACGATCCCGGCAACCGTCGGACCAATCGCCTGAGTTCCAGCCCGGTCAGCACGGCCAGGGTGGTCGATGCATCCAGTGGCGAGCCCCGGAGCAGTTCATCCAGGTGACGTGGATCGGGACCCACGATTTCCAGTACCTGCCTTTCACGGTCATCCAGGGTCAGTTCGCGGGGGATGTGGATTGGTGGGGCTGTCCCGATTTGCACCGGTTTCATCAGTGGCCCCAGTTCCTCGAGGACGTCGTCGACGCAGGTGACCAGCCGGGCACCATCTCGTAGCAGGTCATGGCACCCCTGGCTGGCCAGGCTGTCCACGGGTCCGGGCATTGCCAGCACGTCGCGGCCCTGCTCGATCGCGTGCCGTGCGGTGTGCTGGGCGCCGCTGCGCCGACCCGCCTCGATGACGACCACGGCCACGGACAGGCCACTGATGATGCGGTTGCGCTGTGGGAACAGTCCGGGCAGGGGTCCCTGGTCGAGTCGTGCCTCGGTGAGGATCGCTCCGAAATGGCTGATCGTTTCGGCCAACTCGGTGTGTTCGGGCGGATAGATGCGGTTCACGCCGGTTGCCATCACCGCGATGGTGCGTCCGCCGGCGGCCAGGGCAGCCCGGTGAGCCACTCCGTCGATGCCCCGGGCCAGGCCACTGATGATCGTCAGCCCGGCTCGCGCCAATCCACCGGCCAGGACCTCGGTCATTCGCCGGCCGTAGGCCGTGCACCGCCGACTGCCGACGATCGCCACCGCCACCTGGTCGACCGGTTCGAATTGTCCCTTCAGGTAGAGCAGGTCGGGCGGATCGGGGATCTCTTCGAGCAGGGGAGAGTAGGCCGGGTCGCCTCGTTCGATCAACGAGATTCCCAGGCAACGGCAGCGGTCGACGATTTCGCGGGCCTCCCCACGACTGATTGCCCGGACAATTCCATCGGCCACGTTGTGGCCGACGTGCGGGACCTCGAGCAGCCTGTGCCGCGAGGTGGCCAGGATCTCCGTCGCGCCGCCCACGTGCTCCAACAGCAGTTGCAGCACCCGGGGGCCGACACCCGGAACCAGTTGCAGCCGGAGACGATCCAGCAGCGCCACGTTGTCTTGGTTTGCGTTAGTCACCATCGGGTGTTCTCCTCTTCGCGTCTGGCGAGTCGAACACCGCAGCGACAGAATTCTACCGGCCTGGCCTCCGGCTGGGTATGATTCTCTGCAAAATTCCACCCGGTGTGATCACTGGCACCGCGGTCAGCCCGAGGCCAATGCGAGGAGACTGATGGACACGGTTGGAGAACATCCGGGGCACGAGATGGTTGGGTTGGTGGGCGCCGGGCTGCTGGGCCAGGCAATTGCCACCAGGTTGCTCGCTGCCGGTGTCCCGGTCATAGGCTGGGACGTTCACGAACCCGCGCGCGAGGCGTTGGTCGAGATGGGGGGAGTTGCCGCCAACGGACCGGCCGCGGTACTGGAGTGCGGGCGAGTCATCCTGAGCCTGCCGGATGACCGGGTCGTGGCCGAAGTGCTCGGGGAATCCGGTGACTCGCTCGCCAGTGGCACGATCGTGATCGATACCACGACCGGCGATCCCGAAAACCAGGCCAAGACGGGGAGACGATTGGCCGAGCGGGGTGTTTCTTACCTGGATGCCACTGTCGGGGGATCGAGCCGTCATGTCCGTGAAGGGACGGCGGTGGTGATGGCCGGGGGCAGCCACGACGCGTTCGTTGCGTGTGGTGACCTGTTGAAGACATTCACCTCACAGGTGTTCCATGTCGGTGACTGTGGCAGTGGCTCGCGAATGAAACTGGTGGTCAACCTCGTGCTGGGACTCAATCGCGCTGCTCTGGCCGAGGGTCTGGCGCTGGCCGACGGTTTCGGTCTCGACCTGGACCTGGCACTCCGGTGCCTGCAAGCTGGTCCGGCCTGGTCGCGGGCGATGGACGACAAGGGTCAAAAGATGATCTCGGGACGGTTCGAACCCCAGGCTCGACTCAGCCAGCATCTCAAGGACGTCCGATTGATTCTCGAGGCGGGCCGGAATCTCGGCGTGGGACTGCCGTTGTCAGGGGTGCACGAGGCGTTGCTGGGCGGGGTCGAGGCGGCCGGTTACGGCGACGACGACAACAGCGCGGTGATCCGGGCCTGGGGTGTTCACGGTGACGAGGCGTCGACAGAGTCCGGACAATCGGGGTGATATCACGCCCCCTTCGGCCCGGGTTTTCCAACTGGTTGGGACGCGTGTTTTGATCGGTGGGTGGCTGGGTTGCAATCTGGTTGGCCGCGGATGTAATGACACGATGAGAATTGCAACGCGTCCATCACGTGATTGGTTCCGGCCGGGCCTGTTGGCAACGGTCGTGTGGCTGGTGGCCACGGGGGTCGACGCCGGTGAACAATCCGGTGGTGTTGTCTGCAAAACCGGCAAGGACCGGGTCGAGATCCTGGTGCAGGGACGACCGTTTGCCGTGTACGTGTTTTCGGACAAGAAGATCAAGCGGCCCTACTTCACCGCGGTGAAGGCTCCGGGTGGACAGCAGGTCACCCGCCATCATCCACCCCGTCCGGGAGTCGACTCGACCGATCACGACACGATGCATCCGGGAATCCACCTGGCGTTTGGCGACCTGGGCGGCAGCGACTTCTGGCGGAATCGCGGACAGGTGGTGCACGACGGTTTCGTGAAGTCGCCGAGTTCCGGTCCGCGGGAGGGGGGCTTCACCGTCCGGAACACGTACCGGTCCGGCACCCGGGTGATTTGCCAGGAGGTGTGTCGTCACCGGGTGATGATCCGGCCTCATGGGATCCTGTTGACCTACGAGTCGCAGTTTTCCTCGGCGACGTCCGGGTTCTTTTTTGGAGACCAGGAGGAAATGGGGTTGGGCGTGCGGGTGGATCGCGAATTGCGGGTCAAGGGCGGACGGGGCGCCATCATCAACAGCGAGGGACGCAAGAACGAGAAGAACGTGTGGGGACGGCCGGCGTTGTGGTGCGGTTACAGCGGCATCAAGAAGGGACGCCACATCGGACTGGCACTGATGCCCGATCCTGCGAATTTTCGTAAGAGTTGGTTCCACGCCCGCGACTACGGCTTCCTGGTCGCCAATCCTTTCGGCCGCAGGGCGTTCACGCGCGGGAAGCCGAGCCGGGTCGACGTGGCCCGCGGCAAGGTCTTTCGCCTGAATTTTGGTGTGCTGGTCCATGGGACCCCGGCCGGCGAGCCGGTCGACCTGGCGGAGGCCTACGCCGACTACCTGTCGGTGATTGGGGCGAGATGAATCACGGTTTGAGACGCGAAGTTGTCTGTTTCCAGTCATGAAGGGATGCGACCACCGATGAGTGATACGAGCGGAAGAACGGTTCGCTGGGGAATTCTCAGTACGGCAAAGATCGGCACCGAGAAAGTGATCCCGGCGATGCAGCAGGGAGAGTTGAGCGAGATCACGGCGATCGCATCCCGGGATGCCGATCGGGCCCGTGCCGCGGCCGACGCGTTGGGAATTCCCAAAAGTTATGGCAGTTACGAGGAACTGCTGGCCGATCCCGACATCGATGCGATCTACAATCCTCTGCCCAATCACCTGCACGTGTCGCTGTCGATCCAGGCGCTGGAGGCCGGCAAGCACGTGTTGTGCGAGAAACCGATCGGGCTGACGTCCGGAGAGGGACAGCAACTGGTGGATGCGGGTGCGGCTCATCCGGAACTGAAACTGATGGAGGCGTTCATGTATCGCCACCATCCCCAGTGGCAACGGGCCCGGCAGATCGTCGCCGACGGTGGGGTGGGCGAGTTGCGGACGATCCAGACGGCGTTTGCTTACTTCAACGACGACGGCGAGAACATCCGCAACATCGCCGACATTGGCGGCGGCGGAATGATGGACATCGGTTGCTACGCGATTTCGGTGGCACGGTTCATTTTTGACGCCGAACCCGACCGCGTGGTGGGGATCGTCGAGTACGACGAGACGTTCGGGACCGACCGCCTGGCTTCGGCAATGCTCGATTTCGGACGCGGCACCGGCACCTTCAGTTGTTCGACCCAACTGACGCCGTACCAGCGTGTCAACATTTTCGGGACAACCGGTCGTGTCGAGATCGAGATTCCCTTCAACGCGCCTCCGGATCGGCCGTGCCTGATGTGGCACGAGACCGGGGACGGGATCGAGGAGATCGAGTTTCCCGTCTGTGACCAGTACACGATCCAGGGCGAGTTGATGAGCCAGGCCATCCTGGATGACACGCCGGTTCCGACCCCGATTGCCGATGCGGTGGCCAACATGAAGGTGATCGAGGCGGTCTTTGAGAGTGGTCGAACGGGCGGCTGGGTGAATCCGTGATGTCCGACAACAAGACGATCCGCTGGGGGATCCTGGGGTGTGGTGACGTGGCCCGTCGTCGCGTGGTCGGGGCGATCGCCGAGGATCCGGGAAGCGAGTTGCTGGCCGTCTGCCGCCGCAATGCCGCGGCGCTCGAGCAGTTCTGCAGCGATTTTGGAGTCGTTCGCGGATACACCGACGAGGCGGACCTGATCGGCGATCCGGATATCGACGCGGTCTACATCGCCACGCCCGTCGACCGTCATTTGCCACAAACCCTGGCCTGTGCGGCCGCGGGCAAGCACGTGTTGTGCGAAAAGCCGATGGCGATGTCGGTCGAGGAATGTGATCGGATGATCACCGCCTGCGACGAAGCGGGTGTGACACTGGGCCTGGCCTACTACCGGCGTTTCTATCCGGTGATCGACCGCATCCGGTCGCTGGTTGAACAGGGGCGGATTGGAACGGTGTTTTCGATCACCGCCGTCACGGCGACCCCGTTTTCGTTTGCTCCCGGGGAGGACGGTTACTGGCGAGTGGTTCTTGAGGAAGGCGGTGGTGGAGCCCTGATGGACGTGGGCAGCCACCGCTTGAACCTGTTCCTGGACCTGCTGGGGCCGATCAGTGACGTGTCCGGGTTCTGTGAAACGGTGGCCGGTGACTTCCCGGCCGACGACGCAGCGGTGTTGACCGTGCGGTTTGCCAGTGGGGCGCTGGGAAGCCTGCAGTGTTATTTTGGAGTCCCGGTTGATCCCGACGAGTTCGTCGTGGTCGGGTCCGGTGGCCGGCTGGTTGCCACACCGCTCAAT
>CAWVUS010000150.1:0-12708 GCA_963933195.1 uncultured Planctomycetaceae bacterium
CATTGGCCCCAGGCGGTTTCGACATGGGCCGGTGGTTGTTTTGTGCCGTCCAGAGTCCGGGAAGCGGTCCAGCCCGGATAGGCCTGGTCGGTGAGCACGACGATGCCGGGTTCGTCGCAGTGAAATGACAATTCGATCCGTTCCCCGTGGTCAGACGCAATCGTGACGGGTTGTGGGGCCGCGGTGTCGCGGCGGATCGGGGCGAGTTGTCGTTCGAGCGACGGGTCGGTTCCCGGTTCGGGAGTGCGTGTGCGTCGACGACGGGACTGGTGGCACGCGCGCCCAGGCTCACCGGCCAAAACCAGATCAGAACGGTCGGTAGCAAAAGCCAGGCGGAGGTGCGTTTCGACAGAGCTCCTTGCATGGAGGCTCGTCTCTGGCGGGCACCGATCCACTGCCGGCTTGTGCATCAGGGAGAAACTGGGACATGGGAGCAACAGGTTGGATTGAGCGGAATTGCTGTCCGGGCCGGCCCGGACAGGGACGGTGGTCGCCATCCTACTCGTCCGGTTTCCGTGGAAACAACCGGGGTTGTCCCCCGGAGGAGCGTGGGGGATAGTCTAGATCCGGTTCCTTTGTTTCGGTTGATATCTCGGTGAGCACAACTGCAAGCCCACGGGTTCGACTTGCGTACCGCCTGTTGCAGTTGGGCGTGTGCGGAGCTTTGGTTGCGGCACTGGCGCTGTCCGTCGTGCTGAAGGTTCAACCTGTGCGAGAGTTGTTTTATCCGTGGTTGACGATTTATGTGAAAGAACGCGGTCACGAACACTCCGGCCACTTTTACCTGTACGATTCGACGCTGGGTTGGCGAAACGTTCCCAACTGGGCCGCCACAACCCGGGGGCATCCACTTACGATCAATAGCCAGGGTTTGCGCGATCGCGAATACACCTACGCGAAACCGGCCGGCACCGGGCGGATCTTGGTGCTTGGGGATTCATTCACCTGGGGATACGGCGTCTCGGACGCAGACATTTTTACCGAGGTGTTGGAACGGCGGTTGGTCTCGCATGACCGCGCGTGGCAGGTTCTCAACACGGGTGTCTCGGGCTGGGGAACCGATCAACAATTTTTGTTCTTCCGAGACGAGGGGGCACGATACCAACCAGATGTCGTTGTTTTGGCGTGTTATCTGTTGAATGACCCACGAGAAGTGGGCGTTTCGGACGTATACGGGTTGTCGAAGCCGGTTTTTCTGGACAAGAACCTGACACTTGGGAATGTTCCGGTCCCGCTTCCGTCTCGGGCGAAAACCGGGCTGAAATCGTCAGTGGAGGGGTTTGAATTGATGGTGAGTTTGATCGACGCAATCGATCAAGAATGTGAAAAGAGGAATTGTCGACTGCTCGTGATGAAGTTCCGCACGTTTGCCGATCCAACAGTCGGGGGGCTGGAAGAACTGGACGGGTTGTTTGAGGCAAAGTTTGCCCGTTTGCGGGAGCGAGTCGGCTACCTGGATCTCGATGAGGAGTTTCGACAACGGAAAATCGAAACGAAATACCTGGTGGCCGGAAACGAAGACAACCATTGGAACGACTTCGGACATCAGCAGGTCGCCGTGATTCTGGGCGAGTTTCTGGAACAGCAGGGATGGCTCAAATAGCCAGGATGAGTGAGAGGCGATCAGCCGGACAACATGGTGCGGTCATTGGAGACAGGGTTGTGAGAGATGAGCCTGTAGCAGCTCGAACTTCTCGTCGGGGTGCGGTCAACTGGAAGGTGATCGCATGGCTGATGGGCGTCGCTTGCGTTTTCGTGCTGACGGTGGTCTTTTCGAGATGGCGATCCGGCAAGTTGCGAGAACAGCGGTTCAGCGAACCTCGCCGCGAAAAAATTGGTCGGATGATGGTGTGGTTTGACGAACAGCCTGAGGCGGTGTTCGACATGTGGCAGCCCACCGGGCCCCATTCGAACCTCAGGCGCCAAGATTATGCGAACCCCGAAACCTGTCGGCGTTGTCACAAGAAAAATTATGACGCGTGGTTTGAGCACCCCCACCGGAAGATGAATCTGCTGGCGTCGGAAGACGCGGTGGTCGGCGATTTTTCTGGTGACGCGACCATCGACTACCGCGGTGGAACTGCGACTTTTGACACAACCGGGCAGGGACATTCCATGACGCTGGTTCGCGATGGCCAGTCTCGCCTTTACACGGTCAAGGAGACCATCGGTTCGCGGTTCTTCCAATACTACGTGGGGCACCTGGCAAAAGGACCGGAGTCGCCTGAGCACGCGATGTACCACGTCGATTTCGTACTGCCGTTCGGCTACTGGATTGATCAGAAACAGTGGGTGCCGGTTGTGCACGTGTCAGAAGAGGTGTCCGACGATCTACGAGATGATCCGTTTGACGTGGCGTCGGAAGCCGTCGACGGAAAGGACTATTACAGTTACCACCGTCATTGTGCCAATTGCCACAGCACCTTCGCCCTGGGGGATCTGATGTTGCGGGCCTTTCCTCGATTGGGGAATTACTCGCCGCAGAGTCTTCATTTTTCGATGCCCGGTTACGTGGCGGATGCTCACCCGAATCTGTGGCCAAAGGGGAAGAGGTCGTTTGACCTCACCGAAGACGAACTCGCCGGAATCATGTCTGCGGTTAGTGAGTTTCAGGCGTCAGAGCACGGTGTCTCGATGGGCATCAGTTGTGGCGCGTGTCACCTGGGTCTGAAGGAACACGCCGAGGGGCGAATGAAGAAGCCTCCGTTTTTTCCCAATAGCCCTCACCTGCACGTCGAGTATGCCGACGAGGAAAAGAAAGAGGACATCAGTTTTGGTCGGACACCCAGGACACTCAATTCCATTTGCGCCCGGTGCCACACCGGGAAGCGTCCCGAGTACGGCGCGGGAATGTCGACCTGGAATTCCATCGAGTTCAGTGACGCTTTGAAGAGTCCGTGTTTTCTGAAGGCGACGTGTGTGGATTGCCATGAACCACACGGGCCGATCGGCAAAACCTGGAAAAAGACTGCGGCCCAGGACGACGCGTCGTGTATGAAGTGTCATCCGCGGTTTGCATCGAAAAAAGCGTTGCAGGCCCACACACATCATCCGTTGGATTCGGCAGGAAGCCGTTGCATGAACTGCCACATGCCACGGTTGAACGAGGGGCTGCAGGACATGGTCCGGACGCATCTGATTTTCACTCCCACCAATCCGGACATGATCGAATCCAACGAGCCGAATGCGTGCAACATGTGCCACACGGATAAGCCAATTGACTGGACGTTGGATCACTTGTCCGAGTGGTATGACGCGAAATTCAACGACAAGAGCATAGAATTCAGTTACCAGCCGCGGGAACAACCGGTGGCCATTGGTTGGCTGAAACACCATCGTGAAGCTGTGCGGTTGGTGGGAGCCGACAGCCTGGTTCGCAGCGGGGCGACCTGGGCCTTGAAGGACCTGGCCGAAGCACTCGACGACGACTTCCTGGTCAACCGACAATTTGCCCGGACCGGGATCGAAAAACTGATTGGGCGTTCTTTGGAACCGACCGGATACCGGTTTTACATGACCCGCGACGAACGCAAAGCACCGCTGGTGCGTGTTCGTGAGGAATTGTTGAAAGTCCAGTCTTCGGTGACTCGTCCGACAACCGTTGGTGGGCGGTGATTGGGTGGGCCTGCGTTAGGAATCGAGAGTATGGGCCGCAAGCGGACAGTTGCGCTGGTCGTGCTCGCGCTTGTTGGCGGGGTGGGAGCCTGGTGGTGGGGCGGGCAGGACCGTGGTGCCAAGCAGCCGGATCGTCGCCGCCCCAACCCGCGGGCAGTCGTTCCCCGGGCTATAGGACAAGGGCGGTTGATTGGCTGGTGGCCGGCAGCCCCGGAGCAACTCGGTGCCACAGCGTCTGTGACCTCCAGTGATTCCACCAGCAACATGCATCCGGCGGATTACGTTGGCCCCGAGCGTTGTCGGAAGTGCCACCAGCGTAATCACGAGGACTGGAGCCAGCATGCACACCGCCTGATGAATGCCGTTGCCAGTCAAGAGACAGTCCGCGGCGATTTTTCCGGGCGTGCCACATTGCACCAGGACGGTGGCCGGGTGACCTTCTTTGGAGATCAGGAGTCGGCCGGGGCGGCGAAGAGATGGTGGATGCGGTTGGTTCGGGGCGATGTGGATCGTACCTACCGGATCACGCAAACCATCGGATCACGATTTTTCCAATATTACGTGGGCCGGCTTGCGGCGGGGCCGGAACCTGCCGGGCACCAGTACTACACCACTGATCACGTTTTGCCATTCGGGTACTGGCTGGAGCAAAAACAGTGGGTGCCGGTGGTGCACGTGCATCGTGAGGTTCCCGAGTTGGATCGCGAGGATCCGTTTGTCGGGGCCGGGGAATTGAAGCGGTTTGCACCCTATGCCCAGGGGTGCAACGGTTGTCACACAACATTCTCTCTGGGAGATATGTTCACCCGGGAACCGTTGAGGTTGGCGCGGCATGCCCCCTGGCCGATGCACTGGAACCTTGGCGACTACATCGAAGAAAATCGAAGTGAATTTCTGTCGCGAATCCCTGCGTTTTCACAAGATCAACCAATTGGAAATGTTGGCGAACAACAGCTTCAAGAATTGGGCCGGAACTTGACGTCGATGGATGCTCGCGAACACGGTGTCACGTTGGGAATCAGTTGCGAGGCTTGCCACCTGGGAAGTCGCCGTCACGCGGAGGATCCCACTCGTGCGCCCGGTTTCGCCCCTCGAAGTCCACACCTGAGAGCAGAGACCGGCGGGCGGGAGATTGCCTCCGGACGGAATCATACGAATCTGAACTGGGCCTGCGGGCGGTGTCATGCCGGATCCCGGTCAGAATTTGCAGCGGGGATGGGGACGTGGAATTCCATTGAATACACCGACGCCACTCGCGGCGCGTGCTATTCGCAGTTGAAATGCGTCGACTGCCACGATCCACACAAGGCGATAGGTCAAAAATGGACACGGACTCGGGCCCAGGACGAGGCTGTTTGTTTGAAATGTCATCGAGAGTTCGTCTCTGGTGATGTCCGGCGACAGCACACTCATCACCAGGCGGGGTCATCCGGCGACGGCTGCCTGGAATGTCATATGCCGCGGATCAACGAGGGGCTGCAGGACATCGTCAGGACACACAGTATATTCTCTCCAACACACAGCGAGATGCTGGAAGCCAATCATCCGAATGCGTGCAATCTGTGTCACGTCGCGGAGACGATCGACTGGACAGTGGATTGGCTCCAGAAATGGTACGACGTGGAGTTGGACAGTTTGGAACTCGACCGCGCGTACGCGGACAAGTCGAAGTCGGTGGGGGAAGGATGGCTGAAGAGTGAGCATGAAGCCGTTCGGTTGGTGGGTGCGGACGCGGTTGTGCGTCAACGGGCGGGGTGGTCGTTGGAACTCTTGGTGACAAGGTTGGATGACGAATTTCTGATCAATCGGCAGTTTGCCGCTCGCGGGCTCGAGAAGATGCTCGGTCTCGATTTGGCGGAGTTGGGGTATCGTTTTCATGAATCCCAATCTGAACGCAAGCGTGGCTTGAAGCGGGTGCGGGAACTTGTTCTGGGTTCCGACTCTGTCGCCGCTGGAGCGAGTGGTCGATGACGCACTCATCGTTGATCGGGAAGGCCGGTGATGGAGAACGGCCCGGTTGGCGTCCCGGCTGGATCCAGACGCCGCGGCAGGACATGGCGTGGTTCGTGTTGCTTCCGGCGGCGGCGGCCCTGGTTGCCGTTGGGTGTCATCACTGGCTGCCGTATGTCGCACTGGCCTCGGTGAATCTGTGGGTGACAATTCCTCACCACTGTGCCACCTGGGTCCGCACTTTCGGTCTCGAAGAGGATTGGCAACGTTGGCGAGGCCGGTTGCTGTTGGGGCCCGTCTTGATTGTCGGCCTAGCGTTCCTGGGGCATCGCTGGGCTCCGACCACACTGCTGTTGCTGGTGACGATGTGGGATCACCAGCACAGCATCATGCAGCAACACGGTTTCACCAGGATCTACGACTTCAAGGCCGGTACGGGAACGCCCCGGACGGGACGTTTCGATCTGGCGGTGAATTGGGTGCTGTATGTCAACATGTTTCTGACCGCTCCGTTATTCGTCCAGTACTGGGTTCGCGAACTATTCACCTGGCGATTTGCCATTAGTGTCGACACGGTGCAGGCCATCCAGGGAGTCAGTTGGTCGCTGACGGCACTGGTGTTGGCAGCCTATGGAGGGCACTTGGCCAGGTGTCTGCGCCGTGGCGACGGAGTGAACCCCGTCAAGCTGTTGTTTCTGTTGGCCAGCTATGGGCTCTGGTATGGCACGGCGTGGCACACGGATTCGATTCTGGTCTTTGGCATCGCACACAGGTTGATGCATGGCCTGCAATACATGGTGATCGTGAGGATTTACCTCGCGAAGAAGGCCAGGGATCGTGGCGTGTCCGGAGGGGGCGTGGGCCTGAGTTTGGCAGGGCGGGGTGGCTTGTTGCGGTTTGTGGGTGTCAGCCTGCTGTACGCGTTGGTGTTCCAATTGGTTGTTGGTCAACCGCAACCGTTGGAAACATTCGGTTTCGGCGTTGTCGGTTTCGACCTGGTTTATGAGGCGATTCCCGAATTGGGTGTGGGGCAATTTAGCCAGCAGCAAGTCTACGAGTTGTTCGCGACGGCGATGGTCGATGCCGTCGCTATGGTGCACTATTACTTCGATAGTTTTATCTGGAAGGTCAGCGATCAGCGGGTGCAGGAGGGGTTGGAATGAACCCGTCGCGGCGCGGAACAATCTGTTGCATCATGGGCATCGTGGCGCTGGCCGTGGCGGTCTGGGGGTGGGCAGAAAATCGATCGGCGTCATTCAGCGTGACGGGGATCGTGGTGTTGGCCACTGCTGGGTTGGCATGGCTCAGGCCGAGATGGGCCAGTGGCGGCGGCGGCTATCGCATTCTGCTGGTGGTCGCTCTGCCCGCGGTGATCCTGGCCGCGCACGAGTCGGTCGACAGGGGGCTGGCCAAACCCGGTGAAATGTACTTGCGAGGCCAGGTGAATTACGCCGACGTGATGATCACCCTGTATCCCGAACGAGACGGCTACCGGTTTTTGAAGGCCCAGCAATTGGGGCTGTGTCGTGACCTCTCCTTTGTGCGCGAATCTCTTCGGAGGGACGCTTTCGCCGCTCGGTGTAGAAAAATGGACCCGGCGACACTGGGGCGAGTTCGTCGAGAATTGGAACGCGCGATCGCCACGGGTGTCACCAGTAACGAGGATCTGCTGAGAATCTATTCCGGTGTGCTTGAGGAGGATGGAGCAGATCCGACAGAAGTTGAGCAAGCACGCCAAGCGTTGTTTCGCCATCACCCGCGACTTCGACCGGTGGCCATTGGTCGCGAGTATCGATGAGTTGGACGGCCTGGTTGGATGGTTTTCACACCCGGCCAGGGGCGCCTAGGGCGACAACGAATCGAGTTGTTGTTGTGCGGCCTCCAGTTGTGTTGCTCCATCGGGTCCTTCTCGGAGCAGTCCGACCGCGATCTGGAGGTGCTGGCGTGCTTTTTCGGTTTGGCCGGTGGATCGATACAGGCCCCCAATGCCCAGTTGGGCGACGGCAAACTGAGGTTGAATTGCCAACGCCTTGAGGTAATGGGTTTCGGCTTGGGAGAATTGGCCCAGCGATTGTTGGGCTGCGCCCATTGCGAAGTGAACGTGATGCACTTGATCGGAGATCGGCTCGAGGTCCAGGGCGAGTTGGTAGTGCTCGACCGCGGAACCCAGTTTTTGAGTCGCGGCATCAACAAGCCCGCGGTTGTAGTGTGCCTTGGCGTTTCTTCCGCCGGAAATAGCCAAGGCGCGGTCGAAGGATTTTCCAGCGGTGGCGAGGTCGCCGTCGGCGTATTGCCGCGTTCCGAGTGTCAACCTCGCGTGGTCGTAGTGGGGCAGGGCTTGGACGAGATTTTGGTACCGAGCCAGTGCACGACGATTGCGTTCGTCCTTGGAGGCGTAGACTCCGGCAGCCCACCACTGGCTGGCCGCCAGTGCTACGACCGCCAGGAAGAAGGGGGACCACTTGGCCGTGTGGACCAGGCCGTCGGAAAGTGGGCGACTATCCTCGGTCCCGGCGGCGTCCTTGATGCCCAGCCCTGCCTGTGTGCCCCGCTCACGCACCTTCCAGATGAAACCGTCGAAGTAGAAGTGGAGCAGGGTTGAGGTCCAGACGGCAGCGACCAGCAAATTCTGCAGCGAAATGTTCGAGATGCTTTGTTGGAGACTACTGATGAATCCGTAACCGATCACCAGGCCAACGTAGAGTCCCAGCATGGCTCCGCTCCGGCGGAACAGAAACCTCGAAAAACTGCCAATGTTTGGGTCGCGGTCGACGCGTTTCCGGTTGAACACCCAGACAATTCCCAGATATTGCACGTCGTGGAATATCTCGAAGAGCGCAATTCCAAACAGTATGTGGTCGATTTCCACCATCGCGTACCACCAGAAACTGAAACTGATAGCGAGTGCGAGCAACTTCAGGGGATTGGGGGTTCGGCCAAGAGAACGGCAGCGAATCATGTGTAGGAAATATGCGAGCGTCACCAGGCCGGTACCGGTGTTCCAGAGGCCCCTGACACCGGTGATCCAGCCCGGGTCGACCAGAAATCCTCCGGCCTGGTAGAACGCTTCGAGCATCTGGTAGACACGGCCGTCGGAATTGACCAGGCCGACTCCAAACCAGGCCAGGCACAACAGCCAGTCCAGTCGCGAGGTTCGCGGGTCGTGGTCACCGACCTTGGCGTCGTAGATGCGTGCAAATCCGTAGACCTGCATCAGGCCGTGCCAGAAACCCCACAACACAAGGATGACCATCATTCCCTGCCGCAACTCGGTGAACAGCAGGGGCAAGGTGGTCCCCAATAGCAAAATGGGGACCACTGTGAAGCGGTATCGAAAACGGCGGAACAGGGCCCTGTCTCCGTAGGCCCGCATCAGCCCAGGCAAATGGTGGCCGGAGGCGCCGAACGCCGCAACAAACCCGTAAATCGCATCCGGTGAGAAATTCTGACGAGACACCCAGAGGGTGGGAAGAATCAGCAGTGGTGTCGCGATGAAAAGAACCAGGTCCCACACGGGGCTGATAATCCAACGCGAAATGCGAGGAGTCGCGGCAGCCGTTTCAGCCTGGGCGATCGCCTGGTTCACCAACGTATTCCTGCAAAAACTCTGCCTGCCAGTGGCGAGTCAAGCGTGAGGCCCGCCGGTATCCGACGCGACTCACCTGCTGTCTTTTCAACAGTATAGGAGTCTGAAGCCGGTGATGCGAAGAGTCATCTTGGTCAACGACCGGATGGATTCCCGCGGCGTCTGGTCAGTGGGTGGCGCGAGGGAACAAACTGGAGTTGTTGCGGTGCACGATCAATTTCGGTGTGGACTGAGACAGGAGGAGTCCCTGGTTGTCGGGGAGCCGCCGAGGGGGAGTTGCGGGATCGGACCAGCCTGTCGGGTGGCTGGGTTGTCGGTAGTGGCGGTGGTGGGGCCTGGATGGGATTCAACGCCACCAGCGAGGGCCGAGAAGACGTTGTGGCAGTGGCGGGACCCGGTTTTTGGCGTTCCACCGGGTTGGGGACGGGTGCCGCCGGCAATGGCAGGCGAATCGTCGTTGTGACACGAGGCGGGCTGTCGATGCTGCGGGCGCGGCGAGGGGAATCGGTCGAGGACGGAGGCCGTTCGGGATTGGAACGGCTGTCTTGTACAGCCGGTTTACCAGTGGTCGAGTCGGCACCGTTATTGCGGAGAACGACCGCGCCGACGACCCCGATCAACAGGATTGCCAGTGCCAGGCCGACCTGTGTGTCGCGGTTCATTTTGGTTCTCCGGTAGGCCGGCACTGCGAGAGGCGATGTCCCCTGGACGCCAGCGTGTACAATTATGGGCCGTGACTTCACGACGGGATTGGCCGAGGCTGTGGGATGGAACCACCCAGGCAAAACCGCGCCGGTTGGAAACGACTACAGCGGATAGGGAAAGGCTGTTGGCGGTCCGTGCTGTCGGGTTGTGAGGCCGGTAACGATTGGGGTGCTGCGGGAGAGGCGACAATTGGGTGGTAGTGTGCATCCTTCGATGAAACCGGTTGAGAGCCTGCTGGATGAGTGTGTTCAGCGGCAGGTGCGGCGTGGTGGCCCGGGAGGACAGCGGCGGAACAAGGTGGAGACCGGAGTGGTGATCACTCATCGCCCGACGGGCGTGGAGGCCGAGGCGAGCGAGCGACGGCACTTGAAGGAGAACCTCCCACTGGCGGTCAGGAGGTTGAGACTTGCGCTGGCGGTTGGGGTGCGGGGGACACCGTTGGCAAAGCCATCACAGCGATGGGAGGGGCGTTGTCGGGGCCGACGGTTGGTCGTCAGTGAGTCTCACGAGGATTTCCCGGCCCTGCTCGCTGAAGCGTTGGACGTGTTGGCGGCCACCGATTGGGACGTGTCAGCCGCTGCCCGGCACCTGGCGTGCAGTTCGTCGCAACTTGTTCGTTTGCTGCGACGTTGTCACCCGGCATTGGAGTTGGTGAATCAGCACCGCGAGAGGGGGGGGAGCCACCGGTTGAAGTGACCGGACGAGGCTTCTGCCCCTTGCCTGCGGCAACAAGAGTCGTTGACACCCCCTAGGAGCGAACTAGAATAGGAGTTGTTGAGGCGTGCGGCGGCGATGGACCGACCGACCTCGTCTCGGAACTGGCCGTTGGAGGGCGTCGTTGATGTCCCGGACTCAGCAAGGCCCCACGGCCCTGCATTTTGTTGCAATTGTGCTGACAATTGCGACGGTGATGCTGATCGCCACGGCGTTTCTGTTCTACCGCGAGGGGCAAGAAATGCGCCAGGCGGTGGGCAGGGCTGAATCTGAACGCGAGGAACTGGCCCAGCAAATTCGCGAACAGGATGACCGCATCGGCTTGCTCAAAGATGTGTTGGGATACAGCCAGGCCGCCGTAGGTCAGGCCGACGACAATGATCCGTCGACTGTGGTCGGTGCCGTTCGGACCGACATCAATCGTTCGCTCGGGCCGTCGGCGCCAGCCCAGGCGGTTTCTGTCCGCGAGGCCATGGGCCGCTTGGCCAGCCAGAGAGACAATCTGACAATTGAAAGAGACGCGCTTGTCGATTCGAAATCGACCCTGTTGGCCAACTACCGGGCGTTGGAACGAGTCTGGAAGGCGGTTCTCAAGCCCGAGCGTGACGCGAGGTTGACTGCCGAGCGGGAGTTGAAGTCGAATGTGCGTGCACGAGAAGAGGTTGTTGCGGACAAAGAGCGTGAAATCTCTGAGTTGCGAGACGTTGCGTCCGAACAGCGAGACCGAATAGCCGAACTCCAGGAAGCGCTCGAGAAAAATGACAAGTTGATGGTGCAAAAAGCCGCGTTGCACCGTTCGACGGTTCGGCGGCTCAATCGGTCCTTGCAGAAACGAGACTCTCATCGTTTCGAACGGTCCGACGGCAAGATCACGATGGTCGACGACTCCGGACGGCTGGTCTGGGTGGACCTGGGGTCGGCTGACCGCCTGCGACCCGGTATTCGATTCAGTGTTTTCGATAAGAGTGCAACCCAGGTCGGTGGCAGTCGTAAGGGGCTCAAGGGAGTGGTTGAAGTCTCGCGGGTGACTGGGCCTCATCGGGCCCAGGCACGAGTGATTGAGCGGGACAGGTTGAATCCTCTGCTTGGTGGGGACCTTGTGTATTCCCCAATCTGGTCGGTTGGCCATGCCGAACGATTTGCACTGATCGGGCTGGTGGATCTCAATGATGACGGGCGAAGCGATATCGAAGGGTTGCGCCGCTACGTTCAGGAATCTGGTTCGAAAGTCACCGTTTGGGTGGACGACTCGGGAAACCGCAACGGTGGTGCAGTTGATATGTCGGTCAAATACCTGGTTGTGGGAGAAACGCCGGCCCCCGATTCGGCCCGAAACGATCTGCAACGAGTTGCATACAACCGGTTGATTGGCCACCTGACGGAAATGCGTGAAGAGGCTTACGATCATGGCGTCCGGGTGATTCGGCTCAACGATTTCCTGGCGTACATCGGATACACAAAGGGGCTGGGAACCGGTGTTTCGGTCACGACAGAACCGCGGCCGGCAACACGGCCTGGCAAGACATCTGCTTTGAAACGGTCACCCCGGAGTGCACCGCCTGGCGTCAGTGGCCGGTTTCGTAAGTCCCGTGGCAAAAAGCCTACGGATGGCCCGTCGCGTCGTTGACACTGCAATGCCTGTTGTGGGCGGGACTGGTGTCGGGGGTGGCGTGTTGAAGTGACGAAGCCGGTGTCTGTGCTCCGGATTGCAACGCGAGTGTTTACATCGAGTCGGTTGTCTGGCTAGTCTCTGTTTTGATGGCCATCGCCGACAGGTGGCATTGCCAAACTAGCGATTCAGTAATTCAGGGAGGCTGGCGATGAGTGTTTCACTCTGGGCTCTTGTGGTCGTATTTGTCGTGCTGGGCCTCGCACTGATGTTCATGGTTTTTAGCGTTGTTTCCGGCATAAAAAGCGTGAGAGGGCCGTTGGCCGCAGGACTGTTCGGGGTCGTGCTGGGCTGGGCAGCTTTTTATGCGGGTGTCACCTTGACCGGACAGCAAATGGAAATGTCGGTGGCAGGATTTGAGGGGGAAACAATTCAATTGCCGTCCGAAGAGAACGCCGACGGAGCAGGACAACCCGGTGCGGGTGGCGGAATGCCGGGCATGGGAGGCATGGGCGGCATGGGCGGCATG
>CAWVUS010000151.1:0-12669 GCA_963933195.1 uncultured Planctomycetaceae bacterium
CAGCCCAACCCGCAGCCCAACCCGCAGCCCAACCCGCAGCCCAACCCGCAGCCCAGCCCGCAGCCCAGCCCGCAGCGGACACAAAGCCAGCACCCCGTCAAACGTTTATTGGTCGAACGACCGCCCAGGTGATTGATTACAAGCTGTACCGAACCAACCCGTTCATCATTGTCGTCGAAAACAAGGTCCGGGGCAGCGACCCGCTGACGATCGCAGCCACCGCTTATGTCGCGGCAACGTCTCGCGCCAGTGCGCTGAACTTCAAGCGGCAGTTGGACATCATCAAGGCGTCCAAGGGCCGTGCCCCCACGTTCGCCGAGTTTCAACGTTTGCAGAAACAACTGAAAATCGAATTGGCCAAGCTGCCCCGTTACCAGGCCTATGCTTATGACGAGTCAACCGGTGGGTTGTTGGTGATCGAGAACAAGCAGTTCAAGATCCAGTTGTACCGCCAGGCTGGCATTCCGATTGAGGCCGGAGACAAGAAGTACGAGCAGAAGCTCAAGTCCGCAAAGCCCCAGTAGTTCAACAGCCGTGCGGCCGCCAGACGGCGTCGAATCGCGATCAGTTCTTCCGCGACAGTGGTGGCAATTCCTTGTGACTCAGCGGATGGAACCGGCGGATCCTGACGATCCGCCATTGGTCGTCTTCCTTTTGCCAGGTCAATGACCACAGCGTCGGCTGGTGACCGACCGATCCATAACCGGCCACACTCATCGAGGTATTGGCACGGAACCTGGTTTCGCCACGACTGCCATCAGCGGCCAGGGTGGTTTCGAGTGCCGTCACGCGGATCTGGTCTTCGAATGTGACCAGGGCCAGCCCGCTGGTGACCATGGCCTTGAGCGTCAGTTCCGAGTTCGAGACGAACCCGAAAACCCGGGCGAGTTCCTTGGCCTGGACCGCATCCCGGAGATCGAGCACGTGAGCCGCCAGCCGTTCACGTTCGGTCACGATTCGGCGATCGAGTTCCCAGGCGCCAATCACCAGCAGAACGGACACTCCGGCGGCGACCAACAACCGATTGTCCCGGCGGGCCCTCCACGCGACCATCAACACCAGGGCAATGATCGACAGCGTGGCCATCGCCGGCCACGGATTTTCTGTCAGCACCCACATCGCTCGAACCGGTTACCAGGACAGTTGGCACGCCAGTCTCTTCGTCGGAAGTCTACGGCCGCCAGGTGTCAGTTGGCAACAGGCGCCCGGCCGGCAACGTTCTTGGACGACTCCAGGACGATCCGCCTGCGAGCCACTTCCTGTCCTCCGCAGCGAACGACCAGCGAGTACTCCCCGGGCACGAGGGCGTCGTGCAGTACGTAGAGGAAATTGGCACGGAAGGTCTCGCGCGGCACCACTTGCTGAACGCGGTCCAGCAGCCGGTTCTCCTTGTCGTGCAGGTTGCACTCGATCATCAGGTCGGGATGAGGCGGATTCAGCGTGCACTGGGCAAACAGCCGTTCGCCCTGGCGAAAAGTCGACTTGTGCCCAACCACGTAGCCACCGACCAGCATCTCGCCCATTTCCAGTGAATGCACAAGGTCCTCGGGACGCATGACCGGGTTGCTTTCCAGCATGGCTTCCACCGTCGCCCGGTCGAGTTCGACCAGTTGATGAGGCCCCTCTTGACGACGAATTCCGTACGGGTCAATCCAGTGTTCCAATTCGACACCGAGGACCGCGGTGACCAGCAGGGTGGCGGGAAATGCCAACGCCAGCTTGCCATGCCAGTCGGTTCTCCGGGGAACAGCCGGCAGGTCCTTTTTCTCGGGCCGGAAACGCGCCCACCAGCCCTGCCAGCGAACCACGTCGCTGGCGTTGATAAACGCCAGGTAGGTGGTCATCGACACCCATGGAAAAATGTAGAGGCCCAGTGTCTGGCGCGTGCCCAGGTGGAACCCCGCACCCAGTAACAGCATGATCCAGCGTCCGTGACCACGCCAACAGGTGAAGATGAACAGGATCTCCCAGACGACACTGATGTAGGCCATCGTGACCACCATCACCGGATAAAGCGTCAACTGTTCGCCCATCGGATTGGAATGGTTCACGTCGGTCATCAACCAGAACCTGAGTTGATCACCACTGAAGAAAGTCGGTGTGTGAATTTTTGTGATCGCGGCGCCCAGGTAGATCAATCCAATCAGCAGTTGCATCAGGCGTCGCGGCCAGGCAGGAAAACGAGGTGGCCCCGTCCAGTCGGTCCGTTTTCGCCGGTCCAACCAGGCATCAACACTCCACACCGCACCACACCGGGAAAAACTCAACAACAACAACACGTGAGACGCGATGACCGAGTACTTGGTGAAAGTGCTCAGGCAATCGAGCATGTTGAGATAGGTGTAGATCACCAGGCAACCGATGACCGAAATTCGCGTCCACCAACCAACCGACATGGTCACCAGGAACATGACCAGCAAGGTCATCAGGATCACGGCCATCGTCCCCGAAGGAACAGGCAGCATGTTGAAGTAGCCGTAATTGTCCGCCAGTGGCGCCGAGGCACCATCGCTCGAAAAGAACTCTCGCGCATGGCTCCATCGACGAAGCACAACGTAGAGCAGGATCACGGGCAACACCATCCGGCAAAGTGCCAGGCCGTAGGGCACTTCCGGGGCAAAGAAGAATTCCCGTACCGACGCTCGAAGGCCTCGGCGGGATGCCATTTTGGTCCCCAGTTCCACCTGGTTCGGGACAGTGGTTGGATCAGTCATGGTGTGTTTCGAAAGAGGATCACAGGAGGCAATTCGA
The DNA here is from genome assembly GCA_963933195.1 of uncultured Planctomycetaceae bacterium. GTDB lineage: Bacteria > Planctomycetota > Planctomycetia > Planctomycetales > Planctomycetaceae > UBA8437. The sequence goes on from CAWVUS010000151.1 coordinate 2,752, forward strand.
CACGTTGATCACTGGGCAAGGGGAGCGCGTTCAGGATCGGCCGCCGGAAACAATGACGACGCACTCCCGCTGTCCAGCCTCGGCATTCGTCCCGACGACGAACCGTCAAACGGACGCATAGTCGCTCGCAACTCCGACGACAGGCCGGGCGCGTTCGAATTGGGATGGGGCGACAACGACCGGGCCGAAACCGCCAGCTGACTCTGGCGACTCAGCCATGACGGAAACCTTCGGACCGTGGTTCCGTTGGGAGCGAGAACCTGCCGGAGTTGGAAGTAGCTGTACTTCTGCTGCGGTTCGTCGAAGAACCGTGCCCAGACGGATTCGGGCAAGTTGTATTTCTTGGCCCAGTACTCCTCGACCACCAGGATTCGCCGCATCGGCTTCGCCCGGGTGTGGGCCAGGCAATTCCGGACAATGTGACTCGAGTGATTCAGAAAGGGGTCATAGTGGTGACGGGACAGGTCGCCGTAGGGAGTGAATTCGGTCCACGGACCCGGTGCCAGTTGGTAGTACTTGTTGTCCTCGCCCTCGCCGACGATGTGCAGTCGAGTTGCGTAGGCCGACCAGCCACAGAACATGTCCCAGACGACGAAGTACATCCCCGGGTGCGACGAGGTGTTGAAATTCAACGTATGGCAGACAATGCCATAGCCGAGAGACCCAAGGTAGGACACGATGACCAGAGAGATGGCCCATCGCTTGATGGCGCCCGGCCAGTTCCCGGTGCCAGGTTCATACGCAGTGCCGTCCGCTTCGTTCACACCCATCCTTGGGATCCGCCTGGCTGGGACATCCGGTTGCCGCTGGCAGACTATCGCCTCCCACCGCCAGGACGTCAAGGTTAGCCTGACCCGGACAATTCTCCGGTCTGCGTGGACCCGAAACGAATCAGGACTCAGCCGCCACGATCGCCTCGAGCAACCCGTCCCAGGTGTAACTGGCCGCCTCTGCAGCCACCTCCAAACCCGCGTCTCTCGCCGCCTGGCCAGTCACCGGACTGATGCTGGCCAATCGCGTCGATTCCAGCGACACCCCGGAATCGGCTGCCAGTCGCGCCACTCCACGAGCGATCGAGGGACTCGAAAGACCGATCCAGTCAATCTTCCCATTTGCCAACCGTTCGAGTGTGTCACTTGGCCAGGCCGTGACATCCTCGTTCCGATATGTGACGACCTGTTCGAAGTTGGCTCCGGCCCGGACAAGCACCTCACCCAGCACCTCCCGGCCCCGACTGGCTCGCGCCCAGAGCACGCGAGCCCCCTCGACCTGGCCACTCAGTGCATCACCCAATGCCTCGGCCCGAAAAGACTCGGGTACCACGTCGGCCCGCAATCGGTAGTTGGCCAATGCCTCGGCCGTGGCCGGACCAATCGCAGCCAGGCGGCAACCGGTCAAACGCCGCAGGTCATCACCCCGATCCCACAACCGTCCCAGCAAGCCGGCGACGCCGTTGACGCTGGTGAAAACGATCCAGTCGAATTCCTCCAACCGATCCAGGACGGCATCGACCTCATCGAAAGATTCTGGTGGCAGGATCTCGATAGTTGGCATCAGCACCGGCTCGGCTCCCAGTTGCACCAGCCGGCCAACAACCCCGGCCGCCTGGTTCACCGGGCGAGTGATTCCCACCGATCGCCCCAGCAGTGGTCTCGCTTCGAACCACGCGATCGATTCACGCTCGGTCACGCACTCGCCAACAACGATCAACGACGGAGCCGCCAACCCGGCCTCCGCCACCGCCTCGGGCAAATCGGCCAAACCGCCCATCACGGTTTTCTGGGTCGGAAGAGTTCCGTGACTGACGACAGCAGTTGGAGTCCCCGGATCCCGACCGGCCTCCAACAACCGGGCGACGATCTCCTCCAGCCGATCCAAGCCCATGTAGAAGACCAGCGTCCCGGCAAATCCCGCCAGTGCCGCGTAGTCAACCGCCGGGTTCTCTTTGGACGGATCCTCGTGCCCGGTCACCAGTACGACCGCCGAGGCTTTCTCGCGATGGGTCATCGGGATCCCGGCGTATGCCGCAGCAGCGGTGGCAGCGGTGATTCCCGGCACAATCTCGAACGGCACTCCCGCCTCGGCCAGCACACGGGCTTCCTCGGCCCCGCGACCAAAAACCAGCGGATCTCCTCCCTTGAGCCTCACCACGGTCCGACCCGCGCGGGCCTCGTCGACCAGTCGACGATTGATCGCGTCCTGGTCCAGCACCTTGCGACCGTCTTTGCCCTCACGCCTGGTCCGTTCGGTCGTGGCCCGGGTGTGTTCCAGCAACAGGGGATTGACCAGGCCGTCGTAGAGCACCAGGTCGGCCTGCTGCAGGCACTCGAGACCTCTCAGGGTCAACAGCCCCGGATCTCCCGGACCGGCCCCGACCAGGTACACCCGCCCGGTCGCCGAACCCACATTGGGGGAGTCTGAAGATGTCTGAGGCTGAGTTGTCATTGGCAGCACATCTTGCTGTGACGAAAAAATGACCACCGACGAGGTGTTGCGGAACCGGTCGTGGCCGACTTCAATGTTGCTTCGATTATCCGACCCACCCCCCTTGGCCACAATGGTCTCCTGGCCACCTTCTCCACTCCCATGACAACAGCCCAGCCCTCACCACTGGACAATGTCCAGGCCCTGACCTTCGACTTCTTCGGCACGGTGCTCGATTTGGGTACCAGTTTGCGAGGAGCTATCACCGGTTGCCTGCAACGGCACCACTCGGACGTTGCCCCGGAACGCTTCTGGGAGTTGTGGCGAGGTCGGCAGCGGATCGAACAGTACCAGGACAATATTGTCGCCCGCGGACACGGAGGTTACCTGACGACCGCAAGGAGGGCGCTGGTCCACACGCTGGGATTGTGTCATGTGTCTGCCGACGAGCAGGAGGTCGACCAGGTGATGGCCGACTGGCAGTCGCTCTCCCCCTACGATGATGTCGCTGCCGCCCTGCCACGACTCGCCTCGGGTTTTCGACTCGTGGGACTCTCCAACGGAGAGCCACAATTCCTGGCTCACCTGGCCGCCGACCGGATCAGCTTCGAATTCGAGACACTGATCTCGGTCCAGGAAGTCGGGGCATTCAAGCCTCATCCGGGGGTCTACCTCCACGCAGCCGAACGACTCGGACTGGAACCCTCCGCCTGCCTGATGGTCTCGGCCAATTCATTCGATGTCATGGGCGCTCGCATGTGCGGGTTCCGTGGCGCGTTCATCAACCGGGGGAAACTGCCTTACGAGGACTCCACGTATCGACCCGATCTCGAGGTCCCCGACTTCATCGCCCTGGCCGACCAACTGGGTGTCTAACGAGATCAACGTCCCGGGCACCGGGCTCGCTTTCGTCCTCACCGAGTCGATTGTTAGAATCACTCCGCAACAAGCGACCGAATTCGACGACAGGAATGACCATGACCCGAGTTGATTGCGCAGGCCTTTTGAGAACGGTCTCGATCGCGCTGCTCCTGGCTGCCCCCACTCTCGCTCACGCTGCCGAACCCGGCGAATTGATCTCGACCATCAAGTCGGTCGACAAGAAGGCGAAGGGCAATTCCGAGGCCGGCCGTGCGGTCACGGAACTGTCCCAGGCCGAACCCGCCGTGCTGTTGCCGGTGCTCGCCGCCTTCCACGACGCCAACCCGCTGGCGGCCAATTACCTGAGATCGGCGGCCGAGACGATCGTGGACCGGGCCATCGCCGCCAAGAAGACACTGCCACGGAAGTTGCTGGAGTCGTTCATCACCGACCTCAAAAATGAGCCCCAGGCTCGGCGACTGGCCTTCGAGATCCTTCAGCGAGTCGACACCACTGTCGTGGATCGACTGATCCCCGGCATGTTGACGGACCCCAGTCCCCTGTTCCGTCGTGACGCCGTGGCACGGCTGCTCGACCTCGCAGACCGCCTGGGCAAGGAGGGCCAACCCGACCTCGCCGGAACTCTCTACAAGCGTGCTCTGACAGGTGCCACCGACGACGACCAGGTCCGCGCCATCGCCAAACCGCTGCGAAAACTGGGCGAAAAGCTTGACCTGCAATATCACTTCGGATTTCTCACCCAGTGGCAGATCGTCGGCCCCTTTGACAACACAAAGAGCAAGGGCTTCAACGTCGCCTATCCGCCCGAAGAGAAAATCGATCTCAAGGCGACAATCAAGGGCAAGCTCGGCCCGGCCAGTTGGAAGCCCTACAAGACGACCAACGATTTCGGCATCCTCGACATCGCCAAGCAGATCAGTCCCTACAAGGGAGCGGTGATGTACTGCACGACGGAGTACAAGGCCAAGGCCGCGAGTTCGGTCCAGATCCGGATCGGCACGCCCAACGCCTGGAAACTCTGGGTCAATGGCCGCCTGGTCTTCGCCAACGAGGAGTACCACCGTGGAATGAAACTCGATCAATACTCGGTGCCCGTCACGCTGCGAGCCGGGTCGAACACGATCCTGCTGAAAATCTGCCAGAACGAACAGGAACAGGACTGGGCCCAGCGGTACCAGTTCCAGATCCGGACCTGCAACGTGTCTGGAATCGCCGTACATCCTGCCGACAGTGCAGCCAGCCTGCCTCAGACCAAGGAGTCGCGACCGTGACCCGATCCGCCGCCTTCCCCATTGTTCTCCGACCCGTCACGGCGATCGTTCTGACCACGGTACTGGTCACCGGCTTGACCGGTGCCGATTGGCGTCAATTCCGTGGCAACGACAGTTCGTCGGTCGCGCCGGGCGAAAAGCCACCGGTGACATGGGGTGAAACCGAGAACATCGCCTGGAAGATCCCCCTGAGCGGTCGTGGACTCTCCGGGCCGATCATTGTCGGTGACCGCGTTTACCTGACCTCCTCGGACGGCTTCAACCAGGACCGGTTGCTGGTCGAGTGTTTTGACGTCAAGACGGGTGTCCGCCGCTGGCGACGGAGTTTCCAGGCCACTGGTCGGACCCAGTGCCACCCCAAGATGGCCAACGCCACGCCGACACCCGCCAGTGACGGCAAGCGAATCTTCGCGTTTTTCTCCAGCAATGACCTCGTCTGCCTCGATCTCGACGGCAACCTGCTGTGGTACCGCGGCCTGACACACGACTATCCCAATGCCAGCAACAGCCTCGGCATGGCCTCCTCGCCAGTGGTCATCGGTGATACGGTGATCGTGCAGGTCGAAAGCCAGTCGGAGAGCTTTGCGACGGGACTGGATGTCACCACGGGCACCACCCGCTGGCACCGCAAACAACACCGGTTCGACAATTGGTCGTCACCCATCGCGCTGATCAACACCGATCCCGCCCGAAACCTCGTGCTGCTGCAGAACATGGTGGGGCTAACGGCCCTCGATGCACGGACCGGCAAAGAAGCCTGGCACTATGACCAGCCGGCCTCCCGGACCCCCTCATCTGTCGTCGCCGATGGAACCATCTACATCCCCTCGAACGGCCTGACCGTCGTCCGTCCGGCCACCGACGCCAACAAGCCGCCCCAGATCGCCTGGAAGAACAACCGCTTCAGTTCCGGAACTCCCAGTCCACTGGTGTACCGCGGCAAGGTGTTCACGATGAGCGGTCCGATCGTCAAGTGTGGCGATGCCAGCAACGGCAAGCTGCTCTGGCAACTCAGGCTCAAGGGAGCATTCACCTCCTCACCGGTCGCTGCCGATGGGCACCTGTACTACTTCGGTGAAAACGGGATGACCTACGTGATCGACATCTCCGGGGCGAAGGGGAAAATCGTTTCCGAGAACGAACTCGGGGCGACGATCCTGTGTACTCCGGCCATTGCCGACAACTCGGTCTTCGTCCGCAGCGACGGCCACCTGTGGAAAATCAGCCGTTAGAATTGCCAGGAACCGTCCGCAATGCAGAACCTGCTGGCTGTCGGACTGGGCGGTTTCCTGGGCGCTATCGCCCGCTACACGGTGGGTGGATTTGTCGATTCACGGCTCAACACCAGGTTCCCGTGGGGGACGTTGACGGTCAACTTGCTCGGCTGCCTGCTGATCGGAGCGATCCTGGGCTGGGTGAGTACACGGGAAGCCAGTTCCCGCACCACGGAACTCTTCCTGGTCACCGGTATTCTCGGCTCATTGACCACGTTTTCGACCTTCGGTCACGATACTGTCGAACTTCTCCGACAGGGTGCCCTGGGCCCGGCGGCGGGAAATGTGGCCCTGAACGTCATCGTTGGACTGACAGCAGTCGCCCTGGGACTGGCAACAACCCGGGGATGGGGCTGACACGCCATCGTCCCAGCCGTGCCGGTGACTTTCTCTGGCAGCCGAAGCTGACTTACAATGTCTCCTTCCCTTTCATCCCCTCCGCCGCCGCGGAACGAGAGTGTCATCGATGCATGCCGATGAACCCACCACTGCACCGGCCGAAACAGGCCGATACCGCGGCGACGCCCAGCCGGTCGATCACGACCAGGTCCTGATTCTCGACTTCGGCTCGCAAACCGCGCAACTGATTGCTCGGCGCGTCCGGGAACAGAATGTGCTCTGCCGAATGGTCCGCCACGACCTCTCGATCGACCGAATCCGTGAGATCAATCCGCGTGGCCTGATCCTCTCGGGAGGTCCCGCCAGCGTCTACGCCGACGGGGCCCCCTTGCCCGACCCGGAGTTGTTCGAACTGGGCATCCCCGTGCTGGGCATCTGCTACGGAATGCAGGTGATCTGCCGGTCGCTGGGTGCCAATGTCAACTCGGCTGAAACCCGGGAATTCGGCCGATCACCCTGTCGGATTGTCGATCCCGGCGGCCTGTTCGCCGGGCTTCCCGACGAGTTGGTCGTTTGGATGAGCCACGGAGACCAGGTGGAAGATCCTGACGGCATGTTCGTGTCGCTGGCAACCACCGACACCTGCCCGCTGGCCGCTGTCCGGCATGCCGAGCGACCCATCTACGGCCTGCAGTTTCACCCCGAGGTGACTCACACCGACTTCGGTGGCCAACTGCTGAAAAACTTCGTCCAGGATGTTTGTGGATGCGAGGGCACCTGGGACATCAGTTCGCTCATCGAAGAGCAAGTCGAAAAAATCCGGACCCAGGTCGGTTCCAAGCGAGTCATCTGCGGTCTCTCCGGTGGAGTGGATTCCTCCGTCGTCGCCGCACTGCTCTCCCGGGCCATCGGTGACCAGCTCTCGTGTATCTTCGTCAACAATGGCCTGTTGCGCTCCGGCGAGGCGCGTGAGGTCGAGGAACGATTCACCGACCATTTCCAGACCGACCTGCATGTCTCCAACGCTCAACGCGAGTTCCTGGATGAACTCGCCGACGTGTCCGACCCACAACAAAAACGAAAAATCATCGGCCGGGTGTTCATCGAGGTGTTTCGCAAGGAAGCCGAGTCGATCCCGGATGCGGAGTTCCTGGCCCAGGGAACGCTGTACCCCGACGTGATCGAATCGGGCGCCAACCCCGACGGACCAGCCGCCACGATCAAGGCACACCACAACGTCGGTGGATTGCCCGAAGAACTGGGGTTCGAACTGATCGAACCCTTGCGAGATCTCTTCAAGGATGAAGTGCGGCGTATGGGCGAAGCGTTGGGCTTGCCCGAGCACCTGGTCTGGCGACATCCATTTCCCGGCCCCGGCCTGGCGGTTCGCTGCCTGGGAGCCGTGGCCGAAGATCGCCTGAAAACCCTGAGAGCTGCCGACGAGATCGTGATCGAGGAATTGCGAGAGGCAGGGCTGTATCGCGAGATCCAACAGGCCTTCGCCGTGCTGTTGCCAGTCCAGAGCGTCGGGGTGATGGGTGACGATCGAACCTACCAGGACACGATCGTCGTCAGGGCCGTCTCGACCGATGACTTCATGACCGCCGACTGGTTCCGTCTGCCCTACGAGGTGATGGAACGAATCTCGACCCGGATCACCAACGGCGTCCCGGGCGTCAACCGGGTCGTCTACGACATCAGCTCGAAACCACCGAGCACAATCGAGTGGGAGTAGCTGAATCGGCGTGAAATTGGGCGGTCAGCCCAACGCGTCTGAATTCTCACCAATTCGGCTACGGACGACACAACCGCTCTAATCCGATCCCCGTCGACAACAGTCAGAGCGATTGTAGCACGCCGACACGGCCCGTCTCCGATTGGGCCAACCAACACCACGATCACGGTCATCGCGGGTACGACCGGACGACGATGAGATCACGAGGACCGCTGCGCGCCGACCGCCTGAAAGACCGGGACTCTCGTGATGACCTCGATCCTGGGCATCTCTGCCTTTTACCACGACTCGGCCGCTGCGCTGATTGTCGACGGACAGATCGTCGCCGCCGCCCAGGAAGAACGGTTCACCCGCAGGAAACACGACGCCAGCTTTCCCGAGAACGCCATCGCCTACTGTCTCTCCGAGGCCGGGCTCGCCCCCGAGGACCTCGATTATGTGGGTTTCTACGACAAGCCACTGGTGAAATTTGAACGGCTGTTGGAAACCTACCTTGCGTTTTCTCCGGCGGGGCTGAAGAGCTGGCTAACACTACTGCCCAACTGGCTCAAGACCCGGTTGCATCTCCCCCGGGTCATCAAGAAGGGACTCGATGGAAAGTACCGACGGCGGATCGTCTTTCCCGAGCACCACGAATCGCATGCGGCCAGCGCGTTCTTTCCCAGTCCGTTCACCGAAGCGGCCATCCTGACCGTCGATGGCGTGGGCGAATGGGCCACCGCCAGTTACGGCACCGGACGGGACAACCGCATCGAACTGACCCACGAAATGCACTACCCCCACTCGCTGGGACTGCTCTACACCGCCTTCACCTACTACTGCGGCTTCCGGATCAATTCGGGCGAATACAAGCTGATGGGGCTGGCCCCATACGGCGAACCGAAATACGCCGACCGCATTCTTGAGCACCTCGTCGATCTCCGCCCCGACGGTTCAATGAGAATGCACCTGGAACACTTCAACTACTGCCAGGGCTTGACGATGACCTCGTCGAAGTTCCACACGCTCTTCGACGGACCACCGCGGGCGCCCGAGTCGCCCTTGACCGAGCGGCACATGGACATCGCCGCCAGTGTCCAGGCCGTCACCGAGGAAGCCATGTTGCGGATGGCCCGCCACGTTCACGAAACCACCGGGCTGCGGCAACTGTGCCTGGCCGGCGGCGTGGCACTCAACTGTGTCGCCAACGGCCGTGTTCTCCGCGAGGGTCCGTTCGACGAGGTCTGGATCCAACCGGCTGCCGGAGACGCGGGCGGAGCCCTGGGAGTCGCGTTGCTGATCTGGCACCAGTTGCTCGACAATCCACGATCCCACGATCAGCTCGATTGCCAGGGCGGCAGCTATCTCGGACCGGAGTTCTCCAACGACCAGGTCCGGGAATTTCTCGATGCCACCGGCGCCGTCTATCAACAATTCGATGACGCCGGAGAACTCTGCCACCACGTAGCCAAATTGATCGCCGATGAAAAGGTGATTGGCTGGATGCAGGGGAGAATGGAATTTGGGCCACGCGCCCTGGGCGGCCGCAGCATTCTCGGCGACGCTCGCAGCACCAAAATGCAGTCGGTGATGAATCTCAAGATCAAGTTCCGTGAGTCGTTTCGACCGTTTGCTCCCAGCGTGCTCCAGGAACGGGTCGACGAGTTTTTCGAGATGCGACCAGGAGAACAGAGCCCGTACATGCTGCTGGTGGCGGATGTCAAACCAGAGAAACGTCTTCGGCTGGATGAATCCGACCAGGCCACTCGCGGACTCGACAAGTTGAAAGTTCAACGGTCACATGTTCCGGCCATCACCCACGTCGACAACTCGGCCCGCGTCCAAACCGTCGACCCGCAACGACACGGCCGCTACTACCAACTGCTCAAGGCCTTTGACGAGCAGACGGGATCACCGGTGCTGATCAACACCAGCTTCAATGTCCGGGGCGAGCCCATAGTCTGCACGCCCGAGGAGGCCTGGCGGTGCTTCATGGCCACCAACATGGACGTGC
>CAWVUS010000152.1:0-12667 GCA_963933195.1 uncultured Planctomycetaceae bacterium
GGCCTGGGATTGGTCGGGCTGTGCCTGTTGCCGGCCGGATGGGGGCTGTGGCGGCATCGACGGTGGGGCGTTGATCTCGCCCGCAATTCATTGTGGCTGCTGCTGGGCGTGTCGTTGGTCGCCTGGCTGTGGCAGGACGGTCCGAGCCTGGTCGGCGGCGGACAAGAGTTTGACGGGTCGTCGCTGGTGCAATCGTTGACCCCGGCTGCGGTCGCGGGTTTCCTGTTGTGGTGTCTGCACCTGCCATCGATGCGAGACCGGTTTGACCTCAAGACACCGATCGCGTCGATTCCGGTGCCAGCGAGTGTCGGAGTGCGTGTGTTGTGGTTCCTTCTGGCAGCAGCCCCCTCGGTGCTCCTGCTGGCCGTGACCAACCATGTCTGCCTGGACGTGGCAACGGTGCCATTTCTGTGGGTGGTTCCACTCGCGTTGTACCTGATCAGCTTCATCTTCTGCTTCGAGGGCGAGCGGTGGTACGCGAGGCGTTTGTACCTGTTGCAGGCGGCGGTGTCGTTGGTGGCGGTCCTCGTTGCACTCGGTGAAGCCTCGGGTTTGCCCGTGACAATCCAGGTGGCCATATTCTTTTCGGCGTTGTTTGTTCTGTCGATGGTCTGTCACGGAGAATTGGCACGACTGAAACCCGACACCGAACAGCTGACGGGTTTCTATCTGACCGTGTCGGCCGGTGGTGCGGCGGGAGGAGTGTTCGTCGGGGTGGTCGCGCCTCGGGTGTTCTCGGCCTACCTGGAACTGCACGCCGGACTGGCCCTGGTCACGATCCTTGTGCTGGGTGTGTTGGCACGTGATGCGTGGGGTGTCCGGCAAGCATCTCGCAGGTCACACCTGGTGGCGATGCTGTCGTGGGGAGTGCTGGCCACCGGCCTGCTATTTGTGCTCGGGCGAATGGCCGAGGGAACACGGCGGGACGTGATCGATGTGTCGAGGAACTTCTACGGCGTGCTCCGCGTGCGAGATGAGACGATGCCGGGAAGCCAGGAGACTGTCAGGCGGCTGGTGCACGGCCGCACGTTTCACGGGATGCAGTTTCTCGAGGGTCCCAAGCGATCCGAACCGACCAGTTATTTTGGTCGGCATTCCGGTATCGGCATGTTGCTGTCCACGGGAACGGATCGGCCAAGACGTATTGGAATCGTTGGGCTGGGCATCGGCACGCTCGCCGTGTATTCGCGTCCCGGCGACGAACTGACGTTTTATGAACTCGACCCCGCCGTGCACCAGATGGCTCGGAAACATTTCGATTATCTCGATTTGGCCGATCGTCGCGGGGTGGAACTGGACGTGGTGATCGGGGATGCGCGGCTGAGTCTCGAGAGAGAATCGTCCCGGAAATTTGATGTGCTGGTCCTGGATGCCTTCACCAGTGACGCGGTTCCGGTGCACCTGGTGACTCGTGAGGCGTTCGCGGTGTATCACCGACACCTGGCCCCGGGCGGATTGCTGGCGCTGAATGTCTCGACCACACATTTTGAATTGCAGCCGCTGGTCAGCGCATTGGCCGAATCAGTCCAGATGCAGGCGGTGATGGTAGTTTCGGCTCCCGATCGTCGCCGTGGCCAGGAGGCGTGCCAGTGGATGTTGTTGGCGTCCGGAGACGTGGCCTCCCGCGTGCCAGCGCTGTTGAATCTCGAGACGGTTCCACGTCGTTCAGAGATACCACCAACGGCCGACTCGGCCATACTGAGACCCACCGCGCGACGCGTGCACTGGACCGACAGTTTCAGCAATCCATTTGCCATCCTGGCCAAAAAACGTCGCTAGGATTTCTTCGGTGGCGTCGGGGCAGGCTTTTCGGACAACTGGTAGACACGAACGTGTCCGAAGTGCGGTTGATATTCCTCGGGAGTGGCGTGGCGGCCATTGCCCGCCCGTCCATTGTTGATCCAGACCGGGGTGCAGATCCGTCGGCCGTCGGGATGAATGTCGAGGTCGTAGCCGGAAGGCGTGTCGATGGTGTGGATCACCTTGCCGTCGGCCGGATTCCAGAACTCCAGCGAGCAGACGGCGTGGAGCCGTTCGCCCTGTCCGACCAGCGTCCCATCTTCCAGGAAGAGCAGCCCCTCGATCGGGCCGTCATCGGCCTTGCCCTTCTTCATCCGCAACAGCCCGGTTTGCTTTCCGTTGGCGAAGTCAAAGACGAGCACGGCCGGATTGCCCGGGCAGAAGGCGTTGCTCTTTATATCGGTCATGCCGCCACAGGCCAGTTGTCCACCGGCCTTGTCGAAAGACAGGCTGCGGACACCGCCGACATCGGCCAGGAAGTTCTCCTTGCGGGTGTGCAACTGTCCGGCGTCGAGACTCCGGACCGACTTGCCTGTGGCCAGGTCCCACTGGTGGACGACTCCGAAGACATCGCCGCTGACAAGTGTCTTGCCGTCGGGGTGCATTGCCAGGCTGAAAATGTCACCGGCGTGTCCTTCGAGCGTGCCGGTGGACTTTCCGTCCGAGGCGGACCAGAGCCGGATGATGCCGTCGGTGCCGGCGGTCACCAGCGTCTGGCTGTCGCCGGTGATGGCCAGTGCACGGATCCAGCCGGGTTGTCCGGGTTTGGTGGGGTGCGCGTCCTTGACGGTCCAGGCTCGACTGGGTGGCTGGGCCGCGTCGGTATTTCCGGCGGCCACGTCCCAGCCGATCAGCGTGCCATGCAGATCGCTACTGATGAGCCGCGAGCCGTCGGGAGTGACCAGCAACCCGCTGATCCAGGTCGCGTGCCCCTTGAGCAGTACGCCGGCAGTTTGGTTTGTCTTGGCGTCAGGCTTGGTCGCCTCGGCGTCGGCCAGGGACCACCGGATGATTGTCCCGTCCTGGGCTCCGGCGAAAACAAAATGGCCGTCAGCACTGAACCGGCAGCAGTAGAGTTGCCGCTTGTGCTTGAGCGTGGTCTGGACCCAGGTCTTGGTGACGGCCAGTGGGAGTGGAGGGGCGGGGGCGAGACGACTCATGCCAGCACCTCCCGGATCACGTCCATGTCGTCGTGGGCGACCGGCAGTGGTTGCCCGTTGTTGAGATACTCGGTTGTCTTGGAGTCGATCCCCAGGCAGTGGAAGATGGTGTGGAAGAGGCTGCCGATGTCGTGCTCGGATCCGTCGCAAAAGGCCCCGTTGGCGGTTGTTTTCCCGGTGACCAGTCCGGGCTTCAGGCCCAGCCCGGCCATCATCACCGACCAGGCTTCCGGCCAGTGGTCCCGTCCCAGCCGGCTGTTGATTTTTGGAGTCCGTCCGAATTCACTCATGAGCACCACCAGCGTGTGATCGAGCAATCCACGATCGGCCAGGTCGGTGACCAGGGCCGCGAACGGCTGGTCGACCTGGGGGACCATCACCCGGTGCATGTTGAAATTGTCCGCGTGTGTGTCCCAGTGGTAGCTGGTCACCTTGACGAACTGAACCCCCGCTTCGAGCAGCCGGCGGGCCTGCAGCAGGTGTCGCCCGAGTGGATGTGTTCCGTACCGCTCGGCGTCGCCAGCGGGAAGTTTCGAGGGGTCGAAGAGATCCTGTCGCTTGGTCAGTTGCCGGGCCATTTCGTAGGAGTAGTCGTAGGCCGAGATGAACCGGTCGAGCCGTCCGGTCTTGAAGTTGTTGTTGGCCTGTTGTCTCAACCGGTCGCGGACAGCGGCTCGCTTGGCAGACAACGACTCGGGACGTCGAATGTGGATGGGGGGTTTGCCATCTCCCAGGCCGAGTGCTCCGAAACGGGGGCCCAGGAAACCGGCGTCCTTCCACATGAACCCGCCCCGGCCTGGCTTGATGTGCATGTAGGGCGGCAGCCCGTTGTCGGGGGCACCGATGAGCTTGGTGACGGCCGAGCCGAGAAATGGGTAGACAACCCCTCGATTCTTGGGATCGCCGCGCTGGATTCGCGGCACACCGCTCGAGTGGTTTTCGTCCTTGGTTGACATGCTGCGAATCAGTGTCAGCTTGTCGGCGATCGCGGCGGTGGCGGGTACCAGTTCGCCGAAGCGGACGCCGGGCAACTTGGTGGGTATTGATCGGAACGGGCCGCCGAACTCCGTGCCGGGCTTGGGGTCCCAGGTCTCCAACTGGCTCATGCCCCCATCGAGCCAGATGAACAGGACCTGCTTTTGCTGTTTCTTGATCTCGGACGCGACGGCCGGCTCGAGCAACCGGCCCAGACCAGTTGCCGTGGCGCCGGCGGCTCCACCGGCGAGAGTGCCCAACACCCGGCGGCGCGAGACGTTGTGCTCGGGGCTGCGACACGAGTGAGGATGTGCGTTGTCGTTCATGACGGAAGGGGGGCTTAGTGGTTGAGTCGGAATTCTGCCGAGGCAAGCAGTGACCAGGCCAGGTCGGACAGGGCGGTTGGTCGCGAGTCGGCGTGCTTGTCGAGAAACAGGATGGCGACCTTGGATTCATCGTCCGAGGGTGGCCGTGACAGTACCGAGAGGTAGAGTTGCTCGACGGCAGCGGGATTCTTGTCGATGGCCACCAGCCGGGCGATCAATGACTTGTCACGGGGTGTGAGCCAATCGAGCACCAGGCGTTCGTTCATCAGGAACAACGCGTGTCCCATCGCGGGATTGTAGTCGTCGGGATTTTCACCGGGTGGGTTGCCGATCATCCAGCTGAATAGCTCCATCGTCTCGCCGATCGTCGCCGGCAATCGCTCGATCCGTCCGTTGATATAGCTGTAGGCGTCGAAGGGCTCATCGGCGGGAACCGTTCCCGCGAGCATGCGGTTGCGGTTCCCGGTGGCGATCATCAGGCTCCAGGCCAATTGTTCGGGAGAGAGCGGCTTGGGCAGTGCGACCCGGTACCTGTCGTCGGGCACGTCGGCAGCCGCAACACCCTCGGGCAACTGGCTGGATCGCTGGTACGCCTTGCTGAGGGCAATCTCGCGGAGAAGCTGCCGGGTGTTGAACTTGCTGGTCGTGAATTCTCGTTGCAGGAGGGTGAAGAGTTCGGGGTGCGACGGGGGGTTGCCGGGGTGATCGAGATGGGGTGGGTGCACCAGGCCGCGTCCCATCAGCATGGCCCACAGCCGGTTGACGCTGGTGCGAACAAATGCCGGATTGGATTCGCTGGGCAGGTCACGGGCGAGCATCAATCGAGGCCGGAACTTGGCCGCCTCGGCCTCCTGTCCCTTTTCGAACTTGGGGACCTCGATCGCGACGCCTCCCGGCAGTCGCGGCCCGGTGGTCTTCTTGCCGGGTTCGAACACCGATTCGAATTCACTGTTGGCCTTGGCCGGTTGTTCCTGGACATAGGAGAAGATGCCGAAGTAATCGGCCTGCGTGTAGGTCTCGACCGTTGGATGATTGTGACACTGGGCACACATGATATCGCGGCCCAGGAAAATTCTCGCAATGTCCTGGGTGACCTGGTGCGAATTGCCACCTCGGCCAGTCGCCTTCAGGAACTTGCCGGCTGGCTGGTTGGCCGCGTCCTCCTTCTCCACGAACAGCAGTCGTGACACCAGTTGATTCCATGGAACGTTGTCTCGAAAACCCGCCTGGACCCACCGTGACCAATCCTCCTGCTTGATGCTCTTTTCGGCCCGTCGCTCGAGAACCACGACCTGGAACCATTCTTGCATCCTCCGTGGGAAATCCGGCGAGGCCAACAGGCGATCGACCAGCCTGTTTCGCCGTTTGGTGGCGGTGTCGGCCAGGAACGCAACAGTTTCCGCGGTTGTCGGCACCCGGCCGGCCAGGTCGAGAGTGACCCGCCTGAGAAACTCGGAGTCGTCGGACTGGTCGGCCAGCTTGCCGCCCGCGGTCGCCTCGACCAACCGGTCGATTTCAACGTGCAGGGCTTCACCACCACGTGCCGGTGACAATCCGGCCACTGCGAGGCCGGCGAGTGTCACGAGTGCGGTGAGCGAATTACGCATGTCTGGATGAAGCCATAGCCCGGGTCCCTCGATCATACCGCATCAGCGATTCGTGTTGGGACGGTCCTTGGTTTTTGTCATTCCCAGTAAAGCGGCGGGAGTGTCGCGGCCCATCTTGAGGATGTCGCCCCGCGAGAATCCTTCGGCGGCGAGTTCCAGGGCGAACCGTTTCATGCCGTCGGTGGGGATCGGATTGAGGTACTGGCCGAGATCGGAACTGAGCAGGAAATGGTCGGTGCCGACGGCTTTGATCGCCCTGGCATAGTCGGCCGTTGTGACCTTTTTCCAGAGTCTCATGCTGGCCAGGTGAGATGTCGGGCCGGCCAGGTTCGTCATCCAGACGCACTCGAGCTTGGCGCCCAGTTTCGCGGCTTGTTTCATCTGGGGGATCGTCATCCGGATCGGATCGGCCATGGCGTGAGTGACGATCAGCTTCTTGACTCCGGCCCGGCGGGCCGCGGCGAGCAACACCAGGCACTCGGTGGCTGAGGAGTGTCCGGTCTCGAGGACAAGGTCATGCTTGGCGCAGAGCGAGAAGATCTCGGCAAGCGCGGCGACGGGTTTGCCATCGCGGACCACTTCGACGGCCGGTCGTTTCTCCCCGAATCGCCGAATGTGGTTGGCGGCGTCAAATGTTGGCAGCCAGACGACCTTGCCGCGATCGCCGGTGAACGTGACCATCCGGCGGATGGCTTCGGCGTTGAGTCCTCCGACGGCCCGGTTGAGCACGATTCCGCCATAGCACCGTTGCCCGGTGGCTCGTTCGGCCAGCACGGCTCGGTCGGCGGTCATCGTGAAATGATTCTTCAGGACCAGGGCTCCCATTTTCCTGGCACGGGCGATCCGAGCGATCTCGAAATCGGTCGTCGACCGCGTGAAACTGTCGGGGCCGGAGTGAACATGAAAGTCGATCAGGCCGACCAGTGGATTGCCCTTGAGGGTGGTGGGTTCCTGGGCCGTCGCCGTGGCGGCCAGGCCAACAAGGCAGATGGATAGCGAGAGGTGTGCTGTCGTCAGACGGGACATGGCGGGTTCTTCCCGGGGCCTGCGAGCGGTTTGTCGAGCGGATCGGTACCGAACCGTTCGAGTTTAGCACGGCCGGCCTCGGCATGCCGCAGACGCCAGCTAATTGGTAGCTGTGTCCGGGGCAAACTGTTCACCGTCGCGGAGTGTCAGCACCGGCTCGAAGCAGCCTCCGGGACGAGTCGTGCCGTGAACGTCTTCCAGCGGTGGTGCATCGACACGGAAGTTGAGCAGCGTGAGGTCGGCGGGCGCCCCGAGACGGAGTCCACCGGCCTGCTCGGAGAGCCCCAGGATTTCGGCCGGCCGAGACGTGACCGCGCGGAAAATGTCGGCCTCGGACATTCCGGCGGCCAACAGCTTGGACATCGTCCGCGGCAAATCGTGCTGGGGAGTGCTGCCGACGTGTTGGGCGTACTGGTCGGTGGAGATCGTGTCGGGAGGGAAGCCGTCAGCCAGGGCGGCTTCGAGTTCATTGAAATCCAGTGATCCCATGCCATGGCCGACATCGAACAGAATGCCCCGTTCGCGGGCCGCCACCACTTCGGGGCGTACCCGGCCGCCGGCCACAATGCCGTGCGGTTCCCGGCGAAAGGTGTAGGTGACGACATCACCGGGGCGGAGCAATTCCAGTTGTTCGGTGAATGACCAGTCGTCGGGTTCGCGCAAACCGTACAGCAGGGGCTTTCCGGTGGATCGAGCCGCTTCGAGTGCCAGGTTGAGTGCCAGACGCGGTTCGGTTGCTCCGGAGGAGGCCCGGCTGCAGTTGACCGCAATTCCCCAGATCAACTCGCCCCCATCGGTGATCGCCTCCACACAGGAGTCGACATCGAGCCAGTCGATATCGTCCAGGCACGGACGTTCACTGCTCTCCCCGTGTCGCGAGATGCTGATGGCCAGCCGGACCCGCGTCCTGGATCCCTCGATTGTCTCCTCGCGGTAGTTGGCCCAGTTGTCGGCCCCCGCATCACCTTGCGAGAGCACGGTGGTGACGCCACGGGTCAGGAAGTGAGCATCGGGATCGACACCGTACTTCGACCCGCTGCAGGCCGGGTGGGCGTGGAGGTCGACCAGGCCGGGCAGCAGCACGCTGTCGGGGAACTCGAGGGTCTCGGTGGCAGTGGAATCGGCCGGCGGGTCGACGGCTGAGATTCGCCCGTCGGAAATGCCGACGGATCCCGGCGAGTCATGGTCGCTGCGGGGGCAGACGACACGCCCGGCATGGATCAGGAGATCGAAGGTGGAGTTGTTCATTAGAGCCGGAACCTGAAGGTGCTGCGGTACCAGCGGTAGATCCACTGGTAGGCGGTTCGTGTGTCGACAAGGAATCGTGAGCGGCCACGCAGCCCCGTCTTCAACAACGGTGAATCTTCTCGCAGTAGCACCGTTGCCTGGTAAGCCGGGCTCAGGGGCCGTTCCCGTCCCTGCCGGTCCGTCGCGGTGGCCACTTCACCCCCGAGTTTGTTGGAAAGCAATTCGGGGACAAAGTCGAGATCCCGCCGGGAGATTTTTTCGATGAAACCCTGGTAGGTCCGGTCCGGCAAGTGATCGAATTTCAATTCGACGAGGGTCGGTGAGCGGGTCAATGTCAGGGTCACGTCCCGGGTGGCTCCATCGGCTTGTCCCAGTACGGACAACCGCAGGGTCTTGGGGACCGCCTCGCTGATTGTCTCTTCGGTACCCGGCAGCAAGTCGGCCAGCCGGGTGATTGGCTTGCCGTCGCGGGAGGTGATTCGATCACCGGGGCGGATGTCGATCCTGGTCCCGGAAGTGGTCGCGAGAATCGACGAGACCGTCAATCCGTCCGGACCGGAATTCCCGGCGAACCCAAGCGCCTCCTCGGCCGAGACCATGTCGTTGCGATCTCCCTGGTCAATGACGACCACGGCCTGGTACTCGCTGTCCGGTGCGATCGAGAGCAGATGTGTGCGTTCGGGAAGGAAACAGTTGAGGTTGCGGTCGTCCAGTGGCGTGCCGTGCCAGGCAGACAACTGGTCGGGTCGCGATTCCAGGGGCGGAAGTGGCACCATGGGGGGGGCGACAACGATGCCTGAGTGGGGTGCCCGGACCGTCATTCTCCGGATTTGCTTCTGGAACTCGTTCAACTGGGACCTGGCCGACTGTCGATTGGCCCGTGCCATTTCTTCGCGTGGTCGATCCTCCAGGGCATTGGCAACCGAGACGCGGATCAACTGCACCTGGTTCTGTTGTTCGAGGCGAATCTGTTCGAGTTGGAGGGCCGGGTTGGAGAGCACGGCGAGCGTGTCGCCGGACTCGACGACGTCACCGGGTTGAGCCGGTTTGCCCTCGAGTCGACCGGAGGTGGCGGTGTAGACGTGTCGCACATCGTGGGGTTCGATCAGGAACATGGCTTCCACGTGCAGTGGCAGCGGGACGGCCAGGCCCATGGCGACCAGCGTCACAAACAGGCCCAGGGAGAATGCGATCTTGGGTCGGCTCAATGGTTCGATCCTCGGGGCGGTGACCTGCTTGTAAATGTTCAGCAGGAGATTGAACAGGATGGTCGTGATCGAAACGATCGCCAGGGCAATTCCGACACTCTGCAGACCGTAGGGCTTCAGGACGGTGTAGAGGAAGACGAGAATCGCGGCGAGAATGAACCAGCGATACAGTCCCGCGGCGATCGCAAACAGCACGAACCCCACCCGGCCGGTCTCGGGCATGAAGGGATCGGGCTTGGCCTCGATTCCCAGGCAATACCAGCCGAACCAGTCTCGTAGCAGTCGGTCGGCCTTGGGTCTCAGGTTGGGGATCTCCAGCAGGTCCGACATCATGTAGTAGCCGTCGAATCGCATCAGCGGGTTGGCGTTCCAGATGACGGTGGTGATCGTGGTCACGAAGAAAATGTTCAGGCACAGGTGATGGATCAATCCGGCCTGGGTGTTCCACCACACGTAGATTGCGACGGCGGAAATCAGCACCTCGATGTACATTCCCGCGGCCCCGATCGCGATCCGCTGCCACTTGCTGCGTAGCATCCAGCTGTCGGACACGTCGCAATAAAGACAGGGGCTGAAGACCAGCAGCATGACACCCATCGCGTGACATTCGCCGCCGAAATGCTTGCACGAGATCCCATGGCCGAACTCGTGGATCACCTTGCAGGTGCCCAGTGTGACCCAGAGGTACAGCAGGTTGGGCCAGCTGAAGAACTGCTGGAATTCGGGCAACTGCGCCGAGAATGTTTCGAAGTGGACTGCCAGCAGGATCCAGCTGGAGAGCACAAACAGCAGTGTCAGCGTCACCGTGACAGGGTGGAACAGCCAGCGGACGAACGGGTACATCCGGGCCAGGACTGTTTCGGGGTCCCAGCCGGGAAGCCGGACGTACAACAGGCTTCGCATGGTGTTGAACAGCTTCTTCTTCTTTTCCTCGAAGTCGAGCTTTGCCAGCGCGGCTCCCTGGCCGATGCGGTTGGAAAAGACCAGTCCCTTCTGATGCAGGTCGGTGATCAGGTGTTGGATATCGGACAGTTGAAGCCGGACGGTGGGCAGAACGTCATGAAGGTCGTCCCGGAGTTCTTCCAGGTGACGGTCGCCGTTGAGCAACTGCAGGGCGTGGTACTGTTCGGGCTGTAGCCGGAAGTACTTCAGCCCAACCGGATCCTTGACGACAAAGTAGGCGACGCCCAGGTATTCGATCTGCTCATAGATCAGGTCGTCACGGACCTGAAGCGGTATCGGCCGCCTGTTGGCGGTTGTCAGTGACGCGGCAGAGCTCATCGGGTGCTCGCGGTGTCGATCGTGATTTCCGCGGTCAGGCCGTGCCTGAGCAATCCGCCCTTGTTGGCGACCTCCGCCCAGACCCGCACGTCCCGTTCTCCCACCAGGCTGACTCCCGGATCGATGTAGACCAGTCGCCCCGGGAATGTGGCCTGCTTGAAATCGCTGGGCAGGACACCCGTCCGGTCATTGTTGTCGATCAACTGGACACGGACGTTTTGTCCGGGCCGGAGCCGAATGGCCTGGGCGAGTGGAATCCGGCCTTCGACCTTCATCCTCGAGATGTCGATGAGTTCGATGACGGGGTCACCCTGGCGGATGGCCTCCCCTTTTTGCTTGAAACGCCGAGTGACGATTCCGTCGAATGGGGCCCTGAGGCGGTATGTCTTGAGTTGGGCGAGAGCCAGGTCGCGGTCGAGCACGGCGACGGCCTGGTCGTGATCGGCCTGCTGGATTTGCAACTGGCTGCGTCGTTCGGCCAGGAACAGTCGCTTGATCTCGATCAGCGGGACGACGGCCATTCCGGCATTCTTGTTGGCCAGCAGAGCCTGTTCGTGTTCGTTCTTTGAGACGGCGAAACTGGCGGTGGCGTACTGCTTGTGGACGTCGTTGCGTGCCTTTTTCTCGGCACTGTTCAGGGCCGCATTGGCGACCTCGTCGTCGAGCTTCGCGATCACCTGTCCGGCCTTCACCCGCATGCCTTCCTGGAGGTCGAGGTCCGAAATGGTGCCGACACGATCGAAGCCGAGTAACACCTGCCGGATCAACTTGACCCGGAAATCCGTGCCAGTGATGTGCTGGGCAGTCCCCACCGGCTTCTTGGCCGCCGGTTGATCAGGAATGGGTTTGCGTTGATCCTGTGCAGTCGCATCGAGCAGCCACATGGTGCACAAGACAAGGGCGAATACCGATCCCACCCGGACGGTGCCGTGTGCGTGGCGCGTGAGTTGATTCATCGTGGTTCTCCGGCTCCGTTGACGTGGCGGCCGACAGTGTAGTCTCGACGGGTGGGGAGACGGAACACGAGTTCACCATGGAATCGTGATTGTCACCGCCGTGGCGAGGCGTGCGAGTCACTCGGGCAGTTGCTGCAGCACGCGTTTGGCGTCGATACGGATTCGGGCCGGAATGTCGTCGGCCGCCAGCGGCTTGATCGCGTCCCTGAGAGCAGTTTGCTGTTCGACAGCAAGTGAGTCGGCCACGGTGCCGACTGCCTTCAGGGTCAACTGCAGCAGCAACCACCGTTGTTCGAATGCCTCGATCTCCGCCTCGGTTTTCGGCTTGGTGAGGTCCAGCGTGTCGCGGTCCGAGGAGGCCCGTTGGAGCGTATCGAGAAAGACCGATACACCCCGCATCCTCCCCTGGCGGACCAGCGAGACCGCGGCGTTGTAGCGAACGATTGGGTCGGTGTCGTTGGCCAGGGATTCGAGCCGATCCAGGGCCGTTGTTGAGGTGAAGATACCGAGTGCGACGGTGGCGTCG
Source organism: uncultured Planctomycetaceae bacterium (assembly GCA_963933195.1). Lineage (GTDB taxonomy): Bacteria > Planctomycetota > Planctomycetia > Planctomycetales > Planctomycetaceae > UBA8437. The sequence goes on from CAWVUS010000152.1 coordinate 12,114, forward strand.
CGACGCAGCGTGTTGTCCTTGCCGACAAGAACACCCTCGAGGCCGTCCCTCAGGTTGGATTCGTCGATGGTGGCACCACGGTCGACCGCCCGTTTGCCGGCTGAGGCGATTGCCTGGAGTCCGGCCTGACGGACGGCGGGATCGCGGTTGTCCGAGAGCGTCTGGCCGAGCACCGGGAGCGTGGAGTCGGGCACGTCGATCAGTCCCAGGAGCCGAACGAGCAATACCTCCTGTTGCAGATGGTCGGCCGCCTGTTCGGGTGCTGGTGTTTCGGCGAGTGTTCTCGATGTGAGCGTGGCCAGGGCGGTGGCCAACGGCGGATGCTGGCTGAGTGGGATTCCGGCCTGGGTGGCCTTGCCGGAATTGAGAAGTTGGGCCAGGTCATGGAAGGCCCGGCCACGGCGGTGCGGATTGTCGCGGCCAATGTTGACGACCAGTGTTTGCCAGTCCCGGGTCTGGGATCCACTCCAATTGAACAGCAGGAACAGCCCCACGATTCCGGCGACAATCAGGGCCGGGATGAGAAACAACTGGGCGATGAAGCGGGCCGAGGG
>CAWVUS010000153.1:0-12571 GCA_963933195.1 uncultured Planctomycetaceae bacterium
CGCCATCCTGGGATCGGCCGACGACGACACCCTGACAATCGACCACACCGGCGGCCTGATCGATGTGCCGGTGATCTACACCGCCTTCGACGGCTCGAACACGCTCCAGGTCATCGGTGACCTGGATTACACGTTGAGCAATACCGAGTTGCTCAGCCCGGGTGCCGGCAACGTCGAGTTGGCGTATGTCGAGTCGGTCGAACTGACCGGCGGTGCATCGGCCAACACGATCGACGCCAGTGCATTCACCGCGGGGCTGGTCGTACTCAACGGCGAGGGCGGCAACGACATGTTGCTGGGCAGTGCCGGGCACGACGCGATGAACGGTGGAGACGGCGACGACACGTTCGTCGGCGGAGACGGAAATGACACTCTGGCCGGTGGAAGTGGAATCGACCAGCTTCATCAGTCCGCCGACGTCAACCAGGTTCTCACCGACTCGACGGCCACCGGACTGGGGACCGACTCGCTGTCGGCAATCGAGGAAGCTCAACTTGTCGGTGGCGACTCGAACAACTCGCTGGATGCCTCGGCCTTCGCCGGCAGCGTCACTCTCCTGGGACTTGATGGCAACGATTCGCTCCGGGGTGGCCCGGGCAACGATTCACTCGATGGCGGTGCCGGAACCGACCAGGTTCGCCAGGAAACCGACGCCGACCAGGTCCTGACCAACACCCAGGTCACCGGGAACGGCACCGACACCCTGGAGAGTATCGAACACGGCTGGCTGACTGGAGGCAATGCGAACAATTCACTCGACGCCAGCGGTTTTTCCAATGGGCCGGTCACGCTCGATGGAGCGGGCGGTGACGACACGCTGACAGGGTCCAGCCAGAATGATTCCCTGGACGGCGGCACGGGCAACGACCTCGTGCTGCAGGTCGCCAACACCGACCAGGTGCTCACCAACAGCACTCTCACCGGACGTGGCAACGATGTCCTCACGGGAATCGAATTGGCGAGCCTCACCGGGGGCGCCGCTGGCGACAGGCTCGACGCGGCTGGCTTCTCCGGACCCGTCACGCTGGACGGTGGGCAGGGCAACGACACCCTGGTGGGTGGTGACGACAACGACATCCTCACTGGCGGCCCGGGAACCGATCGGGTTGAACAGGCCGCCGACAGCGACCAGGTCCTCACCGACAACAGCCTGACTGGCAACGGCAACGACACCTTGCTGACCATCGAACGTGCGCTGCTCACCGGTGGTGCGTCGGACAACACGCTGGACTCCAGTGGTTTCACGCTCGGATCGGTGACCCTCCAGGGACTCGCCGGCGACGACACACTGTTCGGGAGTGGCGGGAACGACCTCCTCGATGGCGGTACGGGCAACGACCAGGTGCAGCAGGTGTCCGACAACGACCAGGTGATCACCGACAACAGCCTCTCCGGACAGGGAAACGACTCCCTGGCCTCGATCGAGGAAGCGGTCCTGACCGGTGGTGCCGGCCCCAACAACCTGGACGCCGCCGGCTTCACCTTCGGCGGAGTGACGCTGGCCGGCGGCGATGGCGATGACACGCTCACCGGATCGGCCTTCTCCGACACCCTCGATGGTGGACTGGGGATTGACTTGATCGCGATGACCTTCGACGGCGACCTGGTCCTGACCAACACGACATTGAACGGTCACGGCAACGACACGCTGATTGCGATCGAGAGGTTCCATCTCAGTGGTGGTGACAGCGCCAACCGCATCGACGCCTCGGCCTACACGCTGGGATCCGTCACGCTCGATGGAGGCCTGGGCAACGACACCCTGGTGGGCTCCACCGGTGACGATTCGCTGATCGGTGGCCTGGGAACCGACACCATCGAACAGTCCACCGATTCCAACATGGTGCTGACCGATTCGAGCCTGACCGGATCCGGCACGGACATGATTTCCGGTTTCGAGCAAGCCGTCCTGTCCGGCGGGCCATCCAACAATTCACTGGATGCGTCGGGTTTCACCGCCGGATCGGCCACCCTCTCGGGTGAAACCGGCGACGACACCCTGGCCGGATCCCAGGGCGATGATTTGCTGGATGGTGGCGATGGCACCGACCGGGTCGTCCAGTCGGCTGACTCGCATCACACGCTGTTCAATGGCCTGGCACTCGGCCATGGCACCGACACCCTGGTGGCGATTGAAGAAGCCCACCTGATCGGCGGGCCCGGTGACAACACCCTCGACGCCACCTCTTTCACGCTCGGCCCCGTTACGCTCTCGGCCGGGGACGGTGATGACACGCTGGCCGGCTCCTCCTTCGACGACCTCATCGAGGGAGGCACCGGAATCGACACGATCTACCAGGTCAGCGGGAACGACCAGGTCCTGAACGATTCCGTCCTGACGGGTGAGGGGTACGATGTCCTCTACGGGATCGACAACGCCGTGCTCTGGGGCAACGCTGCGGCCAACGACATCGACGCCTCCGCATTCATGGCCGGTTCGGTGACACTGATCGGTCAAAGCGGCGACGACACGCTGCACGGTTCAATGAATGACGACTCCCTGAATGGGGGTCCAGGAATCGATTGGCTCGAGCAGGTCACCGACTCGGATCAAACACTGTCAAACGGATCGATCAGCGGACACGGCAACGACGTGTTCGTCGCGTTCGAACGCGTCCGCCTGGGTGGTGGCCCCGGAAACAACCGGCTCGACGCAACCGATTTCAGCACCGGGCTGGTCACGCTGGAAGGGTTCGCCGGCGACGACACGCTCCTGGGCGGCCAGTTCGACGATCACCTGGATGGCGGGGCCGGTACCGACCTGGTCGAACAAACCGCAAACGTCGACCAGGAACTGTCACTCGGACAACTGACTGGTCGTGGCACCGACGTGCTGGTGTCAATCGAATCGGCCACCCTGACCGGGGGCGAGTCGGGCAACCTGCTAACTTCGCTGGCCTTCACGGCCGGCCCTGTCACGCTCAACGGAGCCGGTGGTGACGACACGCTGATCGCCGGCCCCGGAGACGACGTGATCAACGGCGGCAGCGGAACCGACCTGGTTCGGCAAACAACCGACTCCGACCAACTGCTCACCAGTTCCCTGCTCACCGGTCTGGGAAGCGACACCCTCTCGGCAATCGAACGGGCCGAGTTGACCGGTGGCCTGTTCAGCAATCGCATCGATGCCACCGACTTCACCTCCGGACAAGTCACCCTCAATGGCAGTGCCGGCAACGACACCTTGCTGGGTTCCGCTGGTGACGACGTGATCGACGGGGGCACGGGGTTTGATCAACTCGAACAGACCGTCGACGGTGACCAGATCCTGACGTCATCGAGCCTGACCGGCCGCGGTGACGACATCCTGTCGAACATCGAGTGGGCAGTTCTCACCGGCGGCGTCTCCGACAACACGCTCGACGCGCTCGGCTTCGACACCGGCAGCGTCACGCTCGCGGGAGGCGACGGCAACGACACGTTACACGGATCACCGGGAGATGACCGGATCGAGGGCGGAGATGGGACCGACCTGGTCGTGTCGTCCGGTGATGTCGATCAGGTGCTGTCCGACACCATGATCGCCGGCGCCGGCAACGATGTCCTGGTCGAAATCGAGACAGCCCATCTCACCGGCGGCGACTCGGCCAATTCGCTGGACGCCAGTGGTTTCGGTGGCAACACCACGCTGGAAGGTGGCGACGGAGACGACACGTTGCTCGGAGGAAGTGGAATTGATCTGCTGCTGCAGATCGCTGACGCCGACCAGGTTTTGACCATCACATCGCTGACCGGCCTGGGCCAGAACACTCTCGCCAACATCGACCAGGCGCGGCTGGTGGGGGGCGAAAGCAACAACCTCCTGGACGCCACCGCGTTCACCCCGGGACCGGTCACGCTCGACGGGGCCGGAGGTGATGACACGCTGTTTGGCTCGGCCGGAGACGACAACCTCCAGGGAGGCACCGGTATTGACCGGGTCGTTTCAACCGGGACAACCAACCAGGTGCTCACCGACACTTCGCTGATCGCCGACAGCAATGACACCCTGGCGGAGATCGAGGAGGCCGAGTTGTTCGGCACTTCCACCGCCAACCTCCTGGACGCCAGCGGTTTCAGTGGCGACACGACCCTGCATGCCAGTGACGGCGATGACACCCTGGCCGGGGGGACCGGCTCCGACCTCGTTCGCCAGACCATCGATGCCGACCAGTCCGTCTCGGACTCTCAACTGACCGGCCAGGGCACCGACCAGCTGACCGGAATCGAACTCGCCTGGCTCACCGGGGGCAGTAACGACAACATCCTGGACGCCAGCGATTTCTCGGCCGGTGGCGTCACGCTCGACGGCAGCGACGGCAATGACACTTTGATCGGAGGCACCGGAGACGACCAGCTGATCGGCGGCGACGGCATCGACCAGATCCGACAAGACTCCGACAACGACCAGGTGCTCACCGATTCGCTCTTGACCGGTGAGGGTGATGACGGGCTGGCAGGGATCGAGGAAGCCGAACTCAACGGGGGAGGTGGTGACAACCTGCTGGATGCGACCGGCTTCACCTCCGGATCGGTCACCCTGTCGGGACTCACCGGCAACGACACGCTCCGTGGCTCGGCCGGTGACGACAATCTCGACGGTGGCAACGGAACCGACTTGGTCGAGCAGACCGTCGACGCCGACCAGGAACTGACCAACACGCAGTTGAGCGGTCGCGGCACCGATCAACTCGCCGGAATCGAGACCGCGCACCTGACCGGTGGCGTTGGAGACAACCTGATCTCGGCATCCTCCTTCACGCTGGGGTCGGTCACGCTCGATGGCGCCGCCGGCGACGACAACCTGACCGGTGGCAGCCAGGCCGATGTGATCATTGCTGCCGATGGCGATGACGTGGCCAACGGACGTGGCGGAGACGACCTGATTTCCGGAGGTTCCGGAAACGACGTATTCAGCGGTGGAGCGGGTGCCGACACGCTCCAGGGTGATGCCGGAGACGACACGCTCTCGGGACAGGGTGGTCGCGATCAACTCGAGGGCGACGACGGGGACGACCGGCTGGACGGTGGCGGCTCACCTGACACCATCGTCGGAGGTTCCGGCGACGACTGGATGAGCGGCGGATCCTCCGGCGATGTGCTCAACGGATCTTCCGGGGATGATTTCGCCGACGGAGGCAGCGGCAGCGACCGGATGTTCGGCGGCAGTGGAGCCGATTCGCTCAACGGGGGCAGTGGAGAAGACCGGCTCAACGGGCAAGGCGGCAGCGGGGACGTGGTCAACGGCAACGACGGAGATGACACCGTTCGCGGCGGTGCCGGCGATGACGAACTCGACGGCGGTAACGGCTATGACGAATTGCGAGAAGGCGGCGACGCCGACTACCTGCTGGAGAACAACTCGCTCAGTGGACAGGGCCTTGACGACATCCACTCGTTTGAAACGGCTCGACTGACCGGAGGTGGAGGAGCCAACCAGATCGACACCACCAGTTTCTCCGGACCGGTGACATTGCGGGGCAGCGGGGGCGACGACCTGTTGCTGAGTGCCGGTTACGACGACCTGCTGCTGGGCGGCAACGGTGACGACACCCTCGATTCGGGCGCCGGCCTGGATACTCTCAACGGGGGCAACGGCACCGACCGGATGCAGACCTTCGGAGACGGCGACTACGTGATCACCGACAACGCGGTCACCGGTTTGACGACCGCAACCCTGGTGTCGATCGAAGCGGCCGACATCACCGGTGGCGCGAGTGACAACGTGCTGGATGCCAGTGGCTTTACCGGCGACACGACGCTGTGGGGCGGCGGTGGCCAGGACGTGATCACCGGTGGAGTCGGAGACGACTGGCTCAACGGCAACGACGGAGCGGACGCCATCCAGGGTGGTGGTGGTGACGACCTGTTGCACGGTGGTGAAGGTGCCGACCTGATGATCGGCGGTGATGGTGACGATTCGCTCAACGGAGAAGCCGGAGACGACACCATCGACGGCGGGGCCGGCAATGACCAGTTGATTGGCGAGGAAGGACGTGACCTGTTGCTCGGCCGCGAGGGCAACGACTCCCTGTACGGCGGGTTGGGCAACGACCAGTTGATCGGCCACGAGGGTCTCGACCGCATCAACGGAGAAGCCGGCAACGACACCCTGCTGGGTGACGAGGGATCCGACGCGTTGTGGGGAGGCAACGGCAACGACGTGATCTCCGGAGACGACGGCAACGATCGTTTGTTCGGCCAGGCTGGCAATGACACTCTGCTGGGCGAATCCGGCAACGACCAGTTGCAGGGTGGATCGGCCCGTGATGTCCTGCTGGGCCACGACGGTGACGACACGCTCAACGGGCAATCCGGCCACGACACGCTGGGAGCCGGTGACGGCAGGGACCGGATCAACCCGCATGACAACTCGGTGGTCATCAACGAGTTGTTCATGCTTCCCGGTGAACTGTTCGATGCCATCGACCAGTTGCGGACCCTGTAGGAGTTCCGCACCCCGGTTTCAGCGATTCCGGGTGATGGCCTGACGAGAGGCCGGGTGGCAATCTTGCCACCCCTGCCACGAATCGGTTGTGCAGGCTGTATCGGCAATTCCGGGTAGTTGCCGTGCGATCAGGCGATTCGCAATCTCGCCACCGCTTGCCGTCAATCAGTCCGGTGCGGCAATCCGATCTCTTAGTCGGATCGTGTCGATCACTCGATCCGGCCGCACTCAAGATTGTCATGATCGCCATAACCCCACCACACATCGGTTCACCCCATGATCCGCACCAAGTTCATCGCCGCCCCCGCCGCCCTGCTTGCTCTCCTCCTGGCCGTCGTCATGCAGGCCCCAGAGCCCGTGCAATCGGCCAGCAAAGTCCGGCTCTCCAAGGCCCTCATCCCGGGAACCGGATTGAAGATCGAAGAGATGGGCGACGATTTCGAGGACGCGAACTGGAAATGGCACACCAACGGACCCAAGGCGAGCCGGAATCTCGATCGTCGTGAGCGATTGCCCGCGGCAGTGAGTGAAAACGAGCTGTGGTTCGAGAGCACCTACCGCGGTCGACCCGACCTGGTTCGCCGGGTGGGAACTCCGCTGGGCGGCCCGGTCGGCAGCAAAGGGTCCTTGTTGATCCGCACGCTGAACAGTGGTGTCCCTGGCCGTTTCACCCGCACCAGCCAGCAGGACGACCTGATCTTCGGTGGCGGCTCACGATTCGGCACCTCCATCGACGTCAAGCTCCAGCCGAACTTCCTGGTCCACGTTTACCTGCCACCATGGAAGTACTGGGACAACATCACCGATTCTTCGCTGGGTATTCGCTGCGATGTCGAGGGCCGGCCGTGGAAGGACCTGACCCGCCAGTTGTTCACCACCAGGATTTCCGACCGCACGCAGACCTACTGGCCTGGGTTCTTCATCCAGTTCAACAGCCCCAGCGACAAGCGGTACAACTTCACCAAGCCCGCGGCGTTGATCATCATGCGAGCCGACGAAAGGGGCGAGGACGTGGTGGGCCCCGAGATCAAGCAACCGGGCTGGTGGACCTTCGGGCTGTCGTTCACACCGGACGGCCGGGTCCACTACTACGCCTCACCAGGTGTCGACCGGTTGACCGCCCGGGACCGGATCGGCAGCTTTTTCCCCTACAGCAACCGCACTCAAAAATTCAACTCGTTCTTCTTCAACGTCATCAGCCGGAATGACGGGAAGCACTGGTCGACACCGTGGGTGATCGAAAGCCCCTATGTCCACGTGGCTCGTCGCACTGGCATCGCCCGGAAGTAGAGTCGGCCAACCGCCGGGGGATCACTCGGCCACCACCGACTTCAGCCTCAGCACGATCATCGCCAGCAGCACCGCCACCGCAGCGCCGCAGGCATAAATCACTGGCAAGACCATCACGTCCTGGCTCCCGGTGGCGGCTCCCAGCGCGGTCGCCGGCAACCACATCAGCGGGAAGCCGCAGCCGGCCACGATCAACATCAGGGCCAGGGCCAGCGGCAGAGCTCCCCAGCGAACGTACAGGCTCAGTAACACAACCAGGTGCACCAGCACCAGGTAGACCAGTCCCACGATCCACGTGCGGTAATCGGTCGCCAGTCCCTGGAATACGCTCTCATCGATCCGGGTTGCTATCCAGAACCACGCGATCACCGGCAGCAGGCCCAGGGCACCCCCCGCGAGTTTCTCGAGGACGATCCGCCAGGTCGGCAGCGGGAATCCCAGCGTGACCGGCAATGTCCCGTACTTGCGTTCATCATGGAAGACACGTGAGGCGAACACGCCACCCTCGACAGCCATCGACAACAGCAAGACCGACATCACCATCTCCGCACACGACCGGTAGGATGTCTCGCCGCCAGAACCTGGCTGCATCCAGTAACTGACGACAACAAATCCACCGTAGGCCAGGGTCTTGAGTAGCAACCCGAGAACACCGCCGGTTGTGAAGTGAAATTCCTTCCACGCAATTGCCATCCTCCACGCACGACCGGCACCCAGCCACCTTGGCCACCGCCACCAGCGAACTCTCACAAGGCCTCGGGGAGCGACTCCACCGAGAGAATCTCGTGTGGCGGGCTTGAAGACACACCACGCGATCACGAACAGGATGACCGCAACAGAAACATCCAACGCAACCCCACTGCTAAAAGGGGATTGGGAAAAACCACTGCTGCCAATCGTCTGCAACCGCGTGACAATGCCCATCTGGTCGTAAACAACCAGCCAGTCGCTCACCCCTGCGATCCAGGACAATCCGCCCGGGAGACCCCCGAAGAAGTCCTCGAACCAGATCGGCCCCACGCTCCACCAGTTCTCCGACACGGTGAGAACTGGCTGCTCGACTCCCAGCAGGCGAACCAGGACGATGACCACCAGCAGGATCAGTGGTCTCAGGACCCATCCACCGCCGAGGACCACAACCAGCCCCAGCAGGGTCAACATGCCAGCAGTGCCGGAACGCCGACAGAACACGCTGGACAACAGCCCGAGATTGGCCACCAGGGCCAGGAATGCTGCCAGCGCAATGTAACCGGAGACAATCTGGTTGAGTGTCACTCCACCCAGCACGATCGCCAACAACGCAAACGGAAACTGGACCACCAGCAGCAGCACGATGCTGAACTGCCGGGTCATTGATTTCCCCAACAGGACCGCGAGCGGACTCACGCCTGCGAGCATCAGCAGCCCCAGCGTCCCCTCCTCCTTCTCCTCGGTGATCGCAGTCGACAGAACACTGGCAGCCGCCAGGACAATCAGCACCAGGTTGAGCCACAGGATATTGCTGAAAAAGAACAGGCCGGGGGCTCCCAACGAGAGGCTCCGGATGTGAGTCACGACGAGACTGCCCAGGATCATCCCGGCAAACAGCATGCGAAACAGGTGCGGCCTGAGCCGACGGGCATCGGTCCGAAGTGCCCGCGTGAACATCGCTGACGTGCCGCCTCGCATCAGTCCACCCCTCGGGTCGTCAACGACAGGAAGGCCTCGTTGAGTCGACTTTGCTCACGAACAAACGACTGCACGACCGCGCCACGCTCGATTAGCCTGGCGAGCAAACCGGAAATGTCAGCCTCGGCCGTCCGCAACACCACCCGGCAGGCAGCCGCCGATTCCAGGGGCAGCACGTCAAACACCCCGTCGTGGGCCATGATGATCTCGCGAACCGCCTCGTCCTCGTGCTGGAGCCTCAACTCAAAACACGACAACTCGCCGTCCCCATCGGGGAGTTCGTCGATCGTCCCATGAAAACGAACCCGGCCCCGATCGAGAATCGTGATGCCGTCACAGACTTCACCGAGATCGGCCAGGACGTGAGAACTGATCAGCACTGTTTTGCCCGTGCCGCGTAGGACACACATCAGGTCCGTCAACTCGATCCGGGCCCGGGGATCAAGTCCCGCCGCCGGTTCATCCAGGATCAACAATTCCGGATCGTGGATCAGCGCCCGCGCCACGCCGACGCGCCGCTGCTGTCCCCGTGAGAGCGTTCCAACCACGTGGTCACGACGGTCGGACAGGCTGACCGTTTCCAGGGCTTCACCAATCGAGTCAACGCGTTCCACAGGCGACAAGCCGTGAATCGCACCACAAAAATCGAGCATCTCGAAGCAGGTCATCTGGTGGTAAACCACCGAATGCTCGGACAGATATCCCACCCGTCTTCGAATCTCCAGAACGTCCTCCAGCGCACTCAATCCCAGCACGTGAACCAGGCCGGACTGGATCTCCATGAGAGTGGCAAGGATCTTGAGTAGCGTCGACTTCCCGGCGCCGTTGGGACCCACCAACCCATGCAGACAACCGGCGGGAACCTGAAAATCAATTGAACGCAGTGCCCTGCGATCGCCATAGACGTGGCTGAGCCCCTCGACAGACAGGGCTGGAGCGGGCTCGATCGGCAATTCCCCAATGGTCCCTGTCATGGAGCCGGTTCCGTCTGAACATCCCAGGTGTGGAGCACAAACCCAACCTGATCATTCGACTCGTCGGTCTGCACCAAAAGTGAATCAGAGACCGGAGCGTAGACGAAGATGCGAATCCGGTCCGGCGGCAACCTGAACTGGGCCACACTCTCTCGCGTGGTGACTCCCAGGCTCCGCAGTGCCAGTGCATCGAACATCGAGTCGTAGACCTCCTCAACTTCGCGAAACTGGTCGAAGTCGGGATCAAACGACCAGGACAAACGCCCACCACCACTGCGGCCGAAGCGAACCAATCGTCCCCTCTGACGATTCAACTGCAACAGGCCATCACGCTGGACGAGCGAGTAGAACCGATCACCGACCAGGACTGACGCCTGGCGAATCGGCCCCGGAAAGTCGTCTCCAAGGGACACCGACACGACCTGCAACTGGTCCCCGGTCGCCTGAAAATCCACCAGCGTCATTCCGATCGATGACTCGGGCAATCGGCCTCGGGCCAGGAACGTGCTGGAAGAGTACGGAGGAAGTTGGACAGCCAGGGCCGCCGTGGCACCGTGTTCGATCGTGCCAACAACCTTCTCGAGATTCTGGGCCGTTGAATACAGCCGCCCCCGTCCGTGGTGAGTGAACCGGTAATTGCCACTCCGATTCACCGCCGCTTCGACCCACTGCTGGTATTCAAGATCTCCATCCAGCCGGTGATGAGCCACGGTGGCCGTGCGAATCACAAACGTCGAGATGTCATCACGTCGGCCCACCAGGAAAAACACCACGCTGAAGACAACAACGGTTCCAACGAGCAGGGCCAACACCGCACGGTAATCTCGATCACCCTGGCCAAATAAAAATCCACCGGGGAACAGAATTCCGATGTAGACCAAACAAACCACGTAGATCAACGACCAGTTGCGGTGGGGCCGTGTCATGCTCCGCAGCGCGCTGAACAGTGCCGAATCGTCGATGGCGCCGAACGGGTCGAAACCGTAGCTCGCCGACAAATTGTCAGTCCCGGCTCGTTTCTCCGGTTTCACCTCAGTGGAAAATCCGGCGGGAATATCGGCAACACCGAATGGCTGACGGATGACCCGTCCTGTCCCGTAACGAGTGACCGCATTGTTTCCATTGAGGACCTTGAGATCCCCGCCGAAGACGACAGCCTTCCCGCTGCGAGTCTTGAGCAGATGCACCGTGCCGCCACGTTCCAACCACTGTAGGAACGAACGGCGACGGGGAAGATCCCACCGCGGCACGTGGTCGAGAACCACACCGGCCAGGCCGTCGGTGGCGGTCGAGACCGGTGGGAACCACGTCTCGTCCAGGATTCGCAACTGCCCGCCGCCTGGAGTCAATCGACCGGGCGTTTCGAGCAGAACTGTTGTGGGTACTCCCACCCGTGGTTTCAACTCCGCGGTTTTCAACACGCGGCGGTTGCCCTCCGGGTCAATCCAGGTCAATCGCCAGTCATCGAATTGACCGAGTACGTACGGGTAGAAACGGAAGGGACGCCGCTGCCCGGGAGAAACGAACACAGACAGCCGAATCGGTAGCCCAACCGTCCAGTACCCACCCCGCAGCCTCTGCAATTCGAGGATCCCCGACAGATCGCTCCCAGCGGAATTGTGAACGACAAGGGTCAGAGGATTGAAAGCCGGGACCACCGCACGGCCGTCATATCCCCAGTGAACCGACTCGATTTCAGGATCCGCAGCCGACACCGATCCCACTGCCAGAATCACGCAGGGCACCAGTTGACACAGAACGTTCACGACACCGTTGGACTTCTCCGGCAGTGATGATTTGAAGCGAGAGGTCACAGGCGGCCCATCCTCAATCTCATCGCTAGACCTCACCGTCCGCACTCCCTGGACGAACCTCGACCCACCGTGTCCCCATTCTGGTGAATTGGCCGCGTGACTGACAACACGGACCAACACGAGCCAATCTCGGTGGACCGGCGTTTGCCGGAATCGGACGGGTCAGATAGTCTGGAACCAACCAAAAGACCCAACAGTTTTTGCGTGTTGTCTGCTCGGCCATCACCAGATCCAATAGTTCCACCCGCAAGTTTCTCGCCACCGTTCTCGTGCGACCTGTCACGACGAGGCCTCTTATGCGTGCGGTGACTCTGTCTCGACTGCTCGTCGGACTCATTGGCCTGTTCAGCGTTGTCGGATGCGGTGATGACACCCCGGCACCGCAACAAGGCATGCCG
>CAWVUS010000154.1:0-12549 GCA_963933195.1 uncultured Planctomycetaceae bacterium
CTCAGATGACCTTCAAACTGGAATTGGTCGGGGCGGGTGAAACCCCATCGCCGGACAGTTGGAAACTGGTGTTCAACCAGCAGGAGAACAACCGGATGCTGGTCGAGTTGTCACAACGTCGTGGCCGCGGAAAATTCCGACTCAAGGACACGATCGGATGCCAACGAGAGGGGACATCGTTTGCGATCAGCGACACGGATTATGGCGAGAAAACCTGTGTGATTTCCCAGGGGCTGGGGACAACGGCGGTCAGCTACAAGGGCAAGACCTACTGGGTTTGCTGCAGCGGTTGCAAGGCAGCGTTTGAAGAGGAACCGGAGAAGTGGATTGCCCGTTTTGAGGCGATGAAGGCCAAGAAGTCGTCCCGCTAGCGGCACACGTTGACCCGTTCTGGATATCGGCACTATACTCCCGCCGCAATATTGCTCGTGGCGAGGGAGCGCGGCGGGTTTCGCGCGTATGAAATGAGTGCCGACGCTGTACGCAAGACGATTCCGTATTCAGAGGTTGATCGGATCCGTGAGGGTCGCGAGATCCTTCGAGCGGCATCGGTCGCACTGGAGGAGACGTCCGAGCGACTGGAGGCAGGCTTCAGTCGTGCGGTGTCTTTATTGGCCGAGTGCCAGGGCCAGGTCGTCGTCTGCGGAGTCGGTAAAGCCGGTCTGATCGGTCGCAAACTCTCCGCCACACTCTCCTCGACAGGAACCAGATCCAGCTTCCTGCACCCCGTGGAAGCTCTGCACGGAGACATCGGTTGCATTGCCGAAACCGACGTGGTGGTGGTGTTGTCCAATAGTGGTGAGTCGGATGAGGTGACCGAGGTCCTGCCGTTGTTTTCCGATCGGGAGATCCCGGTCGTGGCGATCACATCATTTCCAACCAGTACCCTCGGTCGGGCTGCCGACGTGGTGGTGGCCACCGGCTCGCATCGCGAGGCGGGTGGTGATGGGCTGGCCCCGACGACCAGCACGACGGTGATGATGGCTGTCGGTGACGCTCTCGCCCTGGTGGCCAGCCGTGACCGTCGGTTCACTCGAGACCAATTCGCCCGTTGTCATCCCGCCGGTAGTCTCGGACGTCAATTGTCTTCGGTCATGGATGTCATGAGAACGGCGGACGAATTGCGTGTGGCGGTGGAACAGTCGAGTGTTCGTGACGTGTTGTCATCGTCGTCGGTTCCGGGGCGACGAACCGGGGCGGTGCTCGTGGTCGATGGAAACGGTGCCCTGGTTGGCATTTTCACCGACAGTGACCTGTCCCGCTTGCTGGAGCAGCACCAGGATCAACAACTGGATCGACCGATAGCCGAAGTGATGACGGTTGATCCACTGCGGGTCGGCCAGGATGAATTGCTCGAGCGAGCTGTTGAACTGCTCACCCGGCACAAGATCAGTGAATTGCCTGTTGTCGATTCACGTGATGAACCGGTCGGCTTGATAGACATCACTGACGTGATCGGGCTGACCCCGGCGGAAATCGTGGCTGGTTGATGAGTTGTGCGAGATTGATCGAGACACCTGGCGACATGGAGAAGGCGAGTAATCGGTGAGCGTGACCCGGCGACTAGCTTGGACCCTCGTGAGTGGGCTGTTGTTGAGCAGTCTTTCCGGGGCTTATTCCGGGTTTGTGTCGTCGTTGTTGGCGGTGCCGGAACGGGACAGGCCCCTGAAAGATCCGGCGATGGATTTTCCGTCTGGGCCACCGCCGGAGAATGCGGTTTGGGCACAACGGTACCTGCCCGAGTGGGCCGTGACCGCGCGCTGGCAGGGGCGATGGGGGCAAACGCATTTTTTTGCCGGACGGCAGACGGCTATCGATGAGGAATCGGCAGTCCGTTGTGCGCCGTTTGCCCTTGTGTATGTTCCGGATTCCGATCCGACCCGTCTTCAGGGAAAGCCGGGAAAAGTTCCGGTGGTAATCCTGGCCGATTCGGCTGTGGTGAGTTTCCCAGCCTCGGTGGATCTGGATGATCCCGATCCCCGGTTGGCTGTTGGTTGTCGACTCGATGGTGCGGTCGAGGTCACTGGACCTGATGGGCTTGCGATCCGGGGTGGGAATTTCCGGTTTGATCGTGAGGCCATGCTGGTTGCCAGTGTTGATCCGGTTCAACTGGCCTGGTCGGGCCACACTGGTCGGGCTGATGGAGTGGAAGTGCACCTGGCTGAGTCGCAGGTGACAGAATCGGTGGGCTTGCCGGCGGGTCCGGTGCGGGCGGTCCGGTTGCTCAGGAATGTCGACTTGAAGATGTCCTTGTCGAACCAGGGCGACGATCCTGATGGCCGGAATCAGCCCGGTCCGTGGCGGATCACATGCGATGGTTCAATGGTGGTCGACCCTGTGCAATTGGTGGCGACGCTGTCGAATTCCGTGCAGGTGCGACGTCCGACCGGTTCGGGTCACTGGGACAGCCTGGCATGTCGACAGTTGACGTTGCAGTTCCGTCGCCGGGTTGGTGACAAGTCGAAAACTGAGGGGCAGGGTTCACTGGAATTCGTACAGTTCCAGGCGTCGGGTGCGCCCGTGCAGGTCGGATCGGTTGGAAATGATCTTGAGGCGCAAGCCACCTGGCTGCGGTACCGGGCGGACGCCGGCACGATTGAATTGCAAGGTGACGTGGCGGCCCGGTGGGAAAGTGGTCGACTCTCAACGCAGCACGTGTTGTTGTCTCGTGGCAATGACGGTCGGATAGAACGAGCGTTGTGCCAGGGAGCAGGAACGATGACCTGGCAGCAGTCGGGAAATCCACCGGTTCCGGTCAGCGCGGGTTGGTCAAAACGAATGACACTGGCGCCAGAGCCTGGCACGAACCAGGACCTGGTGGTCCTGGAGGGCAAGCCGGTGGCCCGTTATCGCTCTGACTCGGCCCTGACGGCGGATTCGATTCGAATCTGGATTTCTCGTGGTGATGTCCCTGCCGAACGTGGCCACGCGGTCCGCGGAACCCGTGTCACCCGGCTGGTTGCCCGTAACCAGGTGGGAGTCCTCACTCCCGACGGCTACGTTCACACCGCACTGCTGGACATGGCGTTTGAGCCAATTTCAGCCAGGAAGAACGCCCGCGAAAAATCGCGACTGTTGAAAGCCAAATCCACGCCGGCCGGTCGGCCCGGACGTGTCCTGCCGGACGAGCAGGGAAAACGGATGGAATTCTGGGCCGAGTCGATTCGTGGACGCTTGGGTGTTCCGCCGGCCGGTGGCGAGTTGGCGCTGTTGGAGGTGGTGACCGAGGGGCGAGTTGGATTGAGTCGCCCGTCCCAGCAGGATGCCGATCCGGTCGAGATCACCGGTGAGCGGGTGCGGATTGTCGAGACCGAAGGTGGTGGGCACGGACTGACAATCGTCGGGCGACCCGCTGTACTTCGATCGGGATCACACGAGATCAACGGTCCGTCCATCGCGGTGGACAGCACGAGCGGACGAGGATCGGTTGATGGCAGCGGAACACTTTCCATGCCTGTTGACCGTCTTCTCTCGGGTGACCCCGCCCCGCCGGGAACTCGATTGAAGGTTCGCTGGGACGAGAGACTGGTGCTTGATGGGAAAGAGTTTTCTTTCCTGGGCGATGTGAAATCAGAATTGGGGGACAGCCGGGTCGACTGTGAGCAACTCGACGTGACTCTCAACCGCACCCCGGATCTTTCGATTGACACCACCAGCTGGCAGGACATCGAGTTCAAGATGCTGCGATTTCGGCACTCGGTTCGTCTGACAAGATACGTGTTTTCCCGGGTGAGTGAATCTGACCAGGGACCCACTCCGAAGGGCGGCCAGCGTTCGCATCTCGCGGAGATATTGAAAGCGCGGTTGGCCAATCTCCAGATTGATATGGTCACCCGCGACTCGAACGCCGACGGCCCTGGATGGATCCAGACCTGGCGTCGCGGCCGGCGACGGCAGGGGCCACTGGCCCCGGCTGCACTGGCCCGGGCCAACCTGCCGTTGGAACTGGATGCCGCCGATTGGCAGTATCTTCGGATCGACTTCGCCAGGGGTTCCCAGGGGAACATTGACCGTGGTTTTGCCACGTTTGATGACCAGGTCCAGGTCGTCAGCGGACAGGTGTCCCGGCCCGACGATATTGTTGATCCCGATCGGCTGGGCCGTGACTCCGGATGGATGCAGTGTGATTCATTGCAGGTGACCCAGGAGCGAATCGCCTCGAACAACTCCGAGTCCCCGGACGGTCGGCCCGGATCCGCCAGGTTGGTGATCCCCGTGGCCGGGGCAGCAACTGAAACGGCCGGTGCAACCCGTCGATCACTCACGCTCCAGGCTCGGGGAGACGCCACCGGAGCGGGGCGGATGTCGGGGCAGTCGTGGTATGGCCGTGCCGAGACGATCAGTTTCAACGAGTCATCGGGGCAGGTTGTCCTGAGTTCACTTGGATCACAGAAGGCGACGCTGTGGCGACGTGACCGAGAGGATTCGCCTTTCTCGCGTGTCGATGCCCAGCGGCTGGTGATGAGCCTCAGGACCAAGGAAGTGATCCTGGATCGTGCGGCCGCGACCCGGCTGGTCCCGAAGGGGCGGTAGACCGATCTGGCGCTGTCAGCTGGGGTGCAGCGTACGGTGGACCTGGCTGAGCCTGTCGGTGACAAAGCCAATGACGGTGGACGCGGCCGTGTCAAAGTAGTCCCAGCAATGCCCCATGTCGTGGGATTCGAATGCGGTGGTGACGGGAATCCCCGAGGAGGTCAGCTTGCTGGCGAGACGCTCGATCCCCTCGAACCAATCGTCGTCATCGGTGTCACAGGTGAGCAACTGGTGAGCCGGCCAGTTCAGAGGGTTGAGATGCAGGGGGATGGTCTGCTGCCGGGCCTCTTCGGGGCTGCTGTACCAGTCGTCCAGCGGCAGCCCAAGCCCGTAGAGCTTGTGGAAGTCGATGGTCGGGGACACGGCGGCCACAACGGGGTAGTCGCGCGAGTGGCGATAGGACAGTCCGAGAGCGGCCTGGCCACCCAGGCTGACTCCGGTGACCGCGAGGCCCCGTGGACCGGTGTCCCACTGGCTGCGCAACCAGCTCACGACGTCGTGATGCACCCAGTCCAGCGGAGAACGGTCTCCGATCGGATCGGATGCGTCCAGCCACCATCCATTTCCCGAGACCGGGCAGGCGGCCCGGAGACCGGCCTGCTCCAGCAAACTGGTCCAGGTGTCGCTGGCGGCGAGAGTCTTGAGGGACTGGCCCGGGAGAAACAGGAGGCCAGCGGAGGATTGAGGAGACGACGGTTGGAACAGTTCGACCGCACCGCCGGGGACCTCGTGAGAACTCCAGGTCATGGCGATGCTGTCTCGGGAGGATCAGTGAGCGGAAACGGAAGGTGGAACGACGCTCCGGCCTGTCAGCTGTCGCCGACTGGTTCCAACGGTCTTGGTGTCACACGCCGAGCGTGGATTGTAACGAAGTGTGTCTCGAGGGCGAGTTGGCAGAGCGGAGTGGTTGCAGTTAGGATGGTCGCGTTCAGGGGAGTTGATCGCCGTGAAGGTGTTGATCGAAGCCGAGAAGATTCGCGAAGCGGTCGATCAATTGGGACGGCGACTGGCCACCGATTATGCCGGTAAACAGCTCACGGTCGTCGGCGTCTTGACCGGAAGCGTGATGCTGCTGGCCGACCTGGTTCGTGCGATGAATCTCCCGCTGAAGATCTCGCTGGTCCGTGCTTCCAGCTACCGGGGCACCGCGACACAAGCCGGCAAATTGGAAGTCGATGAACAGTTGATCGAGGATGTCACCGGGCGTGACGTTGTGCTGGTTGACGATATCTTCGATTCCGGGCGAACTCTCGAGACGCTTCTCGAGACGCTTCGCGGGCACAAACCCGTCAGCCTCAGCTCGGCGGTCTTGCTGTGGAAGACCGGGAGACAGGAGGTTGAAGTGGAACCCGATTACCACTGCTTCCGGATTCCCGATGTTTTTGTGGTGGGCTACGGTCTCGACTACGACGGGGATTATCGCTACCTGCCGTACATTGCTGGCCTGGAGGATTCGGAACTGGATCCCGGTTCCGAGTGATTTGAGACTCGGTCGCATGATGAGACTCGTCGTCAATCACGTGAAAGTTGTCCGTAACCGGCCTCGACCGCTTTACCATCGCGGTGTGGACGTCCTAGAATCCCGCGGTGAATTACCCACTTAGGAAGGTCTAGCGATGCAAGGCAATACCGAGGTTATCGACGCACTCAATGGCGGTTTGACGATCGAACTGACCGCGATCAACCAGTACTTCGTCCAATCCAAGATGTGCCACAACTGGGGCTTTGTGAGACTTGGAGCGAAGCACTTCGAGGAATCCATTGGCGAGATGAAGCACGCCGAGATGCTGATTGATCGGATCATCTTCCTGGAGGGGACTCCGGAGATCTCCCGGTACGACGTCATTCGAGTCGGGACAAGTGTCAAGGAACAGTTCGAGTACGATCTGGAACTCGAGACCAGTGGGGTCAATGCTTACAACGCAGCGATCTCGTTGTGCATCGAAGCCAACGATGGTGGCAGCCGAGAAATGATGGAGCGGATCCTGGTCGATTCCGAAGAGCACGTCGACTGGCTCGAGGCGCAACTGGAATTGATCGAAACGCTGGGACTCGAGAACTACCTCATCACCCAGGTTGGCGAAGAGGACGAGGCCGGGTAGAGGTTTTACTCGTCGAGCAGTCGTCGGATCACGGGGTGGCAACAGGTGCAGCCGGTGCCGGCTCGCGTCTGCTGCATCACGGCTCGCAGTGATTCCAGTTCGTCCACTTCGCTGGCTGATCGAATGTCGCCGGCTGTGACATTCAGGCAATGACACACGACCTTCTCGTCCCCCAATCTTGGGAGAATCGGTAGCGGGGCGAGGGCCAGGCTTCCGGAGGTGGCGGCGACTGTAGACATTCGAATTCAAGCCGAAAAGGCGACAAACAAGCTCGGATTGAGACCCAATCTCAATAGCGGTATTCTATGGATAACCCGGGCTTTGTCAAGCTGGAGAGAGGTGTTTGAGGGATGTCCGGGATCCCGAGTTCGTGGCATGTTGACAGTGAAAAAAGCCAGTCCTAAGATGAACTTAGAGGCACTTCTTCTTCTCTCCCACTGCCACTTCTGCTCAGGACGGACATGTTGGACCACCCTCGAGGGGGTTTGCGCCGAGGCGTGAGTTCCTGGACGTTCTGGCTCGTTGTCAGCGTGGTGGTTCCGTCGGTCTGTCTTGTTGATGTGGTGCCCTGCTCCGCGGCTCACCCGGACGATCCACCGATCAAGGCGGCGATAGCCAAGGGCGTGTCGTTCCTGCGGACGGAGTTGCCCAAGCAGTTCGGCGGGTACAACGCGTTGACTGTCTACGCGCTGCTCAAGGCCAAGGTGAAGCCCACAGATCCGGTGGTCGCCGCGACGTTGACGAAGCTGGCCAACAAGATGACCGAATCGGGTGAATACAAGGCCCGTGAGCATCATGTCTACGAGGCGAGTGTGGACTTGATGGCGTTGGAGGCTGCCGATCCGGAGAAGTACAAGAGTCATCTCGCGGCGATCGTGAAGTTCCTGCTCAGTGAGCAATTGCCCAACGGCAGCTGGGACTATCCCACCAAGAACAACATGGGGGACACATCGATCACCCAGTACGCGATGTTGGCCTTGTGGGCTGCCCAGCGGCAGGGAATCAAGGTGCCGACGGATGTCTGGAATCGGGCCGCTGATTGGTATGTCAAGACGCAGTTGAAGGGCCAGGGGGGCGGTGCTTTTGCCTATCACCCGGCCGCCAGTGTTGCCGGTGACCTCGACAAGAATCCCAGCCACAGCATGACCGCAGCTGGAACCGGCAGCCTGATGGTTGCCCGGTTGTTCTTGCATCCGAATGCGAAAGGCCTTGGAGGCCCTCCCAAGAAGACAACGCCCCAGGTGCGGGCCACCGGAGGCCCCAAGTTCGGCGTGTTGCAATCGATCGACTTTGAGAAGCTCGAGGATGAAAACAAGAAGTCCGTTGAGAAGGCCGGTCCGAAAAAACCCGAGCCGGAGGGGGCCCGATTGGCCGTTGGGACAATTGATAGCAGTGTCAAGGGAGGCGCCAATTGGCTGACTCGCAACTACACCGTCATCGACGTCAAGGGACTCCAGAAGTGGCCGCTGTACTATCTCTATGCTCTCGAGCGGATGTGCGCCCTGACTGAGATCGACAAGCTCGGCAACAGCGACTGGTATCTCGATGGATCCACCTACCTGGTGAAGGCTCAGTATTCTGACGGCAGTTGGAGGGGAGGGCAGCCGGTGGTTGGATCCAAGTCCGGGACGCCCGAGGCGACTGCTTTTGCCGTGTTGTTCCTGACCAAGTCCACCGCCCGCATTCTCAATAAGAGATTGGGGGCTCCGGACCCGCTGGGAGCCGGTATGCAGGCCGGTGGCCGGGGGCTGTCCGGCGATTTGTCGCTGGTGGAGGAGAAGAACGGACGGATTGACCAGAAGAAGGTCGTGTTGCCGATCGACAAGTTGCTTGCCGAACTCGAAACGCCGAAGTTACTTGATGTCAGCGATGCTCAGAAGGCGCTGGTTGAAGCGGTTCAGGTTGGTGACCGTGAAAAACTGATCGGTCAGAAGGATCGTCTCAAGCTGCTCGCTCGACACCGGGACGGAGAAATTCGCCGCACGGCGTTTTGGGCCCTGGGCCGATGCGAGGATCTCTCGGTGGTTCCACTCCTGTTGGAGGGGCTGGCCGAGGATGACCTGGGAGTGATGATCGAGGCCCGCAATGCCCTGTGCACGCTGGTACGCAAGCCGCGGGGGATTTTTGTGCGAGGTCGTCCCCTACCGGCCAATCCAAACGACAGTCTTCCTGACACGGCGACGGCCGATCAGAAGAAACGGGCCATCACAACCTGGCAACGGCAGGTGCGGATGAACTGGCGGGCCTGGTATTTTCGGTTCCGTCGCTACCGGGACCGGGATGATCTTGATGAACTGATTTTCTCGACCACGAAAAACGACAATCGGCGACCGGCCGGCCGCTGATCCCCCCCCTGTCACATTGTTCGGAACCACTGACAGACTTCCAGATGGCCAAACGCAGACCCACCAAATCGAAACGACAGCCTGGCCAGGGAGGTCGGCCACGTGCTGCCACGTCTGTCGCCAGCCCGATGATGCGAGTGACCCGTTACGAACAGGTCTCGAGCCTGATGATCTCGATCGTCATCGGCCTGCTTTGTGCGACGTTCGTCACGCTGGCGTTGTATCTCTCGACGGTGGAAGCCGACGAGGTGGGCCCGGCCGAGATGGAATTGATCGAGTTGGCCGGCGGGGTCGAAGACGGCAAGCCTGATGAGACCCTGAAGGTGGAGTCTCCGGAAGAGGAGATCGAGGACCCCTCGCTCACCGAGGAGGAGACCGAGGAGACGGAGATCGAGGAGGTGTTTGAGAACGTCGTGGAGATCTCCGACAATGCCGCCGAGCAGGTCGAGCAACAGTTTGAGACCCAGGCGCAAAACAGCGGCAAGGTCGGCAGCAAGGCGGGCTCGGGCAGTCGACCGTTGGGGTCTGGTCCGGGCGAAGGCGGCATTCCACGGCACCAGAGGTGGTTCATCCGCTTCGCCCAGGGCAGTTCGCTCACCGAGTACGCCAAGCAGTTGGACTTCTTCGGCATCGAACTCGGGGCTCTCTATCCCACACAACAAAAACTCGTCTACGTCAAGAACTTCAGCACCAAGGCGGTGCGGCGGCAGGTCAAGACGGGAGCGAACGAGAAACGGCTGTACATGAACTGGCAAAGTGGCAGCCTCAAGAAGACCGATCACCAGTTGTTCAAGCGGGCCGGCGTGGACACGCGGGGGGCGATGGTGCTCCACTTCTATCCGTCCGGAACCGAGAACATGCTGGCGAAACTGGAGAGAGATTTTCGCAAGCGGAATGTCAAGACGATCCGCCGCACGATCTTCTCGGTCCGCAAGCGGGGCAACGGGTACCGTTTCCTGGTGACACGGCAGACGTACCTGAGGTGAATTGGTCCCTGGTCGCCCGACACAATACAAGTTGACGATTTTTCCTTCCCGACGCAGCCTCTGAAGAACCACGACTCATGGAAGTTATCTACACAGCTCTCGCGGTGGCCGACAAGGTGATCTACGGGATGCTTGCCGTCACGGCACTCTTTGGCATCTTCACCGTGATCATGGTGACCCGTCGAATCGCCCAGAAGCGGTTTGCTCGACCCGCCCAGGCCGACTCGTTCCTGCAGGAAGTCCGTGACAACCTGCGGGCAGGAAATACGGATGCGGTGGTCCAGTTGTGCGATTCGCCGGGAAACTGGTCCAAGGCGGTTCCCAACCTGGTGCATTTCGCCATCGAGAATCTTGATCGCCCCACGAACAAGGTTCGCCGGTTGATGGCGGAACGCTTCGAGACCGAGGTGCTGGCCGACCTGGAGTACCGGGCTGGTTGGATTGCGACGGTCATCAAGAGTGCCCCGATGCTGGGGTTGCTGGGGACGGTTGTCGGCATGATCAACGCTTTCAAGACGATCGCTGGAAGTGGCAAAGAAGGAGTCGATCCGTCACTGCTGGCCGATGACATTGGCGTGGCACTGTTCACCACGGCCATCGGCCTGACCGTGGCGATCCCGATGGTCGTGATGGGGGCGATGGTTGCCGTTCGAATTGGCAAGCTCTCCGATGGTGTCCAGGAGCAAGTTGGTCGATTTGTCGACGATCTCGACGCCATCCGTTCCGATGGTGGGGGAGCCTGAGGGTGGCACGCCGATCGACCTCCAGCGACGACGCTTTCTCCAGGAAGCGAAGCGAAAGTGACGCCGAACTCGACATCACGCCGATGATCGATGTCACCTTCCTGTTGCTGATCTTCTTCATGGTCACCTCGACCATGCAGCCCGATGAGGTGCTCGACATCCCCACCTCCGTCCACGGGTTGGGCGTCGAAGCCAATTCAGCCATCCTGATCACGATTTCGGCCGGCGAGCCTCCGATGATCAATCTCGTCGAAGACAATAATAAAACCGAGGACCCCGAGACGGTTGGTCCTTACGTGCAGCAGCGGATGCAACAGGGCCGCAAGCACGTGATCATCAAGGCGGAACGGTTGGTCCAGCACGGTTTTGTTCAGAAGGTGACTCGAGAAGCCAACACCGTGATCAAGGAATTCGACGGAGCCAAGTTCTCGATCGCCACCGAAGACAAACCCTAGAGTTCAATTGCCTTAACATGCCGATTCGATTTCGCTGTCCGTCGTGCAACCAGGTTCTCTCGGTGTCGAGCCGAAAGGCGGGGAACAAGGTGCGCTGCCCGGCTTGCCAGTCGGGGTTGAAGATCCCCAGCCTCGAGACCACGACGACTCCGACATCCACCGAGGAGACGCCAGTTGGCTCGGAATCGGTTGTCGAGAACGATTTGGATTCAGCGGTCGACCGTGCCGTGCCAGAACCTGTTCCGGGGCCTGTTTCAACTGCGGCGGACGATTCGGTAGTCGGCGACGTTCCTTCCGAGGATGTGCCATCGCCAACCGGTGCCGGGTTGCTGCCGGCCGTGGTGGCTGGTTCGGAGGATGAGGACGAAGAAGAATTCGAATTGCGACGGCCGCAAACCGAGTTCGAGGAAATGGATCTGACACCGATGGTCGATGTCACGTTCCTGTTGTTGATTTTCTTCATGATCACGGCCAGTTTCACGATGCAGAAGGCGATCGCCTTCCCACCACCGAGCCCCGAGGAGGATGGGGCGAGTGTGCAGCCCAAGCAACTGGAGGACTTCAAGGACGAGTGCGTGATCGTGGAAATCCACGAGGACAATTCGATTTCAATTGACGACGAGCGAATTCCACTGGACGCCGACCTGGCCACGATGCTGGCGTCCAAGGGGAAGAACGAGATGCTGATTGATGCACACGAGAATTCTCTGCACGAGACGGTTGTCCGTGTGGTTGATGCCGGGAACGAGGTGCAGATGCAACGAATTCGACTGGGAACTCGTGGCGGCTAATCGGCCTTCCGGTGGCCTGGTGACAAGAAGCGACAGCAGATCGACACATCATGAAACTCGAAATTCAATTCCTCTCCGGCGACACCGAAATTCGTCCCCTGGATTCCGGACAGTCGATCTCGATTGGTAGCGCCGATTCGTGTGACATCCAGGTCGAAGATGACGACGTGGCACTGTTGCATTGTCGACTCTCATGGTCCGGAACGGCCTGGGAGATCAAGGCCGCCAATCTCGATGGGGTCGAGGTCAATGGCAAACTGGTTCGTGAGGCGAGCCTGACGGCCGATGACACTGTTCGGGTTGGGGCGATCGATATTCGGTTGATGGACGATGCGCCCACGGCGAGTGATGCTGCCGACGAGTCCGAGGGCTTTATCCCACTCGCGTCCTCCGACGACGACATCAGTCTCAAGCCGCTGGCCACAGGCGAAAAACCCGCGGGTGCCTTTGGTGTAGCGGATGCCAAGGAGGAGGAGGGCGACGCTATCCAGTTGCCCAAGGACGTTCAGCAGGAACGCGACGCAGCGGAAGCCAAGCCACAGCGACAAAAGAGTCGGAAATCCAAGCGAACCGTCCCTGAACCGGACGCGATCG
>CAWVUS010000155.1:0-12507 GCA_963933195.1 uncultured Planctomycetaceae bacterium
GTGTAGCCGTAGTCCCGGAGTCGTCGTCGTCCCACCAGCGGACGTTGGGCAACGTCGTAGTCCTGGTAGAAGTTGATTCCCCAGACGCGGCGGCCCGATTGTTTTGTGTCCCAGCAATTCAGGTCACCATCGGTACTCAGTGTGAACAGATGGCCTGTTCGCTTGTCATACGATGGGCAGGACGAGGGACCCGAATACAGGCCCTTGTCACCTTCGCTCTTGCGACCATACAGCGGGCAGGGGTACGACTGCGTCCACAGCCGTTTTCCGGTGGCCGCCTCGATGCAATAGACCCATTCTCGGTTGTCTTTCCATCCCATCGTGTACAGGCGGCCGTCGGCGACGATCGGCGAGCTTCCGCTGAGCCCGAGAGTGTCGGTCCACAACGGTTTGCCGGGAGGCCATGCTCCGCGGTCGAATCCGGAGTCTTCGTGTACAACTCCGCTGCGGGCAGGTCCTCTCCAGTGGGGCCAGTCGTCGCCGCGGGAAATGGCGGCACCCCCAATGGTCATGACCAGGGTCGCGATGGTACCAACGGTGAGGCTACGGAGTGATTGGGGCATTGGCGAAATGGCCGGATGACTTGAAAAACGTCCGAGGTGGATTGTATCAGGAACCAATAGAACCGGATGAGAGTGTCAACTGGGACGATTTGAACCGGAGGCAGCCCACGATGCGAATCGCAATCGGCGGCATTTTGCATGAGACAAGCACGTTTGTTCAGACCACGACGACGTTGTCCGATTTTCAGCACGCGACGGGTATTGCCCGGGGCGCCGAAATGGTCGAACGGTTCCGGGGCACCAATGTCTGCTCGGGTGGATTTATCGATCGGCTCGAACAGGAGGATGGCGTCGAGATTGTCCCTTTGTTACGGGCGAGTGCCTTTCCGGGAGGCTTGATTGACGCCGCGGATTACGCAGCGATCAAAACCGATCTCCTGGATCGACTGGCCGAGGCAGAACGGGTCGGTGGGCCGGTCGATGGGGTGCTCCTGGACCTACATGGTGCGATGGTGGTTGACGGCATCGATGACGCAGATGGTGATATGACGGCGGCGGTTCGTGATGCGATTGGTCCGGATCGACCGATCGTTGTGACCTACGACCTGCACGGCAATCACACGTCGTTGCGGGTCAAGTCGGCAACGGCGGTCGTAGGATTCGATACGTTTCCCCACGTCGACATGTCAGAACGTGGGCGCGAAGCCGTGGAAATCATGTTGGCAACTGTTCGTGGCGAGATCTCGCCGGTTGGCGCGATCCGTCAACTGCCCTTGTTCTGGGCGACCCGCAAACAGGTGACCGCTCAGCCTCCCATGGACGACGTGATTCGTCGAGTGCATGAAATCGAGCAGCGGCCGGGGATCGTGTGTGTGACGATCGCAACCGGTTTTGCATGGTCCGACGTGCCCGACGTTGGGGCGTCGGTGATTGTCGTTGCCGACAGCGATGAAAAACTGGCCCAGGCCACTGCCGACGAGTTTGGCAGTTGGGTGTGGGAGAATCGGCAAACCTGGTTTTCGGCCCCTGTCTCAGTCCGTGATGGACTCGACGCCGGGCATGATGTCGGTGAATTTCCAATCATGTTGGCCGACCATTGTGACAACACCGGTGGTGGTTCCCCGGGCGATTCAACGGAGGTTCTGCAGACATTCCTGGAACTGGGACTCGAGGACGCCCTGATCCTGTACATGGTGGATCCTGAAGCCGCTCGATTGGCACACGAGGCAGAAGTGGGGCAGACGATCACCGTGTCGCTGGGGGGCAAGTCGGATCCGGTCCAGGGGGCACCGATCGACTGTGCCGCCGAGGTGCTTGCCGTAACGACCGGTGAGTTTGCCTATGACGGGCCGATGTTTGCCGGCCTGACCGGAACGATGGGCCTTTCGGCGTGGCTGAGGGTCGAGGGGGTGAATGTCGTCGTGGTGACGGCTCGTGAACAGCCCTTTGACATGGCATTCAGTCGTACGCTGGGGATCGATTGTTCGGCGATGAAGTACATCTGCTTGAAGTCAGCGGCACATTTTCGGGCCGCCTTTGAATCGTTGGGAGGGTCGATTCACAACATCGACGCTGCCGGAATTCATACCCACCGCTTCGAAGAACTTATCTTCCAGAAACGGGTTCGTGACATGTTTCCGGTTGAGATTGCACCCGCCACGTCTTGAAACGTCCGGTGTGCAGGATTGGTGAATCAGGCGAGTTGTTGTGGCTGGGTCACTTCGTGATAGATGTCCTTGCCGACGACCTCGCTCCAACGATCGATGATCTTGCGCCACATGGGTCCGGGTTGGCCGTCTCCGATAGGTAGGCCGTTGAAACGGGTGACTGGCCCCAGGCAATACGGGGTGGTCGGCATCCAGGCTTCCTCGGCGTTGACGACGTCATAGGTCTGGATGTCATCCTCGACCAGAGGGATGTCCATGTCTTGGAGGATTTCCCCGAGCACCGTCAGGCTGATGCCCCACAGGATGTTGTCTCGACGAGGCGAGATGACCTGGCCGTCACGGTAGATCACAAAATTCGACCCGCCGGTCTCGGTGATGTTTCCGTTGATGTCGAGGTACAGCGGAGTGGCGGAAGCATCGAGTTGTTTGACCTCCTGTTCACCAATCCACATGTGCAGGCGGTTGCGGTTCTTGATCTTTGACGACAGGCACTGCGGGGGCCAGTGGCGCGGAGCTGGTGTGACGCAGTGCACGCCTTCCTGGAATACCTTGCTGAACATCGAGAACCGGATTGGGAAAGTGTGTTGGACGTACGAGGGAGTGAGTGTCTCGGGCATTCCCGCGGCACCGGCGTAGACCGTGTTTTCACCGGCGGTCATGTAGAAGACCAGGCCGAGTTCGTCACCCGGGGCCAGTTGGCTGTTTTCGGAAATCAGCTTGTCAGAAATTGCCCGGCTCTCGTCGAGGCTCACCGGCGGAACGATCCTGGCATAACGGCAACTGCGATAGAAACGCTGCAGGTGGTCCTCGAGACGGTACGGAACCTGGTGAAACGTTCGAAAGAAGTCGGTGACGGCTGCTCCGATCACAATTCCCAGGTCATAAATTGGGAGGACACACTGTGAGGCAGGGACAAACTCTCCCTTGAGATATGCAATTGGTTCGGACATGACGTACGGCCTTGTGTAATTGGTGAGGGAAGGGCCATCGTACGATCTGCGGAGGGTATTTGTGTACCATCGGGGACCGTCTCCCGTGTCAAAGAAGATGGATTCGCATGTCTGACCGGTATTTTTTCTGGCGATTGTGTGCCGCGGTCCTGCTGTCTTGGTTTGTCTTCAACACCGCTGGTGTCGCATCAGATTCGGTGCCGGCACAGTTGAGGAGTCTTGAGAAGTCGTTTCAGAGCGAGGTGCGACCTCTACTGGTTCAGTTTTGTAACGGCTGTCATTCGACAAAAAAGAAGGAAGGTGAACTCGACCTCCAACGGTTTGCGAAGTTTGCTGCAGTGAGGCGAGACACCACGGCCTGGCTTGGTGTCAGGGAAATGCTCGGGAAGGGTGAGATGCCTCCCCGGGGTGCGAAGCAGCCCGGTGCTGGACAGCGTCAGGTGTTGCTGGACTGGGTGCGTCGCTACTTGCACGCGGAAGCCCTGGCACAGGCGGGCGATCCGGGGGCAGTCGTTTTGCGGCGGCTGAGCAATGCTGAGTACACGTTTACGGTTCGTGATTTGACCGGAGTGCCACTGGATCCGGCTCGCGAGTTTCCCGGTGACAACGCGGCAGGCGAAGGCTTCACCAACACCGGTGCTGGCCAGGCGATGTCGCCGGCGCTGTTGCGAAAGTATCTCGAGGCGGGCAAGCACATCGCCAGTCATGCCATGTTGTTACCCGACGGGATCCGATTTTCGACCAAGAATTCAAAACGTGACTGGACCGATGAAAAACTGGCAGAAATCCGGGCGTTTTATCAGCGGTTCACCCGTTCAAACGACCTGGGTGTTGGTGACAAGGTCGGCAACGTCAACGTACACGGCAACACGCGGCTGGGTGTCGCCGGCCAATTGCCGATTGAACGCTACTTGAAGGCGACTCTCGAGGAACGAGATCGGTTGCGGGCGGGTGACACGACGATTGCGGCTGTGGCCCAGCAGCGACAACTGAATCAGCGTTATCTCGGACGACTCTGGAACACGTTGAATGGCAGTGGCAAGTCGTTGATTCTCGACCGTGTGCGTGACAGGTGGAGACAGGCCAAGCCGGACGATGTGAAGACGATGGTGGCCGAGGTGGCGCAGTGGCAACAGGCCCTCTGGGTTTTTGGTCCGGTTGGGCTGGTGGGGCGTACCGGTGGCCCGAAGCTCTGGATGTCAGCGGTCGATCCGCTGCTGGAATCGCAGCAGTTGCGTCGCGGGTTTGCGGCCCCCAAGGCCGATGCAAAACCCGACAAGCCCGTCATCTTGTCGCTGTCGGTTGGAGATGCGGGTGATGGCCCGGATGGTGATCTGGTTGTGTTCCAAAAACCAAGACTGGTGAAGAAAGGCCAGCCGGATGTCTTACTGAAAGATGTTCGGCAAATGACCGGAGATGTGGCGGGTGGCCCGTGGGGGCTGGATCCCGACCGGTTTGGCAAACATCCCGCAGGTGGGAAGGACGCTGCTCCCGTTGCGGCGGAGTCGTTGTGTGTACAGGCTCCCGCGGTGGTCACGTTTGTGTTGCCCGCGTCCCTGGTCGGAGGGCGAGAGTTCGTGACGACGGCGGTGATCGAATCTCACGGCGGTGGCAATGGCTCGGCCCAGGTCACGTTGCTGGATGGCAAGGCGGTGGTCCAATCGGGGTTGAGAGTGGCACGTGTGACGACCAAGTTTTCACAGGTGACACATCTGTTCTCCGACACCCGTGTGACCAGCTTCGAAAATGCTGTGCTCGTCGGCGGTCCATCGGCATCTGTTGCCGACAACCCGGTGACACCGGAGGCAAAATCGGCCACGAAGAAGACACCGCGATTGACTGCGGGCAAAGCCCGACTGCTGAGGGCCTTTGCGGAGTTTCGCGACCTGTTTCCGATGGCGTTGTGTTACAGCCAGATCGTACCGGTGGACGAGGTGCTGACGATGACGTTGTTTCATCGTGAAGACGATCACCTGGTGCGATTGATGTTGACCGCGTCAGAACGCGGGCAACTGGATCAACTGTGGCGCGAGTTGCGGTTTGTCAGCGACTGGCCGTTGAAGAAGGTGACGGCCATGGAATTGCTGATGGAAGTGATGGAGGGTGTCAATCAATCGCAGTACAAGCCGCTGGTACCGATCCGGGGTTTGACGTTGAAAGAGGCGGCGATCTTTCGACGGGACAAGCAACGTGCGGAGCCCGGTCACCTGGTGGCCGTGTTGGAATTGGCCGGTCGTGCGTACCGACGGCCCTTGCGGCGTGCCGAGGCGGCTGAGTTGAAAGGACTGTATGCCCAGTTGCGAGACCAGGGGGTTTCGCACGACGAGGCGATCCGAATGACGATTGCCAGGGTATTTGTCGCGGCGGCGTTTTTGTATCGACTCGAACGAGTGCCCGATGGTCCGCGGGCGGCGGCTGTTTCCGGCCACGAGGTCGCCACCCGGTTGAGTTACTTCCTGTGGTCCTCGGGGCCCGATGCAGAATTGCGCAAAGCGGCAGCCTCCGGATTACTCATGGACGACTCGCAGTTGTTGGCCCAGGCCAGGCGGATGCAGCGGCATCCCCGGATTCGACGTCTGGCGACCGAGTTTGGTTGCCAGTGGCTGCACATTCATGACTTCCCCGTTTTGACGCTCAAGAGTGAAAAACATTACCCGGAATTTGCCCGTTTGAAGGGCGACATGTACGAGGAAGCAATCAGGTTCCTGGCCGATGCGTTTGCTGTCGACCGGTCATTGATGTCGGTGCTGGATTCAGATCACACATTCGTCAACAAGCGATTGGCGGCGTTCTATGGGGTGCAGGAATTCGAGGTGACAAAGGGGGGGGGAGAGTGGCAGCGAGTGACGGGAATGCGGGCCAGGGGCCGTGGTGGAGTGCTGGGACTGTCTGCCACGTTGGCCAAGCCATCGGGAGCCGCCCGAACCAGCCCAATCTTGCGTGGCAACTGGGTTTCGGAAGTGTTGCTGGGTGAGAAGTTGCCACGTCCACCCAAACAAGTGCCGCAGTTGCCCTCTGATGAAACACAGACCGACGGTTTGACCATGCGACAGTTGGTCGCCAAACACAGCGAGGTGAAGACCTGTGCACGCTGTCACCAGCGAATTGATCCATTTGGATTTGCGCTTGAGGGCTTCGACACGATCGGCCGATCCCGAAAGAAAGATCTCGCCGGACGTGATGTTGATGCCGGGTCGCGATTGCCCGATGGCTCGACTGTCCAGGGCCTGCCGGGATTACGGACGTATCTGAAAACCAAGCGACGCGACGATTTTGTCAGGCAATTCAATCGCAAGTTGCTTGGCTATGCCCTGGGCCGACAGACACAACTCTCTGATCAACCCCTGCTCGACAAAATTCAACTGCGGATGACGCAAAACGACTATCGCCTGTCTGTGGCAATTGAGATGATCGTGCTGTCGCCTCAATTTCGCCAGATTCGTGGGCGGGGAACGCAGGTGACCGAAACATCCCAGAGATAGAACGTCTCCCGTGATCCCTTCCGGTCCAGTGCAATCACAAAGGGTCTGCCGATGACGCATGAGTACTCGCGGCGCGCGTTCTTGCGTGGGGCCGGTGGCGTGACAATGGCGTTGCCATGGATGGAATCGCGTCGTGTCTGGGGTGACGAAAAAACACCGAAAGCCGAGGCTCGCCGGTCGGGAAATGCCGGTAGCCAGGCTCCCATGCGGCTGGCCGTGTTGTTCTCGGGCAACGGATTTCATTCAGGCGAGTTCAATGCCAAGGGGGCCGGAGCGGCAATGGAATTGGGCAAGGTGTTGACGCCGCTTATTGATTTTCGCGAGCGGCTCACCTACATCCGCGGCCTGTTCAATGCCGAGGCGCTCAAGGGCAATATTCACAGTTCTCAGACAGGCAACTTGTTGTCGGGTGCCAGCCTCGCCTCAGGCGGAGCAATTCGTTCGGGTACCAGTTTTGATCAGGTCATCGCCCAGCGGTATGGGCGTTCGACGAAAGTGCCAAGCCTGGTGCTGGGTTGTGAGAGGTCCAATCCGGGGATCCACAAGGATTACTCGATGTTGTACAGCTCGCACATTTCCTGGAGTTCGCCGACGAATCCAACTCCACTGGAAGTGTACCCCGCACTGGCGTTTGATCGTCTGTTCAACAACCGGATCAGCCGCGGTGACCGGAGTGTCCTGGACGCGGTGTTGGCCGAAGCTCGCCGATTCCGGAAAGGAATCAGTCGAGGTGATCAAAGGAAGTTCGACGAGTACCTGAATTCGATTCGTGAAGTGGAGCGTCGGATCGAACGCTCTGGTGAGAAGGGAGAACTGCAGGGATGGAGGCCGGCACTGGAGAAACCGAATATCCCACGACCTCCCGATGGCATTCCGCAGGATCTGCCCGAGCACATGAAGCTGATGTGTGACATTGTCGTGCTCGCTTTCCTGACCGACTCGACTCGCGTGTGTACCCTGAAACTCAACAACGATCACAGTTATCTTCGATTCCCTCACCTGGGAATCGAAGTGGGACACCACGAGTTGTCTCACCGCAACAACGCGAATTACTTGAAGGTCAACCAGTTCATGTTCAGCCAGATGGCCTACATCGCAAAGAAACTCGATGCGGTGCAGGAGGGTGGTCGGACAGCGTTGGACAACACCATCATGATGTATTGCTCGAGCATGATGTCGGGCGCCCACAATGCGTCGCAGTTGCCCGTTGTCTTGCTGGGTGGTGGTGGTGGCAAATTGGCTGGTGGGCGAATTTTGGACTACCAGGGCAAGTCACATCGTCAGATGTGTAGCCTGTTCCTGTCCCTGATGGACAAGTTCAATATTCAATTGGATCGTTTCGGAGATTCGGCCACGCGGTTGGCCGAAGTGTGAATGTTTTTTTGCGTGGTGCTTTGGCGACCCCTAAAAAGAGGAAATGGACTCGTGCGTGCGTTGTCTTTAATTGGGCTGCTGTTTTTGTTTCTTGGGACCGGATGTGGTTCGGATGGGGGTTCTTCCGACCAGGCTCAAACGCCTCCCCTGGGGGATTCGACCGCAAAAGTTGAGGCGGTGGTTCCCGACGACGCCGCAGCCGTTTCTGCGCTCGAGGCGTTGGGTGCGGTGTTCAAGCGTGGTGGTGACGGACGAGTGACGGAAGTCAGCCTGCGTGGGGCCACTGTCACGGATTCCGACCTGGCGTCCCTGGAGTCGCTGGCCAATCTTCAGTCTGTGCTGTTGAACGAGACCGGTGTGACCGACAAGGGGTTGGAGACACTCGGCAAGATTTCCAGTTTGCGAAACCTCGATTTGCGAGGCTGCGGCATCACCAATGACGGGCTGGTACATCTCGCGGGCCTTGTTTCCCTGCGAGCTCTGCGGCTTTCGGGAAAGAACAACGCGACCCAGATTGACGATGACGGTATGCCGCACATCGGGAAGCTGGTCGGCCTGAAGGCTTTGCTGCTCGACTTCCTGTTTGTCAGTGAAGAGGGTTTGGCCGAATTGAAAGAGCTGAAACAACTCCAGGAACTCTACCTGGCTGGAACCCTGGCGGGTGACGAGGCCGCGGGTGTCCTGAAACAGTTCCCCGATCTTCGCAAGGTCCGACTGTCACAGACCCAAGTGGGTGACGCCGGATTGGAACAGCTGGGAGGCATCGAGACACTGGTCGAATTGGACGTCAGTGAAAACAGCTTGATCTCCGATGCCGGGATGGTTCACCTGGGCACGATGAAGAACCTGAAGAAACTCAATCTGTGGCGCGTCCAGATTTCCGACGCCGGCCTGGAACCGTTAGGGCAACTGCAAAGCCTCGCCTGGTTGAATCTCGACAACACGTTGACCTCCGACTTGGGTCTGCCGGCACTCTCTGGATTGCTGAAGCTGGAATTCCTGCACCTGGGTTCAACTTCGATCACCGACGAGGGCCTGGTACACCTGGAGAGCCTCAAGTCATTGAAGGATTTGAAGGTGACGCGGACCAATGTCAGTGAGGCGGGTGTGACGACGCTCCAGAAGAAATTGCCCGCGGCGAAGATCCAGTTGAAATACATTGCCGCCGACGAGGGGTAAATCTCCCGGGCGCACGAAAAAAGGGCCAGGCGCGGCTGTGCCGGGCCTGGCCCCTGGGTGCGGGTGCCTGGAATCGGTTAGGCGACTTCCCAACCTTCGCGGTACTCCTTGCGGATGTACTGCATCGCCTCGGCACAGTTGGGAGCCTCAAGGGCAGCGGCATCCCATTCGAGGGCTTTGCCGGTACGGTAGCTGACGTTGCCCAGCAGGACGGATTCGGTCAGTGCCCCGGAGTAATCGAAGTTGCAGGTCGTGGGCGTGCCTTTCTTACAGGCTTGGATCCACTCGGCGTGGTGCCCGATCGACTTGGGGATCG
The DNA here is from genome assembly GCA_963933195.1 of uncultured Planctomycetaceae bacterium. Lineage (GTDB taxonomy): Bacteria > Planctomycetota > Planctomycetia > Planctomycetales > Planctomycetaceae > UBA8437. The sequence goes on from CAWVUS010000155.1 coordinate 9,472, forward strand.
ACTTCTTGGGAGGCTGGAAGCTCTTGAACTTGTCCTGCGGGTAGAGCTTGTAACGGCCGTAATCGGCAAACATCTGGCCTTCGGTGCCAACAAACATCACGCCGCTGCCGGGGACACGCTGTCCGGCGACCTGGCGGGGAATCATGTTGCCGTCGTACCAGGTCAGCTTGACCGGGGCCAGTTTTCCTCGTTTGGGGAACTGGTATTCGACTTTCAGGCCCAGGGGGCACGTTTCCGGGTGCAACTTTGGACCGGTGGAATGACAGTGGGTCGGGTGGACAAGCTTCAGGGCCCAGAAGGGCAGGTCCATGTAGTGGCAAGCCATGTCACCAAGTGTGCCTTGTCCGAAATCCCACCAGCGACGCCACTGTGCCGGGTGATAGCGTCCGGCGGCGTACGGGCGAACCGGTGCAGGTCCAAGCCAGAGATCCCAGTGGAGATTCTTGGGTGGTTTTTGTCCGGCCTTGGGGCGGTCGCCGCCACCCCAGCCTTTGCCAACCCACACGTGGGCTTCGGTCACGTCACCGATGGCACCCGACTGAATGATTTCCACCACTCGACGGTAGTTGTCTCCGGCGTGGATCTGGGTGCCCAACTGCGTGGCAACACCCTTTTTCTTGGCTGCTTCGGCCAACACGCGAGCTTCGTGGACGGTGTGGGCCAGGGGTTTCTCGACGTAGACGTGGAGTCCCTTGTTGATGGCCCGCAGTGCGGCCGGGGCGTGGTGATGGTCGGCGGTACCGACAACCACCGCGTCGATGCGGCCGGCTTCGGCTTCGATCATCTCGCGATAATCCACGTAGGTCCGAGCATCCTTGAATCGGGCCTTGGCGCGATCAAGGTAATTGGTGTCGATGTCACACAGGGCAACGATGTTCTCGCCCTGGACACCCTGGATGTCGGCGGCGGCACGGTTGGCCGTGCCAATACACGCGATTCGCAGTTTCTCGTTGGGGGACCGTTCGGCCGCGGCTGCTCCACCGGTGAACACACCGGTGGAAATGGCAAGGGCACCAGCACTGGTGGTTTGCAGGAAGTCGCGGCGGTTGACAGTTTGCGATCGTGTCATGTGTCCGGTCCGTTGCTGAAGGAGTGAGTCGTTAGAGCCGGGGCAAGCTTGCTTCGCCTAACAGTCTACTAGGATACCCCGATCCTGGCATACAGGGAAAGGCGGGGCATCAGGTCCGGGCGAGGAATTTCCGGACTCGTTTGTCACAACAATTGGTGGACATTTTCCGGAGGTCGGCCAAGAACAGCCCGGTTTCCCCGCACAACAATCGGGCGTTCTATCAGGATCGGGTTGGCAGCCATGGCCTCGAGCAGTTCCTCCCGCGAACATTCGGCTCCCGTAGGGGTGAGTTGGCTGTAGGCGGCTTCCTTGTTGCGTATGAAGTCGCCGGGTTCCAGGCCGAGTTGGTTGGCAAGAATCGCGAGTTCCTCGACGGTGGGTGGGTGATCGAGATACTCGATCACCCGTGGCGATGCCCCGGCGTTCTCAAGTAGTGCGAGTGTTTGTCGACTCTTGGAACAACGCGGGTTGTGGTAAATCGTGATCGGTTCGTCTGTCATCCGAGGTTCCTGTTCCGTCTGTGGGCGGCGACAAGCCCAGGGAAACGAATCGCCGGTCAGACTTTACCAGTTGGCAGGCGGCTTGTCTGTTGGAGTAATTCGGCTTCGGAATGTTGGCCGTGGGGCAACTTGTTCTACAATCCGGGGATAGCACGCCGGACGACACTCGGCAAAAACCGTCTTCGGATAGAGCCACGCGATGTGGACCACCTCTCGCATCACCCGCCAGGTCTGGCTGTCCGTACCGGTCGCATTGGTCCTGTCGTTGATCGCAGTGGGAGCCGACGACAGTGCTGAGGTCCGGGGAGTCCGGTTCTTTGAACAAAAGATTCGCCCGGTGTTGGTCAGCCGGTGTTATGGCTGCCATTCGGCGAAAGCACGGTCCGCCAATCGGCTCAAGGGAAAGCTTCTTCTGGATACACGTGAGGGGATCCGGTCCGGCGGTGAGAGTGGTCCGGCTATCGTGCCCGGAAAACCCGGCGACAGTCTGCTGATTGCCGCGTTGCGGTACGAGTCTTTCAAAATGCCGCCCAAGAAACAGTTGGACGCCGGAGTGATAGCTGATTTTGTGGCCTGGGTCAGGATGGGCGCTCCGGATCCTCGCGAAGGGAAGTCGAACAGTGGCCGATCACAGGACCTGGCCGCGGCACGCGGCCGCTGGGCGTTTCGTCGGGTCGTGCGACCTCGGGTGCCGAAAAAGTACAAACATCCCGACTGGCCTCGCACTGACCTGGATCGCCTGGTCCTGTCGGTCGTGGAAGCCCAGGGACTGACACCGTCGGCTGATGCGGGCCGCCGGGCGCTGATTCGTCGTGCCACGTACGACCTGATTGGGCTTCCACCGAGACGGAACGAGGTCGAGCAGTTTCTTGCAGATCGAGAACCAGGGGCGTTTGGCCGGGTTGTGAACCGGCTGTTGAAGTCTGCAGATTTTGGTGTTCGCTGGGGCCGTCACTGGCTCGACAACGTTCGATACTCGCTCGACGATCCAACCTGTGCTGCGAACAAAAACGAGAATTTCTCGATCGGTGCATATCGGGATTGGGTGATCAAGTCGCTCAACCGCGATTTGCCATACGACGAATTCGTCCGACAACAGGTCGCCGGTGATCTGTTGCCTATCGACGGCCCGGGAGCACTGAATTCAGATGGCCTGACGGCCACGGGGATCTGGAGCCTGGCTCATCTCGTGGAGGGCAATGACAAGGAAAAGATCCTTGCCGACTGTATTGATGAACAACTTGATGTGCTGGGGCGAACGTTCCTGGGATTGACGGTCTCATGTGCGCGGTGTCACGACCACAAGTTTGATCCCATTTCCCAGCAAGATTACTACGCCCTGGCCGGCATTTTTTACAGCAGCCACATGTTCACGTTTCAGGGGAGTGCCCGGTTACGCCGTCGACTGCAGCAGCCGTTGGTGTCCGATGAATCGGCCGCCCACGGCCTGCGGGTGCGAAAGTCGGT
>CAWVUS010000156.1:0-12501 GCA_963933195.1 uncultured Planctomycetaceae bacterium
AACTGAATGACTGAGGCGAACCGTCATTTTGCAGATCAGCAAGGAAAATGGCGATCCACCCAGTGTATGTCCTTCTCGTCAAACTTCTAATCCGTAGGTCGCAGGTTCGAATTCTGCCGGGCGTGCTTGACCGACGTCAACCGCGGCGCGGTCACTGGCTGGCATCGTCTTGATGCGACACGACTGTTGGTCACCTGGTGAATCCCAGGGAATAGACCTGGGCATTCCGGATTTCCATGCGGACGCAAATCCGCTTGCCTCGGAACGCGGCCACGTTGGCGGCCACACCCTGTGTGGCGTCGGATGCCAGGGTCGAGCCCTTTCCCAGGGGGCGGCCGGTCTTGTCCAGGACCGCGACGTGCACCGATCCGCCGTCGTGGATATCGGCGGTCAGCCGGAGCGTTTTTCCGTTGCAGAGGATTGGTTTTGTGACGAGCACGCCAGGAGCTGCGTCGTTTTCAGGCACGTACCCGGCCCAACCGTCGGGTCGCAGAGTGGCCAGGCAGAGCCAGCCGTCATTCCAGTCGTGCGTCTTTTTTTGTCCCGAGTAGTAAATCCGGATCTCGTCTTTTCGTACGATCGGCCCGGATGCCGCGTAGATACAGCCCCAGTTGGTATCGCCGACCGTCCGGGACAGCGGGACCAGGGGAGTGCCTTCATCAATCCGTCGCCAGTTCTTTGTGTCCGGACTCCAGGCCAGTTCGGTCGTCACGCGGCCATGCAGGCGGCCGGAGGTGTGAAAGATGGCAACCAGGCCCAGGTAGACATCGGCATAGCGGAACACGGGCATGGAATAGGTCTGTGCCTGGATGGGTCCACGGAGCACCTCGACGGGGGTCGACCACTTGACGAAATCGCTGCTCTCCATGCGGAGCACGGTTCGGATTCCCGGGGGCGGGTACGCCCGAGTGAAGGCGACGTACTTTTTCAGTTCCGGTGCCCACAGGGCATTGTTGTGCGTGTCGCCCCGGGCCTTGGCGATGGGGAACCGTTTTCCCCACCGGATGCCGTCGGCGGAGAATGCGGCATCGAGATTTCCGTGCGGATGTCTGCCGGCAATTCGCTTGAAGCGACGCTGGGGATCGATGGCGTTGGGGTCCTTGAAGACCCCGGTTCCGTGAGTTCCCCAGACCACGATATTGGTTGGTTGCCCCTTGTACCGGTACACGTCGAGCGCGGGCTTTTTCCACCGGATGCCGTCCCGGGACACCGCGTACAGGGTCGCGAAGTTGCCTTGTCGGCTTTCCTCGGGAGCCAGGCGACCGGGCGTGACGTGCCGTCCCCAGTCGGCCTGTTTGGGGGGGCCGGAGATCGTTGTGAAGTACCAGATCTTGTACAGCTTGTCGCTGTTGTCAAACACCACGTTGGCGTACATGTGGTGCATGGTCTGTTCCCAGGGAAGATCCTGGCCGAACAGGGGATTGGCCGGGTGCTTGGTCACGGTGCCGACAGCCAGGCGGGCATTCCTGGTACGGTCGATCAGTCGGCTGTCCAGTAGCAGGTACCGTTTCCGGGCCGCGATGGGCCCGGCGTTGATTGGCTCGACCGGTTGCGCGGGTGGTCGCTTCTTGCTCAGCGTGACATTGTCGACCAACAGCCTGAAACGGGTGCCGGTGTTGACCGCCGGGGTTTCGACGAAGAGATACAGGCGGACGATTTTTGACGCCCTGTTTCCGGGAGGTTTCTTGCCCCAGCCGAACTTGAAGGCCGGTTCCCTGACCACGCCGCGTGACCATTTCCCGGTGATCACCGGCCCGAAAAACACCCGCCACATGTTGTTCTCTTCGTCCTGGAGAAAACAGCCGAAGGTCTTCACCGGGCGATCGATCTTGTAGTCGAAATGAATGAACCCGAACGCGTCACGGGAAATGGGTGTCTTGAAATTGACCCGGATGCCACGGTGAGCGTGTGTGTCCGGGCTGGCGTCGCTGAAGGTTGTCAAAAGGGCCGTCTTGTTGGCCGTGGTGTCCCGAGCAATCTTGCAGACCGAATTCCCACCGTAACCGACCCAGTCACCGACCTTGCCGTCACGAAAGCTCGTCTTCCAGATGTCCCCGGTTTGTCCATGCGACAGGCCCGGCAAGCCGCAGCAGAACAAACCGACAAGGATGAACCTGTTCATAATGGGGCGATCACGCTTCATGAGACGTGTCTGCGCGGCAGCCACAAACCACTTCGGTGCTTCCATCGGTGGAGTTGTCCAATTGTTTTGCCACCCGGTTCGACAACTGACATCACCGGACCCGTCTCATTTGGTCTTCCGGTCAAGCTTGACCCAGGAGACCTGGGTGATGAGCTGGTTGAGGGCCGCGAAAGAGATCGAAGCGTTGACGGCGAAACGGGGGGACGTGTTGGAGGGGAAAGTGGCCAGCGAAGCGTCACCGACCAGGAACACGTTGAAGTCCTTCGAGAGATTCTCGTAACCGGCCGTCGTTTCACAGAAGCACATGTCCGTGGCGTAACCGGTCAGCAGGATATGACGCACACCGTTCTTGACGAGGAACTGCTTCAGCGGCGCGTATCCCTCGGCGTCGTAGATCACGACGTCGTTGGGGTGGACGTCCACGTCGAGGGTCACCGGAATGGGCAGTTTCCAGAAGCCGTCGTTGTTGTAACGGGCACCAGCATCCAGGCCGGGAAACCGGCGAAAATAGTCGACGACCGGCTTGTCTCGCGAGATGGTGAGTTGCTTGGGCAGCGGTTGGCCAACGTAACGGAAACTGGTCAACTTCTCTTTCAATTCCTTTTTTCCGGACCGGCGATCGGCCGCGGTCGGCTTGTGAGTGAATGACCGGTACAGCTTGTGACGAATCGCGTCTTTGCCACCCGGCAGGCTGTACATCACCAGTGCCACCCGATCGCGGAGCGAGTTGATGAACGGGCGGATCACACCGCGGGTGTGCCGGGCGGCCAGGTGGTTTTTTTCTTTTGTGCAAAAGTCGGCCACCCCGGCCGGTTCGGGGGTGTCCCAGCCCTGCCCATCGTCGATGCCCCAGGGATGAACCATGATCACGGCCGTCTCGGCCGCCTTCAGGTGGTTGGGCATCTCGATGATGCCCCGTGCGTTGTACGAGAATCGCCACGCCCGCACGTGCAGGTCGGCTTTCTCGTCGACCACCAGTGCCGGGGCCTCGAAGTGGGCCTGTTCGATGATCGGCTCGAAGAACTCCGGATGATCGGCCAACAGCGGCTTGGGATTCTTGATTGGCGTGAGTTGGTTGGAGTAGACGCGGGTGGGCTTGTCGGGTTGCTCGGTCATCGCGGGTGAGACCAGCGAAATGGACAGGCAGGCCAGCAGCAGGTGGCGGTGGGAAATCGATGACATTGGCAAACTCTCGCGGGGTTGTGTCTGGTGGGTCTTGCAGGGAGGGGGAACCGTTGCCCCGGTCCGGTCGATTCGCGAACCTGTGAGTAGCCGATTCCAGGTTGACGTTCATGATGCCCTGACCGGGGCGAGGCGTCGAGTCAGTAGGCAGTGTTGAGTCATCGGGGAGTGGGAAATGAAGATACTAGTGCTGGCAGGACTGGCGATAGTGGCTTGTGTGTTGGGCGGGAATGGCATCGCGGCCGAACCGGTCAACATCGGGTCGCGGCGCGAGTTGTTCATCGACAAGCACCTGGTCGAGACGATGACCGGGTCCGCCCGCCTGCAACTGCATCGGCCCAGGAAAACCGACGATGTGTTCGTGCACGACACGGCCTGGGAAGGCAACCGGTCGATGTATCACACCGTGTTCCGCGATGGGGATATCTACCGGATGTATTACCGGGGGTCGGAGATCACCGTCGACGGCAAGGGATATGGGATTCCCTACAACGTGACGTGTTATGCCGAGAGCCGTGATGGAATCCATTGGCGGCGTCCGGAACTGGGGCTCGTGTCGTTTCGCGGTTCCAAGAAGAACAACATCATTCTCAGCGGCGAAATCTGCCACGCGTTCGTGCCGTTCAAGGACACGAATCCCGATTGTCCCAGGCAGCACCTCTACAAGGCGATCGTGCCTATCTACAAGCCGACCCGTGGGTTGCACGTGTACTCGTCACCGGACGGAATTCGTTGGAAGCCGATGAGCGATAAGCCGGTGATCACGACCGGGTACTTCGACTCGCAGAACCTGGCATTCTGGGACACGGTGCGGCGGCGGTACGTGGGATTCCATCGGGCCTTGCGTGGTGGGCCGGGGATGATCAAGCCCCCCAGCCACGAGGCGTCGACCAAGGACGTGATGACCGCCACGTCGTCCGACTTCCTGAAGTGGTCCGAGCCCGATTGGCTGACCTACTCGCCGAGCCGTTGGACCCGGTTCTCGACACGCGAGACCTCCGTCTCGCCCTACGTGCAGCTCTACACCAACCAGGTCCAGCCCTACCACCGGGCACCACACATTTATCTTGGTTTTCCAACCCGTTACGTCGCCGGCCGCAAGAAACTGACGGACCTGAACCGCCGGTTGTCCAAGGGTGTCGAGTACTTTGGCATCGATTACACCGACGGCGGTTTCATGACCAGTCGCGACGGAGAGCATTTTCAGTTCTGGGACGAAGCCTTCATTCGTCCGGGGCCATCGGATGAGGAACGCTGGGTCTATGGTGACAATTTCCAGGCACTGGGAGTGCTGGAGACGCGTTCGGGGCCACCGGGCCGTCGGAAGGAGTTGTCGATGTATGTTGGCGAAGGATTCTGGCGTCAATGTCGGCTGCGTCGACACGTGCTGCGGTTGGATGGGTTCGTGTCGGTACAGGCTCCGCTGTCGGGTGGCGAGGTGGTGACGCGTCCCCTGGTGTTTGACGGCAACAGGCTGGAACTGAATTTTTCCACCTCGGCGGCGGGCAAGATCGGTGTCGAGATCCAGCAGCCAGACGGCCGGCCGATCAAGGGATTCGCGTTGGCCGACTGCGACGAACTGTTCGGTGACAGTCTGGACGAGATCGTGACCTGGCACGACAATCCGAAGGTCGCGGAGTTGGCAGGTCGTCCCGTTCGATTGCGGTTTGTCGTTCGTGACGCCGACCTGTTTTCGTTTCGCTTTTTCTCCGAGAGATGATTCTGATTGCAGTTTCCGAGTTCTGAGACGTCGGGAGTGAGACCGTGAACATTCGCATCAATGTCCCAATCGTGGTGGCCATCGCGGCGGCGGTGGTCGGCTTGCCCGCGGCAGGAGTGCTCGCAGAGGGGTTGCCGGCAACGACAACCACGGCGGCTCCATCGCCCTACTGGCCCGGTTGGCTGGGGCCCGATCGCAACGGGTGGGTCGCCGGCTTCAAGTCACCGGCGCGGTGGCCGGCCCGATTGCAGAAGGCCTGGCGGATGCCGGTGGGAACCGGGTACGGGTCGCCGCTGGTGGCCGGAGATCGCGTGTACCAGCACGCCCGCCAGGGCAACGACGAGGTGCTGTGGTGCTTCGACCTGAAGTCGGGCAAGGTCCACTGGCGACAGAGCTACCCGGTTCCGTTCAAGATCGGTGGGGGAGGCGATTACCACGGGAAGGGGCCGAAGTCCTCGCCGGTGATGGCCGATGGCCGGATCTTCACGATGAGCATCCGGGGGCAGTTGATCGCCTGGGACGCCGCGTCGGGCAAGCGTCTCTGGAGTCGCGATTACGACTCGCGGTTCAAGAAAAGCCACCCCTACTGGGGAGCCTCGACATCGCCGATCGTCGACGGAAAACGGGTGATTGTTCATTTCGGGACCGATGAACAGGGTGCGTTGGCTGCCCTGGACGTGGCCACGGGCAAGGAGATCTGGAGCCAGGGCAAGGATGGCGCGTCCTATTCGTCGCCACTGTTGGTCGAGATTCATGGTGTACGGCAAGTCGTGGAATGGAACCATCGCGCACTGGTCGGCGTGGATAGCCAGACCGGGAAGTTCCTGTGGGAGTATCCCTTCCCACACGTTGGTTCCGACCAGAACATGCCGACCCCCTCGGTCCATCGGGGACGGGTGTTCCTGGGTGGCGAGAACCGGGGGATCGTCGGGCTGGAACCACAACACAAGGACGGGGCCTGGTCGGTCAAGGTGTTGTGGCACCAGAAGACGGTGGCACTGGATATGAGTTCGGCCGTGGTCAACGGTGATCTGCTGTATGGTTTCTCGCATTACGATCGTGGACGGTTGTTCTGCCTGGATATCAAGACCGGGAAAGTGTTGTGGCAGGGGCCGGGGCGAACCGGCCGCAACGTGATGTTCCTGTCGATCCCCGATCATGTCGTTGCCTTGATCGACAACGGCCAGTTGCAGGTTGTTGCTGCCAACGGAAAAAACTACCGGGCCGCGGCGACATACCGCGTGGCCGAGGGGGGGACCTGGGCACCGCCGGTGCTGTTGGACGGCGGATTTTTGATCAAGGACAAGGACTCGTTGACCCTGTGGTCGTTGCCTGGAGCCGAGGACACCCCGGGGACGGAGTGATGCTGGGGGGACTGCCATTGGAGAACGGGTCGATTGGAGAATGGGCCCAAACTCCTGGTGCCAGTGAAGTACAGCCTGGAGTCGGATCATGAACGGCCGTTTGTGGTTGGTTGTGTTGATGACGAGTCTCTCGACGGTCGTGTGCGCGACCGCTGGCGAGGCGAACAAGCCGCGTCGAGGTCGGCAGCCTCCAGCCTGATGGTCAGGCCGCCAGGCTGGGAATCAAGCCGGGCGATGTCCTGGTCAGTTACCACGGCCGCAAGACCGCCTCGCGACGTGATATCCAGGTCGCCAAGCGGCAGGCGGTGACCGACAAGGCCGAGACGATCCGGGTGGTCTTCCGGCGAGGTGACCGGGTGATCCAGGGTGAGTTCAGACCGGGACCGATGGGCTTCGCGCCATCGATCGCTTACGACGATCCGACGTTCAAGTGAGGCTGGTGAGACGTCGCCGTTAGGCGAATTGTTTTTGGAACATCTCGAAGTACGGTTTTTCACCAGGCCGCTGGGGAAGCGTGACCGGAGCGTTCCAGTCGGCAGGGACGTCCTCGAGCCGGACTGGCTGGCCCTTCTCGACCAGGTGGCTTCTCCAGCCGGCCATGTAGGCCATTTGTTTCATCAGCACCTGGTCATAGGTCTGGGGCATTTGGCCCGAGGTGGCCATCTGCTGGAATGCCCAGAGTGCGGGGATCCAGAATCCGGTGTCCCGGTACAGAGGGTCGGCCCCGATGGTGATCGTGAAGGGGCGTCCATTGCCGTGCTTGTCGGTGTGAATCTGAAGCATTCCCACGCCGAAGTTCCCCGAGTGCAACGTGCCGTAGAACGTCCGGCCCTCCTTGTCGTGGTGCTCGAAGGTCAACACCGCGGGAGGCTTGTGCCAGTGCTTTGTCCGGTGAGCGACCGAGATGATCGGGTTGCCGACGTCGGTGATGGCCCGGCTGAGAAAGTACAGGCCGTGGCTGCCATGAGTCGGGTAGTCCTCGGCCCCCGCCGTGGCGTGGTAGCCGGTGATCTGCGACGACCCGGCAAAAGCCCGTGCGTCGGTGACCACCTGGTTGTGGCCGAAGGCCGAGGGGACCAGGATCGGGGCCTTGTGTGTTCTGGCCAACTCGACAATCGACCGCGTCTTTGCGACCGAGTTGGCAAACGGGCGGTTGACCAGGCAGGGCAGGCCGGCTTTCAGGTACGGGGCCAGCAGCACGTGGTTGAAGGCGTGGTTGTAGTATCCGCCGTCGATCACCGCATCGACTTTGCCCACCATGTCATCGAAGTTCTGCACCGCGGTGCACTGGTTCCCGCGCGCGAATCCCTTGGCCGCCTCGGGGTTGATGTCCCAGCAGTGCGTGATCCTCATGCCGGTGAACGACATCGATCCGTTGATCAGGCGAGCCCAGTGGGCGGCCAGGTGTGAGTAGACGCTGATGTTGAGTGCCCCGACACGGAGTGTCTTGCGGGGGTCATTGTCGATGTCGGCAGCCTCGCTGCGGGTGCTGGTTGCGGCAGCAACGGCGCCGGTGGCCAGCAATGTGCCCGCGGCGGGAGACTCGCGGAGGAAGCGACGTCGGGAGACCGGTGTGGAATCGTTCATGGTTGAGTGCTATTCGGGGGAGTAGAATGCTTGGACACCGAAGGGTCGGGTTGGCCCAGCATGATACGCGATTCCAGGTGCTGACTCTCACTGGCAGAACAATTTTGGGACGGGTGACAATGACTCAGCGAGCCGAGTCGGGTGGATACGATCGACGTGGGTTCCTGGCCTCAACTGCCGGACTGGGCATGGGGGCGTTGGGACTGGCCGGTCGCGATGTGTTGGCTGCCGAGTCGCCGGACTCCTCGCAGGTGGTGACCGGAAAAAATGCCAAGCTGGTTGTGCACAAGTCCGAGGTTCCGGTGCTCGAAACGCCGTCCGCACTGCTCGATTCGCAGATCACTCCGCTGGAGGTCCTGTTTGTCCGGAACAATCAGCCAATGGGGAATGCCGCCACCCTGCAGCCATTTCCCCTGAAAGGCTGGAAGATCGCGTTGACGGGGCTGGTCGACAAGCCACGCAGCCTGGATGCCGAGACGTTGTCCGGGATGGAACAGGTGGATCACGAGATGGTGCTGCAATGTTGCGGCAATGGACGTTCGCTGTTTGCCGGATCGGTGAAGGCCAAGGGAACACAGTGGACGCGGGGCGGGATGGGAAATATCCGTGTCAGTGGTGTGCGTCTTTCGAGCGTGATCAGGAAACTGGGTGTTCGCATCGGATCGAAAGCCCGGTTCCTGACCGCCGAGGGGAAGGATGCCCCGGTGCCGGATAAGGAGGATTTCGAGCACAGCCTGCCGCTGGACGAGGCGATGGAACACTCGTTGCTGGCAACCAGGATCAACGGACAGCCGATTCCCGCCGTTCACGGTGGTCCGGTCCGCCTGATGACACCCGGTTTCTACGGCACCATGCACATCAAGTGGGTTTCGAGACTGCGATTCGAAGATGGCGAGACCGACAACTACAACCAGATCCCACGCTATCGTGTTCCGCGTAGCCAGTTGGCGCCCGGGAAAGCGATCAAGTACACGTTTTCCAACAGCAAGGCGTGCTGGCGGATGAAGACCAAGTGCGTGGTGCTTTCGCCGCAGCCGGATGCTGCCGTGATGCCCGGCCGACCGCTCGCCGTCCGCGGAGTGGCTTTCAACGACGGGAGCACACGGATTGACTCGGTCCAGTTGTCGATCGACCGGGGCCAAACCTGGAGCCGGGTCAAGTTGGAGATTCCTGCCAGCCGGTTTGCCTGGTACCGCTGGTCGGCAGCAGTCACGTTGCCGGCCGGTCGTCGGGAACTCTGGGTCCGTGCCGTCGATGCCCTGGGTCGCTCGCAACCGCTGGATGGCTCAATTCACTGGAATCCGTCGGGATACGAGTGGAATGGTGTCGAGAAGATTGCCGTGACAGCCGGCTAGGTCTCCGGCCCTGGCCCGTCGCCGACTGGCATCACCGTGCTTTATTGAATCATGAGGGATGTGTAATATCTCCTTATGAATGAACGACAAGACACAAGTGACCGTCGTGGGTTTCTCAAGGACGTGTCGGCGGCGGCGGTTGTCGGTTCAGCGGCGGCGTCTGCCGAGGCCGATACGCAATCGGCTCCTGTCCGCAGCGACAAGTTTCAGCCCGAATCGTTTTGGAAGGACCGGATCGAGCCGCCCGAGGATGGCAAGAAGCTGGGCTGGTTCATCGACACCCGTCGTTGTTTCGGGTGCCACGGGTGCGAGGTCAGCTGCAAATCGGAGAATGATGTTCCGCTGGGGAATTTCATCCGGCAGACGTTCTACCAGGACGAGGGCGAGTACCCGAAAGTCTCCCGGATGTTTCTGCCGATGGCGTGTCAGCATTGCGAGGATGCGCCCTGTATCAAGGCCTGTCCGTGTGGAGCGTTGCACAAGGAGAGCGGGGGGACGGTCGCGATTGACTACAACACCTGTTGCGGGCACGGCACCTGTGTGGATGTCTGTCCCTACGGGGCCATTTACATGGACCCGGTGGCCAAGCAGGCGGTCAAGTGCCACAACTGTTACCACCGCACCGAGTTGGGCATGGAACCGGCCTGCGTGCCGACGTGCCCCTCGGAGGCTCTCCATTTCGGCGACCTCAATGATCCCGAGTCCGAGATCAACCAGGCCATGAACGAGGCCCGCGAGGCGGATGTCGAGTTGACTCAACTGCGGACGGAAAAGCAGACCCGGCCCCGCATGTGGTTTGCCGGTCCGGCGGTGGAGGTGATTGAGGATCGGATTCCCAGGGAAGGCGAATCGTATTCGCCGGATGCCTACAGCATTTTCAACTGGAAGGGTGGTGGAAACCAGGAGGAGTCGACATGAGTCGGGACGTGTCTTCTCGCCGCCGGTTTCTCACGCTTGGCCTCTCGGCCGGTGCAGCTCTTGCTGGTGGACTGGCTGGATGCCGCGATTCGAAGAAGCCGCCGTCACAGCCAGACGGTGGAGGGTCGGCGGCGAAAAAGGCCGCCGCGGCGCCACTGCCCCAGGGGATCGACCTGGAGAAGTGGAACCGGATCAAGGGCACGCCCTACAAGCTGGGGTCGTTCGGATCGATGCCCGGTGTGTGCCAGTTGCCCGGTCCGCAGGCAAAGCGGAACTGGCCGGACCGGAACAAGTACAAGGATGTCGAGAAGATCCCGGGGATGTGCCAGTTGTGCAGCACGGTCTGTGGGATCATTGGTTATGTGAAGGAGGGCCGGTTGATCAAGGTCGAGGGGAACCCCAACGACCCGAACAGCCGTGGTCACCTGTGTGCCCGCGGCCAGGCCGCCTTGAATCATCTCTACCATCCCGAGCGATTGCTGTACCCGTTGAAGCGGGTCGGGGCCCGTGGTGAGGGAAAATGGAAGCGTGTCAGTTGGGACGAGGCCCTGGATGAGATCGCTGCCAAGTTGAAGGCGGTCCGCGACAGCGGCCACCCCGAGGAATTCGCGTTTCACCAGGGACGCCAGCGGAGCAAGGACGCGCTGAAACGGTTTCTCGACGCCTACGGCACCAAGACCCAGCTCAGCCATCGTTCCCTCTGCTCGGGAAACCGCCGGGCCGCCAACCTGTCGTATCTCTGGGAAAGCGACTGGGATCTCAACGACGTCGAGCATTCCAAGTACATCCTCAACTTCGGGTCCAATGCCTTCGAGGCTCACCAGGGCCATGTGCCGTTCGCCACGCGGATCCAGAATGGCCGTTTCAAGAATGGGGCCAAGTTGGTCACCTTTGACGTTCGGCTTTCCAACACCGCCGGTGGCAGTGACGAGTGGTTCGCTCCGTTCCCGGGCACCGATGGTGCGATCGCGCTGGCAATGGGGCATGCGATCCTGGCCGAAGACCGGCACGACGAGGATTTCCTGGAGACCTGGACCAATGTCTCGGTCGAGGAACTCCGCGAGTTGTACAAGACGTACACGCCCGAGTGGGCCGAGCGTGTCAGCGGTGTTCCAGCGGCCGACATCCGGCGAATTGCCCTGGAGTTCGCCGAGGCTGCTCCGGCCGCCACGACCATGTGCAACCGTGGCAGCTCGGCGCACATGAACGGCTTTTACAACGACCGGGCCATCAACCTGCTCAATGCCCTGGTCGGCAGCGTGGGACACAAGGGCGGCTGGTGCTGGTCACCCTGGGGCGGGCTCGACCCGATCGTCAAGACGCCCCCGATGCCGCCGGGGGCCAAGACGAAGAGCGTGCTGGAGGATCCGCCCGAATATCCCCTGGCCAACGTCTGGCGGAGGATGCGGGTCGGGGAAATCATCTACCTGTACCTGTTGCAGGGCCGGGCCCGGTTGCAGGCCTACATGACCTACAACCTCGATTCTCCACTGACCTGGCCCGAGGAGAGCCTGACCCAACAGGTGCTCAGCGACGAGAAGTTGCTTGGCTTCCATGTCTGCATCAATGCCTTCTACAACGAGACGGCTCACTACGCCGACATCGTGCTGCCCTGGACCACGTACCTGGAGCGGTGGGATCTTGACGCCCGCGCGTCCTACAACCTTCGACCGTATGTCGGGTTACGGACCCCGATGGTGGAGCCCCTGGGCGAGTCGAAGGATGTCCGCGAGTTCTTTCCCGAGTTGGCCCGGCGGATCGGTGACGGGATGGAAAAGTGGTATCCCGAAAAGGACATCCGCGAGTACATGGAGCAGTGGGCGTCGACGGTTCCCGAAAATCCCAGCACCGGAAAGAAGGGACTGGATCGGTTGATGGACGAGGGCACCTGGGAAGGCGACCGGGAGCCGTTCTACCAGCCGTTTCTCCAGCCGATTTCCGAAGCGGACATGCAGGGTGCACGTACTGGCGAGGACGGTGTGATTCTCAAGGATGGGGTGGGCATCGGGATCATGCTCGATGGACAACCGGTCCGTGGATTCAAGACTCCCAGCCGGAAATTCGAAATCCGCTCGGCGTTTATCCAGAAGATTGGTCGCAACGAGGATTGCTCGGAACTGATCGCTCGCAGCGGCATGACCCGGACCAAGAGTCGTCCCAGCGAGCACCAGGGACACGATGTCGACATCAGTGACATGCCGACCTGGTTCCTGCCTCGCGAGATGGAGAACC
>CAWVUS010000157.1:0-12451 GCA_963933195.1 uncultured Planctomycetaceae bacterium
CGGCCGGGGCTTCTTCAGCCGCAGCCTCTTCGGCCGGGGCTTCTTCAGCCGCAGCGTCTTCGGCCGGGGCTTCTTCGGCCGGGGCTTCTTCGGCCGGGGCTTCTTCAGCCGCAGCCTCTTCGGCCGGGGCGTCTTCACCGTCACCTGTTTCGTCCGCCGGAGCGGTTTCCTCGGCTACCGGTTCCTCTGGCGGCGGTGGTTCCTTGGGGGCCGTCATCGGTGGCGGTGCACTGGCAGTTCCGAACCGGTTGTTGTTCAACTTGTCGATCAGGACGGCGACTTTGTCACTGGGCAGCGCTCCGACTGACATCCAGTATTCGACCCGTTCCATGTTGATTGTCACACGTTGTGACTTGTCGGGAATCATTGGGTCGTAGTGCCCGATGTCCTCGATCGATTTGCCGTCACGGGGTGACCGGCTGTCCATCACCGCGATGCGATAAAAGGGGCGGTGTCGTCGGCCCAGTCTCTTGAGTCGAATGCGAACGGCCACTTGTCTCTCTCCTGTTTGAAAAGTCCGCCGATGTACAAAGACCGGCGACGTGTTTGTGTGTTTTCGTGTCGAGTCGGTTTCTTACTGAATCGTAACGATTCGTCCCATCTGCTGCTTCAACCGGTGAGAGGCGGTTGGAGAGTTCCTCTAGTGTGACAGGCGAAGGCCCTAGCGGCGATTCCTCCGACGGGCTTTCCGAGCTTTTTTTCGTTTCTGCCGTTTTTGAGTTTTGGCGGCAATCCGGTCCACGGGACCCCGTTTGCTGCGATTTTTTTCTTTCCGGAGTTGGGCTCCGCCATCAAGCATTCCGCCATCGGACATTCCCTTGACGGCCTTCATTCGGTCTTTCATTCCCATTCCGGCCATCTGCTGCATCATGCCCGACATGGCGTCGAACTGTTTGAGCAGGTTGTTGACGTCTGCGGCTGCGTTTCCGCTGCCTTTGGCAATTCGGTTTCGCCGCGAGCGGTCAATGCGGTCGGGATTGGAGCGTTCATCGGGAGTCATCGCGTTGATCATTCCCTCGATCCGCGTCAGGTCGGCCTCGGGATCCTCCATGTCCGGGTTGTCGGCGATCATGCCACCGACACCAGGGATCATTTTCATGATCTCTCGCATCGGCCCCATCTTCTTCATCATCTTCATCTGTTTGCTGAAGTCGTCGAGAGTGAATTTTCCCTCGAGCATCTTCTGCTGTTGAGCGAGGGCTTCTTCTTCGTCGATTTGTTCCTGGGCACGTTTGACCAGGCCGACGACGTCGCCCATTCCGAGGATGCGATCGGCCATCCCCTCGGGTCGAAATTCCTCGAGTCGGTCCAGTCCTTCGCCGACACCGATGTACTTGATTGGTACACCAGTGACAGCCTTGACCGAGAGGGCTGCACCACCTCGCGTGTCCCCGTCGAGTTTTGTGAGGATGACGCCGTCCACCTCCAGGGCGTCATTGAACGCCTTGGCACTGTTGACGGCGTCCTGGCCGGTCATGGCGTCACAGACGAGCAGGACCTGGTGAGGTTGGATCTTGCGATCGATTTCCTCGAGTTCGCTCATCAATTCGCTGTCGACGTGGAGTCGGCCGGCGGTGTCGAGAATGACAACGCGAACTTCCGGGTTGGTCTTGGCCTGTTTCAATCCATTGCGACAGACGGTCAGTGGGCTGCTGTCGGCACTCTCGGTGTAACAGGGCACGTCGATTTGGTCGGCGATCACCTGCAATTGTTCGATGGCGGCAGGTCGTTGCAGGTCCGCGGCGACGAGCATCGGCAGGTGGCCCTGCTCCTTGAGCATCCGGGCCAGTTTGCCACAGGTGGTTGTCTTGCCGCTTCCCTGCAACCCGCAGAGCATCACGACGGCCAGGCCATCGCGACGGATGGGAAGAGATGGGTCGACCGGACCCATCAACTCGACCAGTTCCTGGTGCACGATCCCGACGATTTGCTCGCTGGGCCGGATCGACTTCAGGACCTTTTCGCCCATGGCCTGGGCGGTAACACGAGAGACGAAGTCGTTGGCGACGTCGAAATTGACATCGGCCTCGAGCAGGGCCTGCCGCACCTGGCCAAGCCCCTCGTGAATGTTCGCCTCGGTCAATCGCGATCGTTCGATGAACGACAGCGCGCCCTTCAGTCCGTCTGTGATACCTTCGAACATGGTCGCGGAAATTCGGCTGTGTGTGGGGCGTTCCGGCTACTGTCGCACTCAACGCCTTGGCAGGACATCGTTTACCACGATCGATGATCCGCCACGGCTTCGGCCGGGCTGAGAGAGACGCGGTGAAGGTCAAATTCTAAGGCACATTCCCCATCATGACAACGCCTCGGCCGGCTCACACCCTCATCGTTGGTCTGCTACAATGACGTGTTCCGTCGCTTGGAACTGAACAACAAGTCCCATTCAGCGAGCACGTTTTCCGATGGATCAGGCTGCCACCGACTTTGCGGGTTCCCGGAACCTATTCGATACAGTGTGGGATCAGCACACTGTGGGCCAATTGGAGTCCGGGCAGACCCAATTGTTCATCGGTCAGCACCTGATCCATGAGGTCACCAGTCCCCAGGCGTTCGAGATGCTGCGGGATCGTGGTCTGGGAGTGATGTTCCCGGAACGGACACTGGCGACGGTTGACCACATCATTCCCACCGATGACCAGTCGCGTCCATTTGCCGACCTGTTGGCCGAGGAGATGATGTCGGCGATCGAGCGGAACTGCTTGGAATTCGGGGTCGAGTTGCTGGGCCTGGAGGATCGTCGGCAGGGCATTGTTCACGTGGTGGGGCCTGAATTGGGTTTGACTCAGCCGGGTATCACCCTGGTCTGCGGCGATTCACACACCAGCACGCATGGTGCCTTTGGTGCGATCGCCCTGGGCATTGGCACAAGCCAGGTGGCACAGGTCCTGGCCACCGGGACACTGGCCATGAACCGGCCACAGGTGAGACGGGTCGAGGTGACCGGTTCATTGGCCGACGGCGTCTTTGCCAAGGACGTGATCCTGGCAATCATTCGAAAACTTGGTGTGCAGGGGGGAGTGGGGTTTGCCTACGAGTACGCTGGCAGCGTCTTCGATGAGATGAACATGGAAGAACGGATGACGGTGTGCAACATGAGTATCGAGGGGGGAGCGCGTTGCGGGTACGTGAATCCCGACGCCACGACGGTGGAGTTTCTCAGGGGACGGCCAGCGGTTCCCTCTGGCGAGGATTTTGAGCGGGCGGCGGAGTGGTGGCTCAGCCTGGCATCGGGTGCTGAGGCTCGGTTTGACGATCATGTGACTTTGGATGGAGGGGCGATCGAGCCGACGGTGACCTGGGGAATCAATCCGGGCCAGAGTGTTGGCGTGAGCGAATCGCTTCCGGTTCCTGGAGAGTGTTCGGCCGAGGACCAAGCCGGGGTCGACGAGGCACTGGAATTCATGGGGCTGGAAGCCGGCCAACCGATCCGTGGTCAGTCGATCGACGTCGCGTTTATCGGTTCGTGCACGAATTCTCGCCTGTCCGACCTTCGTGAGGCCGCGGCAGTTGCCAGAGGACGTCGCGTGTCTGATGGCGTGCGAGCCCTGGTCGTTCCCGGAAGCCAGCAGGTCGCCGAAGACGCTGAGGCCGAGGGGCTGGATCGCGTCTTTAGCGAAGCCGGTTTCCAGTGGAGGGCTGCGGGTTGCTCGATGTGCCTGGCCATGAATCCCGACAAGTTGCAGGGGCGGGAGGTGTGTGCATCGTCGAGCAACCGCAACTTCAAGGGCCGGCAGGGAAGTCCGACGGGACGGACGTTGTTGATGAGTCCCGCGATGGTCGCGGCAGCGGCCATCCAGGGGCACGTGACTGATGTCCGCGAACTGGCGTCAACCAACGGGTGATCACGTCGCGGTCCGCAGCAGGTAACGCAGCCAACCACTCACAGCACAATTTTCAGCGTCCGGAGATCTTGATCATGTCGAATAGCCAGGTTGTCAGTATCGCAGGCACCGCGGTCCCACTCCTGCTGGATGACATCGACACCGACCGGATCATCCCGGCCCGCTACCTCAGGTGCGTCACGTTCGATGGGTTGGGTGAACACGTCTTCGAGGACGATCGACAACAGGACTCCGGCCACTCGTTCAACCAGGAGCGATTTGCCGGCGCGGCCGTGTTGGTTGCGGGGCGGAACTTCGGGTGTGGTTCGTCTCGTGAACACGCCCCCCAGGCCCTGATGCGATGGGGTGTTCAGGCGGTCGTGGCGGAGTCATATGCAGAGATTTTCTTTGGCAACTGCACGGCGCTTGGAATTCCAGCGGTGACGCTGGATCGTGCGAAGCTCGAAGAGTTGGCGGCGGCCATCGATCTGGATCCAACCGTCGAGGTTACCGTTGATCTCGAGGCCGACCTGGTGAGATGGGGGACGGAGTCCGCTTCGGCCGAATTGCCCGAGAGTGCTCGGACGGCACTGGTTTCCGGAGAATGGGATTTCCTGAGCCAGTTGTTGGCCAACGGCGAATCGATTCGTGAGACCGCCTCGGAAATTCCCTATCTCAATGGATTCGCGGCCGAATGACTTCCCCGGACGGGATGCAGTCGAATCGACGCGAGTTCCTGGTCGGGGCCGGGCACGTCGAGGACTCTCGGGTGTCAGTTGAAATCGCCGACGAGGTGGAGATCCCTCGAGCCAGTGACACCCTGAGAATCCAGACGCAGGCCATGGCCTGCCAGTTTGCCGTGTTTCTCGATGCCGACCGACAGGATCGGCTTGAGGCAGCGTCGTCGGTGCTCGAATCGGTACACGAACTCGAAGCACTGATGACCGTGTACCGGTCCGACAGTCCCATGGCCCATGCCAATGCCACGGCGGCCGAGTCGGACGTTGTGCTCGAGAAATCCCTGTTCGACGTGGTGTCCCTGGCATGTCGGATCGCCAGGGAGACCCAGGGGAGATTCGATCCGACAACCGGGCCACTGATCGAGTTGTGGCGGAACGCCCGCGCCATCGGCGAGGTTCCTGATGACCGGGAAATTCAACGGGTACGCAACCTGGGAACACTGGAAGACGTGGTGGTGGACGCCGAGGCGGGCTCTGTTCGCTATGCGCGGCGTGGCGTGGAATTGAACCTGGGGGGAATTGGCAAGGGTTTCGCGCTGGATCAGATTGCCACGGAGTTGCAGGGGGCCGAGGTTGATTCGTACCTGTTGCATGGCGGCCACAGCAGCCTGTTGGCCCGTGGCAGCCATGCGGCACTCGAGGGTTGGCCGGTGGGCATCCGCAACCCCCTGTTTCCGACACGCCGGTTGGCGACCTTGTTGCTGGCCGGGTGTGCGATGTCGACCAGTGGGTCCGGAGTCGAATCGTATCGGATCGGTGGACGTCGATTCAGTGATATCCTGGATCCGAGGACGGGTTGGCCAGCCGAAGGAATGCTCAGCGTGACGGTGTTGGCTGAAACCGCGGCCGTGGCAGATGCACTCTCGACGGCGTTTTTTGTCGGAGGGGTCGAATTTGCCAAGACCTGTTGCGATAATCGGCCCGGTGTCGGTGCCTTGCTGATTCCATCACCTCGCCGGGGTCAGACGCTCGAACCGGTCGTCTGTGGGATTTCCGATGAGGTGTTGTTCTTTGAAGAGTGAGACTGGACGGTCGCGATGGGTGGCCGGACAGGACCGGGGGCGCGTGATGGAGGCGAGTGTTGCACAGTCGGAAGTCGACATTTCTGATCACGGTGATTCTGCTGGTGGTTTTGCGGATTGCCATCGGATGGCAGTTCTTGTACGAGGGGCTCTGGAAGTTCCAGAGTCGCCAGACGGCCAGGCCCTGGACGTCGGCGGGCTACCTGAGGAATTCCCAGGGGCCGTTGCGTAACGTCTTTCGTGGTCTCACCGGTGATCCCGACGAGTTGAACTGGCTTAATCCCAACTGGGTCGGATCGAGGTGGGACACCTGGCAAACCAGGTTCGTGGCCGGAAACCGGCTCGACAAAACACAAGCCAGCCGGTTGGACCGGTTGCTCAACGGTCCCAAGGACTTCCGTGCCGAGTTGGCTGCCCTGCCCGACGGACTGGTGTTTCGTGGCACGCTGGCCAAACGATTGACGTTCGATGCGAAGTCAAAGCGACTCATCGTGGACGGCAAGGTGCACCTGACTCCGCGGGAGCGTGATGCGGCGTTGAAACTTGTCCCGGTTCCCGAAACCGTGACCGACGAGAATCGCGAGGCAGAAGAAGTGGCCCAGCGGTTCCGCGAGGCCCTGGGAAAGGTCTTTGCTCGCTCGTCTCGCTTGAGTTTCAAGGAGCGGATGCGGGCGTCGCTGTTGGGTGATCCTGAACGGGCGGGTTTGACGATCACCGACCGAAAGACAAAACAGGAATTGGAAACACGGCTGGGCGAGATCGAACTCTACCGGCGGCAGTTGCAGCGTTACGAGCAGAACCTGGCCAGGGTGGAGACGGATTTTCAGCAGAAACATATTCAGCAGTCGGGAGTGCCCGGTTACGGGGACACCGCCGAAATTCGCAGTGCACTGGTGGGACCCATCAAGGGGCTGGAAGGTGAACTGATCGTGGCGGCTGAGAAGTTGCTCACGCCGAAACAGCGTGCCCGTGGTCCGGTCGCAATGCCCCCCACACGTGTCAACCAGATTGACACATTGACGATGTGGGGGTTGGCGGCAATTGGCGTGCTCTTGATTTCTGGACTATGCAGCCGACTGGCTGCGGTCGCCGGTGCGGCGTTGTTGTTTTCGTTTTATCTGGCCATGCCACCGTGGCCGGGTGTGCCCCCGGCTCCAGGCCCCGAACACAGCCTGTGGGTGAACAAAAACTTGATCGAGGTGTTCGCCCTCCTGGTCCTGGCGTCGGTGCCGACCGGGCGTTGGTTCGGGCTGGATTCCCTGGTCGGGCGGTTGCCGCTGAAGCCACGACGGAATGTCGCGGCCCCGAGCGACTCCGCAGACGAATTGCCAGTGCAGCCCCCTGAGGGGGAGGCGACAATGGCTGTTGAGCCAGGCGTGGAAGAGACCGATACTGAAAGCGAACCGGACGAGGTGGCCGACGTGGTTGGTGAACCGGAGTCTGGAAAAGAAAACGAGAGTGGCTCCGAATTGGAATCAGAATGAGGGTTGTGTCGTGCAGTTGACACCCGAAGAAGTTCAGACCGGCAAAGACAATTTCAACGAGGCACTTGCGGCGACCCGCGGGGGAGACCCGGTCTTTGAAGACGCCGTGGGCCTGTCCCGCCGGAGTTTTATCAAGGGTGCCGCGGGAGCGACGGCCGGCCTGGGGTCGGTTTACTTCGGCTATGGAGCTCTCAAAGGCGACCCGGTCCGCGTTGGTTTTATTGGAACCGGTGACGAGGGCAGCGTTCTGCTGACCGAGCACCCTCCCGCGTACATGGACATAGTGGCCGTTGCCGACCTGCGTCCGACCAACCGCCAGCGGGCCTTCACCGGTGATGGCAATCCCCGCCGCGTGGGACTCAACAAGAAACTCGGCCGCAAGAAGGCGAGCAAGATTGCCGTCTACGAGGATCACAAGCAGTTGATTGCCGATCCGAACGTTGAAGCCATCGTGATTGCCGTGCCGCTATCGCATCACGCGCCGATCGCAATCGAGGCGATGAAGGCGGGCAAGCATGTACTGACGGAAAAACTGATGGCGCACTCGATCAGCGAGTGCAAGGAAATGATCCAGGTGGCGGCCGACACCGAGAGATTCCTGGCCGTCGGTCACCAGCGGCATTACAGCGTGCTGTATGACAATGCCAATTTCCTGGTTAAGCAGGGACTGCTGGGTGACATCCGTCACATCCGGGCCCAGTGGCATCGCAACAACAGTTTTCCTGGTCGTGACAGTTGGCGGAAGCCGGTCCTGGCTGCCGATGCCGCGGCGCTGGATGGCAAGATCTCCGGGTACAACTACAAGTCCATGAACGAGCTGATCAACTGGCGATTGTACAATCGCACCGGTGGTGGACTGATGGCCGAGTTGGGCAGCCACCAGATGGACGCGTGCAGCATCTTCCTGGGCAAGGTTCATCCGTTGG
Organism: uncultured Planctomycetaceae bacterium; assembly: GCA_963933195.1. Lineage (GTDB taxonomy): Bacteria > Planctomycetota > Planctomycetia > Planctomycetales > Planctomycetaceae > UBA8437. The sequence goes on from CAWVUS010000157.1 coordinate 7,997, forward strand.
CCGTGCAGGGTTACGGCGGAAAGAACTTTTACGGGGTCCAGAGTGTCGGGTCTGCTGACAAGCAGACTGACGATCGCGAAATCGACGACCACGTGTACGTGACGTTCGAATTCCCGGGCAAGAATTACCACGCCAAGGACAATCCTGACGACGTGGTGGTGGTGACCTATTCGTCGTTGAACACGAACCGGCTCGAGAGTTTTGGCGAGACGCTGCTGGGCAGTCGTGGGACGATGGTTGTCAAGCAGGAGCAGGAGGCGTTGTTGTACAAGGAAGGAAGCCCGTCGACTGGAGCCGGCGGACCCGAGCAGCGGCTGCACGTCATCGGCGGCAAGGGGGGGCCGGTGATGGACGCGAGTGCGAGCCTGGCTCCAAGTTCAGCCGCTGCGGTGGCATCGAGTGCGCTCGGGGCGAGCATCAGCCGGGGCTACACCGAGGAGATGGAGCACTTCTGCCATTGCATTCGCAACGAAAAATACAACGACAACACGTTGCGGTGTGGTGGAGTCGTGGCGATGGCCGACGCGATCATGGCGTTGACGGCCAACCTGGCAATGAAGCACCGCAAGCGCATCGAATTCAAGGACGAGTGGTTTGATCCGGCCACGTCGGCGACTCCCGAGACCGACCCGGACATTACAGGTTAGTTCGCGATGGGGCGGTGGCCCGATTCTCGTCGATCGACCTGGACGACCATTTTCCTGATGTTCGTCGTGTTTCCCGCGTTGTGCTGGGGCTGCTGGTGGTTCGTCAACCGTTAGCCGAACTCTCTTGAGAGTTTCCGGGCAACGATCGGTCGCTAGCCGTCGGAAGTCGGTGTTGCATCGGACGCCGCCGGGGTCGGAAGTCGCGAAGAGAGCAGTAGCGGAGCGATCATGATCAGTGCGCTTCCGTAGTAGGGCCACTGGGAGCCGAGCTTCCAGAAGACCAGGCCTGCGATGACCGGGGCGATAGCTCGCGACAGGGCGCCGATTGACCGGAAGACACCCAGGACCTCTCCCTGGCGGTCGGCGGGAGTGTAGAGTGAGACGAGAGCGGAGAGGCACGGGGAGACCAACGCACTGCCGATTGCCAACAGGGCCAGCCCGCCATAGAAGATGGGGGTTGTGCGAGCCCAGCCGACGATCATCAGGCCCGGCACCAACATGACCAGGCCCGTACGGATCAGTCGCCGTTCACCAAGTTTTGGAGCCAGCCGCCTGACGATGCCGCCCTGGACCAGCGCGATCAAGAGTCCGACGAAGATGAAGATCCACATCATTTCGTGTCGCGTGTACCCCAGTCGCTCCTTGGCCAGGAACACCAGCGTGAATTCCATGCCGGCGAACGCCGTCTGGTACAGGAAGAACAACAGGTTGGTTCCCGAGACGCCATTGGGCAGATTGTGGCCGGAGAGCAGCCGGACGGGGTTGAACGATCGGGTGTGACGCGGACTCGTGCCGCGGTTCTCGGGCGGCAGCGTCTCGGGGAATCGCAGGCTGACCCAGATCAGGTTCCAGATCGACAGTCCCATCGCGGCCAGTGCAGGAGCTGAAAAGGGATTCAGGCCGGCGACGCCGGTCTCGGAGAGATCGACACTGGAGAGCAAGCCCCCGATGGCCGGGCCGAGAATGAAGCCCAGGCCAAAGGCAGCTCCGATCATCCCCATTCCCTTGGCACGGTCCTTCTCACCGGTGATGTCTGCTACCGCCGCGGTCGCCACCGAGATGTTGCCGCCCATGATGCCGGCAACCACCCGCGAGATGACCAATAACACGAAGCTGCCGGCAAAGACCCACACCAGGTAGGCCAGCGCCAGGCCGGTGATCGAGATCAGCAGGATCGGACGCCGGCCGGTGCGATCCGAGAGCCGACCCCAGAACGGGGCAAAGACGAATTGCAGGGCCGAGTAGATCGAGCCGAGGACGCCACCGAACAATGCGGTGGTGTAGAGCCGTTGCCGGTCCGGGTCGGGATGGCTGGTGAATTCACCAAGCCAGGCGGCCAGGCTCCCGATCAGGCTGTTGGATCCGTCCGCCTGGACGTAGTGGTCGAGCATGTCGGGGAACAGCGGGAAGATGATCGAGAACCCGACCAGGTCGACGAAGACCGTCAGGAACAGAACGCCGAGCGATGCCCGACGGGGTTCGGGGGCCGCGGGATCGGCAGGTGGGGGTGACAAGTCAGTCATTCTGGATTCAGGATCCGTCCAATAATCGCTTGATACGAGCCAACACCTGCGCGGTGCCGGAGGTGGTGAGTTCCTTTGACCGGAAGCCGAAGCGATCCACCACCTTCTGACGGCGGTACAAGACAACTGTCACTTCCGCCTGTTTGTGGATGTTCTGGCAACTGGGTGAGCCAACCACGTCAGTGGCCACCGACAATGGCAGGGTGATTTTCTGGTTGAAGGCCATCGTCTGAAGCCGCGAGATGGCTCGGCCCGGTTCGGGAGAAATCAGGACGCCGAAACTCCGAAGCCCCTTGGCACGGTTCCGGTCGACCACCTTGTCGATTTCTTTCAATAACGTGCCGAGTAACGGCGAGGTCTCGCGGAACAGGACCATCACACAGGGGCGGGATCCATTTCGACAGACGTAGCAGACGGACTTGTTTCGCAGCGGTCCGGTCACCGCCCGCACGTAGAACGAGGGAACGGGTTGGCCGATGGCACGACCCGACTCGATCGGTTTCCTGTTGGCCCCGACGCCAATCGTCACGGTCACCAGGGCAATTGCCAGGGTCACCGTCGGGCGAATCGGAAGCGAAGTGGGGTGCTGCGGCATGCGGATGGGCACAGGAGGCGGGTTTCCGGGACGACTGCCCACATTGTCGGGGTTTTGGTGCACCGAAGCAACGGGGGTCTGGTTGACGAGGAATCAACTAGACCACTGCGGCGATGGACTCACAGAGTCTCCCAACATTGTCACTGGTGACTCCGGCCACGTTGATTCGACCGTTGCGGACCATGTAGACGCCGAATTCATCCTTGAGTCGATCGACCTGCTCGGGTGCGAGACCGGAGAAACTGAACATGCCACGTTGACGCGTGATGACACTGAAGTCCCGGCCGGGAACTGCTTGGGCCAGGCCGTCGGCCAGGGTTTGCCGCATGTCATTGATCCGGGTTCGCATCTCCGCCAGTTCCGTCACCCAGCCGGCACGCAGTTGCTCATCGCCGAGAATCGTTGTCACGATTCCGGCGCCATGGGCTGGAGGATTCGAATAATTGCATCGGATCGTCCGCTTCAGTCGACTCAGGACGACCGCGGCGGTGTCCGGACTGCCGGTGACGACCGAGAGAGCACCGACCCGCTCGCGGTACAACCCGAAGTTTTTCGAAAAGCTACTGGCGACCAACAGTCGGCTTCCGGGACGGGCCAACGCACGCAGGCCGGCGGCATCGTCTTCCAGCCCATTTCCGAAACCCTGGTAGGCGAAGTCGACGAGCGGTAGGAGGCCACGTTCTGCAATCAGGTCCCCCACCTGCTGCCATTGCTCGACCGATGGGTCGACACCGGTCGGATTATGACAACACGCATGCAGGCAAACGATATCACCAGCCGGGATCTGCGAGAGCGAGTCGAAAAGGGCTTCTGCGTCCAGGCTTCGGGTCGACTCGTCGTAATAGCCGTACTCGCCGATCTCGAGCCCTGCAGCACGAAAAATGTTCGGGTGATTGGCCCAGGTTGGGCGACTGCACCAGATCTTGGCACCGGGGAAACCGGTGGCCAGGAACTCGGCGGCCACCCGCAATGCCCCCGTGCCGCCTGGTGCCTGGATAGTGGCCGCTCGTCCCGAGGTGTTGATCTCGTGTTCGGTGCCAAAAAGCAGGCCCCGAGCAGCGTCGCCGAATTCTTTCATGCCGTCGATGCCGAGATACCCCTTGGAGGTCTCGGTTTCGACGAGCCGACGCTCGGCTTCCTTGACGCATTCGAGAACAGGTGTTGTCCCGGTCGAGTCCTTGTAAACCCCCGTCGTGAGGTTGATCTTGCCCTCGGTCGTGTCGCGGGCAAAGGCCTCGTTGAGCCCGAGAATGGCGTCGGGTGGGGCGGCTTCTAATTGTTGAAACATTATTGAGATTCTGGGTGAGCGGACAATGTCGTGCTGGTGTTTGACGGAGTGCGATTGTTCTGGGGAGTTCATTGTCCGTCAAGTATCGGGACCCTGTCGTCTGGCTCTTGAGCGAGGCCGGTCCTTGGTTGCAAGCTCTTCACGCGGCCTACAGGATGGTGGACATGCGATTGCCTGGGATCACGAGCACAGTCGTCGGGGTGGTCGTCGCCCTGGTTTGCGGGTGTGCTGACAAAAAAATCAAGATCGAAACCCGGATCAATAGTGACGGGACAGTCGATCGGGCGATTTGCCAACCCGGTGACACTCTGCCTGGTCGCCGCTGGTGGAATACCGGCGGTCTCTGAATCGCAAGAAGCAGGCCGCCGAGGTGAAGCGGCTGGACGGGTTGTATCGATTGTT
>CAWVUS010000158.1:0-12398 GCA_963933195.1 uncultured Planctomycetaceae bacterium
TGGTTGTGGGCCGGGACGGTGCTTGTTGTGCCGCTGCTGGAGCTGGACGCACAACCTGGTGGCCGGCCTGGCGAATCGCGGTGTCGCGACGATTGGTCGTCTTGGCCAGCGATTGGACTTCTTGAATTGTCTCCTGGTACTGGCGGTACCTGGTGACCGCCGCCAGGCGGCGGCGGACGAGCGTTCGGAATCCCGGAATGTTGGTCGACCGCATCAGCTTCTGGTAGTCGGCCTCGAGTTGCTTGAACGACCACCCGGCCGGAGGGTCTCCGACGATACGGCCGAAGGACTTGTCGAGTGTTTTGAGCGTTTCGTAGGGACGCTTGTCGATGGGAGAATTCTCGAAGTTGACGTCCAGCCTGGCTGGCGTGTTCGGCGAATTGGCACCGGGTGCAGTGACAGTCGCGGCGGTCGTCTTGATCGCTGGTTGTCCGGTCGTGGACACGGATTGGTCGGCGTCCGGTTTGCCGAGTGGGGCCAGGACTCCGCCGGAAACCCAGCGGTATTCCAGTCGTGGCGGCACGATTTTCAGGAGCCGTTTTCCGGACGCATCCTGCCCCTGTCCGGTGACCTGGACCGTCTCGCCACGCGAGAGGCGACGCGAGATGACGTTGCGGTCGGCGTCGTCGAAGCGGGATCCAACACGGACCGGCAGGCTGGTGGCGGTGACGGTCGCGGTTGTGCCGTTGACCTGGACACCGTCGGCCTGGATCCAGCTGAAGCTGCCCTGCGGCGGAGAGACCATGAACCAGCCACCGGGATCGTGGCGGTGGACGGTGACCCGGTCACCGGCGGCGAGGCGTCCGGTGGGGTAGTAGCGGCCACCGGGACCGCTTCGCACCAGCACGTTGTCCTTGCCGACATTGGCCTGGTAGGGGAAATCGGTTGCGTTCTCGAACGCGTGAGCCTGCTGGACGAACAACAGGGCCAGCAATGGAGTGAAGACCGGGCGCATCGGGACTCTCCGGAGACGGGAAGGAGAGAAGAGAATTGAGTGAGACACGAGTGGGATAGCCCATTCGGGCCATCACGACAAGATCAGTCGCGCGTCTCGAATGCCGGGACCGGCGGTGAAAGACGGGGCCCGATCCCGGCCGTCTCGGTCGTCTACTTTCGAATGGCCCACAATGACCCGAACGAGCGGATGTACATCGTGCCTCCGGCGATTGCCGGCGAGGCGGCGATTGAGTCGCCCAGGTTGTTTTGTGCGAGCACCTTGAAGGTCTTGCCGGCCTGGACGACGGTGACCATTCCGTCGCGAGCCACGCAAATGACCTTGCCGTCAACAAACACGGGGCTGGCACGGTGCCGTTGCCGGTGGGTGCGTTCGTGGTAGTACTCCTGGCCTGTCCTGGCGTCCATGCAGACCAGGTTGCCGTTTTCACGGCACAGGTAGACCAGTCCATCGTGGATCAGCGGGCAGGAGACGTCGGGGGTGTTGTTGGGCCGGGTCCAGACGTGCTGGCTCTTGGCGTTGGAGATGTCGCCCTTGCCGTTGGGCCGGATGGCGACAACCGGGCCGTTCTTGGCCGTGGGAATCACGATCAGGCCCGGGATTGCGGTTGGAGAGGCAACGAACCGCAGCGTGCGGTGGTACTTCTTCTTGGGGTCGTTCTGGGGATTCAGTCCGCCCTTGCGCCAGACCTCGGACCCGTCGGCGGGGTTGTAGGCGATCGTGTAGTCGGCCCCGTGGCTGATCAACAACTTGGTCTTGCCGTCGTTGTAGATGAATGGCGAGGTGTAGGAGTGCTTGTTCTCGTCGTAGGCATCGCTCGTGCGGACCTGTTTCCAGGCCTCCTTGCCGGTGGCGGCGTCCAGGGCGACCAGCAGTCCCTGGTCCTCCTCGGGCTTCGCCTGGCGGCTGCCGTGGATCAACTGCAGGATGACCTTGCCGTCCTCGAGGATCAGCGAGGCGGTCAGGCCGAACGCGATCTTGAAGGGGCCGTAGACGGGACGCAGGTCGCGTTTCCAGGCCAGCTTGCCGGCGACGGTGTAACAGGCGATTTCTCCGTTGGCCATCATGGCCCAGACGTGCTTGCCGTCGGTGACCGGCGAGGGGGAGGCCGAGTTGCCCTCGTCACGCCGCACCACCTTGTTGCCCGATCCGACCTGCTGCTGCCACCGCAACTTGCCGCCGGTGCTCCAGGCCTGCAGCAGCAGTTTTTGCTCGTCGACGCTGGTGACGTAGACCTGGTCGCCCCAGACAACCGGTGAGGCACCGCCGGGTCCGGGCAACTTGACCTGCCACGCCACGTTCTTGCCCGGACCGAACTCGGCCGGGATTCCCTTCTCGGTTGATACGCCGTTCTGGGTGGGACCGCGCCAGTTGGGCCAGTTGGCGGCATTGGCGGTCGAGGAAATGGCAGAGACGGTCAGGGCAATTGTCGCCAGCAGGGCCAGTCGCATCGGGGATGGTCCTTGGTTGGGATGAATTGGAGTGGGGTCAGCAGCAGTGTGTGTTGAGCATCAGCCGTCGTCAACGTCATCGAGGGTGGACTGGAATCCCTCCGCGGCCGGAGGTGTCTCGTCGGCCGCGGCGACAGTGTCGCCGACGCCCTCGGTGGAATCGGAGTCAGGTCGCTCGTGGAAGGCCAGGCAGAAGAGTACCAGGATCACACCCGCCAATGCCGCAGGGATACCCCACAGGGTCTTCCAGTCGATTGCCGCCAATTCGTCATGGCGTGCCTGGTTCTTCTTGGTGGTCAGGGAAGCGACCAGGGCCGAATCGTTGGCGGCCTTGGCCTTGGTGATCTCCTCGCCCAGCCTGGTCACCTCGGCCGCAAACGTTTTCGATTCCTCCGGGGTGTAGCGAGCTTCAACCTCGGCAGCCACCTTGGCTCCGATGAACATTCCCAGTCCGAGCGTGAACAGCACCAGCAGTCCCTGGGCCTGGGCCCGGATTGGTTCGGCCGCGGCCTTGTCCGTGTAGATCTGGCCGGTGACAAAGAAGAAGTCGTAGCAGATTCCGTGCAGCACGATCCCGCCGATGATCATCCAACTGGTCTCGTCGGAGGCTCCCAGTGAGAACAGCACGTAGCGAATCACCCACGCCAGCATCCCGACGGCCAGCATCCACTTGACGCCCAGCCGCTTGAAGAACAGCGGCATGATGAGCATGAAGATGATCTCGGCCATCTGGCCGTACGACATCGTCTGGCCGACTTTCATTCCCGCCATTTCGACCACCCGGCTGGCGATCTGGTAGTAGAAGGCCAGCGGGATGCAGATCAGGGTCGAGGCGATCAGGAAGATGAGGTAGGCAGGCTTGGTCAACAGCACGAGTGCGTCGAGTCCCAGGATCTGGCGAGCCGAGACAGGGCCGGTTTGTGTTGGTGGTGTCTCGGGCAATGTGAAACTGACGAGCCCCAGCAGCAGGGACGATCCGGCCGTCAGGTAGAACATCCCGATCGCCGAATCGTAGCCCAGGAAACTCACCAGCAGTCCCGCAATGATCCATCCGATTGTCCCGGCCACACGGATCGTGGGGAACTGTCGCTCGGGATCCTCCATGTTCTTCATCGCCAGCGTGTTGGTCAGGGCCAGCGTGGGGAAGTAGGTCAGCATGTAGGCGAAGAAGCAGATGTTGATCATGTCGGGCGACGGGTTGGCAGACTTCATCAACACCGTGGCCGCGAGCATCAGGGCCCCACCACCAAGGTGCAGGAGTCCCAGGACCTTCTGGGCCGAGAAGAACCGGTCGGCGATCATGCCGACAAAGAACGGTGAGATCATGCCGGCGATCGGGCCGACCGCATATGTCCAACCGAAATCGGCAGCTTCAAAGCCGATGGTGGACAGGTAATTGGGCGCCGTGACGTACCAGGCTCCCCAGATAAAGAACTGGAGAAACATCATGGCCGAGAGTTGTATAAACAGAACGGGTGAGAGGACTCGATTGGTCGAACTCATGAATCGATGCCGCCGCAATGAGTGAATTGATCGTGTGAAGAGGCCATCGATGATGTCGAGATCACCGTTGTGTCACAAGCCCGGTGCGGTGGGGCGACCCGAGATCGTGTCGGGTGCGGCCATTCCTCTGGACACCTTCAACCGACCGCTCGTACCATCCGCCACCCCGCTTCACCGTCTTGCCTCCAGCCGTGAACCGTCATGGAACACAGCATCCATCGCCAGTTGAAGTCGCTGTACGTCGCCGATCCGGAACTGCACGAGGTGCGAATCGACGGGTACCGGATCGATGCGGTTGACGGCGAACGGTTGATCGAGATCCAGTACGGGTCGCTGGGTGCGATTCGCAACAAGATTCGCCGGCTGCTGCGGTCGCACGACGTCCTGGTCGTCAAGCCGTTGGCCGAGCGGAAGCAACTGCTCAAGCGAGACGTTCCCGAGGGACCGGTGGTCTCGCAACGCAAGAGTCCCAAGAAGCAGACCCTCTGGAATCTCTTCGACGACCTGGTCCACTTCGTGGATGTGTTTCCTCACCCCCGGCTGGAACTCGAAGTCCTGATGACATTGCAGGACGAGTACCGGTTGCCGGCCGAGAAGAAGCGGCGGGTGTGCCGTGGGTATGTTGTCGAGGACAGGTTGTTGGCCGAGGTGACCGATCGGTCGATGTTGCGGACCGTCGACGATTTGATGGCCATGCTGCCCGAATCGATCAAGCCCCCGTTGCGCACCGAACCATTTTCGACGGCCGACCTGGCCGTCGCCGCCGGAATCAGCCGGGCGCTGGCGAGAAAGGTGGCCTATTGCCTGCGGCGTTGTGGAGTGGCCCAGGTGGTGGGCAAGGTGGGCAACGCGATTCTCTACGAGTTGCCCGATCTCGAGGCCGGCCGGTCGAGCTAGGAGACTTGCTTGAGCACCGTGCGAGGCAACTCGAGAGCCACGTCGTGAATGTGGCTGGCCCGCAGCGAAGCCAGGCCATCGGCATAGCCGACCAGCAGGGCCAGGTCGCACAGGCGTCCGATTGCCCGTGGGACTCCACCGGTCAGGGCGTGGATGGCGGCCAGGGCATCGGGGGCAAACGGGTTGTTGTCCAGGCCGGCCCCACCCAATCGCCCGGCGACGAATTCGCTCGTCTCCTCGGCAGTCAGGGGGGGCAGGTGGGCCACCATCGCCAGGCGATCAGCAAGTTGGGGGAGGCGGCTCAACAGGGCCGACAGCGAGGTGTGTCCGACCAGCAGCAGGGTGAAGTCGATCCCGGGGTCGTCGCGAAAATTCAGCAACAACATGAGCACGTCGAGCATTGACGAGTTCTTCAGCAGATGAGCCTCATCGACGATCAGGACCGGGTGCCGTTGACGGGTTGACCAGTCGGCCAGGCGATCTCGCAGCACACGAAGCACCGTGTCGACTCCGTCGTCTTCGGATTCGAGCATATGCTCGTCGGCTCCCAATTCGACGGCCAACCAACCGAGCAATTCACCGGGACTCAGGTTGGGAAAGACCACGTGGACAAATGGCCCGTAAGCATCTGGCAATTCGTGAGCCAGTCGGCTGGCGACCGTCGTCTTGCCCGAACCAATCTCGCCGGTGAGCGCCGCTGCCCCCAGGCTCGATTCGACGGTATACCGCAGCTTCAGCAATGCCGCCTGGTGTGGATGGCAGGCGATGAAGCCATCGGCATCCGGGCACGCCGGGAAGGGCGACCGGGACAAATTCCAGTAACTCTCGTACATCCCCGCCGGTTCCTCGATGACCTGTCCCACCATGATCGAGATCGACCGGTGGGAGTGCGGGTCTTGAGGATTTTTCCGGATGGGGAAGGTGGGGGGGCTGGGCCGAGTCTTCCGGTTACAGGCCCAGCACGTCGTTCATGGTGTAGCTGCCGGGCGGTTGCTTGGCGAGGAATCCGGCTGCAGCGACGGCACCGTAGGCGTAGCTGTCACGGGACTGCCCGCGGACGGTCAGGTCGATGGTCTCGCCGATCATACCGAAGACGATCGTGTGTTCACCGACGTTGTCGCCGGTCCGCAGGGCGTGGTAGCCGATCTCGTCGGACGGCCGCTGTCCGATCCGTCCTTCGCGACCGTGGACGTGGTTGGTCTGGCCCATTTCGTTGGCGATCAATTCGCCAAACTTCAACGCGGTTCCGCTGGGGCTGTCTTCCTTGAACCGGTGGTGTCGCTCGATGATCTCGACATCGACGCCTCCCGGCGAGGACACCAGTGCCCGGGCGGCGTCGGTGGCCAGTTTCATCACGAGGTTGACTGCCAGGCTCATGTTCGGCGCGACGATCAATCCGGCGACCTCGGCCACCGAGTCGACGGCGGCTTTCTGTTCGGGTTCGAGTCCGGTGGTGGCGGCCACCAGTCCAATCTGTCTTTCGTGGCACACCGCCGCGATCTTTGCCAGGCCCTCGGGAGTTGAGAAGTCGATCACCACGTCGACGTTCTCTGGCAGCGAGGCACTGACGGGCACTCCGATCGGCCCGACACCAGCCAACTCGCCGGCATCCTGTCCCACCAGCCCGCTGGCCTCGGCGTCAATCGCCGCGGCGACCTCCAGTGCGGCGTCGGCGTGTGTGAGCGCGACGATGCGTCGCCCCATCCGGCCACCCGCCCCGTTGACTCCGACTCGAATCACATCACTCATCGTGTTTGGCTCCCGGCTGATGCGGCTGCGATCGCCGCGTCAATCTCGTACTGGACATCCTCCATGTTCTCGACCGACCGCCGTTGCCGCAATGGGTCCACGCTCGTTGGGCTTCCGATCTGTCCCAGTGCCCAGGCCGCGGAGCTTCTGACCACGGGGTCGGCGTCGTCGAGAAGACCAACCAGCGGTTCGATGGTCTCGTGCCGTTGCGAATTTCCGGCAACGATCGCCGCGTTGCGGACCAGTCCCGAGCGTCCGGGTCGCTCGAGCGGAGTGGCCCCCAGTTGTTGTTGGAATTCTGTCTCGTCCAGTTGCAGCAATGACACGAGATCGGGATTGGCGAGCCCGGCGATCGGTTCGAATGCCGATTCGGTTGTCGTGGGTGACTCGCGATTCCACGGGCAGACTTCCTGGCAGATGTCGCATCCGAAGACCCAGTCGCCCAGTCCCTCGCGGAGTTCACCCGGGATGGGTTCGTTGCGGAGTTCGATCGTCAGGTAGCTGATGCAGCGTCGGGCGTCCAGCACGTAGGGTTCGGGAAACGCGTCGGTCGGGCAGGCATCCAGGCAAGCGGTGCAGGTTCCACAATGGTCTGTCCCGTGCGGGGGGTCGGGTTCGAGTGGCTTGTCGATCAGCAACGCGGCGAGGAAGAACCAACTGCCCTGGCCCCGGTCGATCAGCATGGTGTTCTTACCGAACCAGCCGAGTCCGGCCAGCCGGGCGAAGTCGCGTTCCAGCAATGGTGCGGTGTCGACGATCCCGCGGGTGCGACAACCGGGCAGTTCGTCGTGGACGAAGTCGGCCAACGTGGCGAGTCGCTCGCGGAGCACGTCGTGATAATCGAGTGAACCGGTTGCGTAGCGGGCCACGCGAGCCGGGATGCCGGTTGGCGGCTGGTCGGAATCGGCCGCTGCCGATCCCATGCTCGGCTCGGACGACGCCCGGTAGTTCATTCCCAGCATGACCAGGCTCGCCGAACCAGTGAGCACGGCCTCGGGATGCGAGTACGCCTCGCGCCGCCGTGACAGGTAGCCCATCTTTCCGTCGAAGCCCGATTCGAGCCAATTATTGAAATGATCGAGGCTCTCGGGGGTCCCGGCGTCTGCGATACCGACCAGGTCGAATCCGATTCGCCGGGCCTCGGTCCGGATCGCATCGGAGAGGACTGCAGTCGTGGAGCCGTTCACGATACGGCCATTTGCGACCATTGGGCCTGCCCAACCTCGAGCACCTGGTCGTCCTCGAGGACGTCCAGCGGCGAGTATTGCGGGTGGCGGATCGGCTGGTATGGGTTGTTGCGGGCGGCGTTGTAGCAGCAGATGAAGGCCCACCGCGGATCGGGCGTGGTGTTGGCATCGGACCGGTGCAGGAGGTTGCAGTGAAAGAACACGGCGTCGCCGGGGGACAGCGTGACCGGGACGGTGTCCAGTTGCTGTTGAATGGCCGCGACGCGTTCCGGATCGGCCCCCGTCTGATCGCCCTTGGTTCCGTGTTGGATTCGCCCCATCTGGTGCGATCCGGCAAGCACCTGCAGGCAACCGTTCGCGGTGGTGGCCGGGTCGACGGCGATCAGGCAACTGGCCAGCAGGGGATAGAGGCAGGCGTAGTCGTACCAGTAGCCATAATCCTGGTGCCAGGCCCACGCTCCGGCGGTCTGCTGGTCCTTGAAGATCAACTTGTGGTGGTAGTGGTAGACCTCGCCGCCGAGCAGTTCCTCCATCGGGCCGACAATTCTTCGGCTGCGGGCGATGGTGCTGTAGATGTCCTGGGTGAGTTCGTTGCGGACCCGGAGCGAGACGGCTCGCCCCTCGCCGTCATCTCGAACCGACGCGTCAGCTCGCAACCTGACGTCGGCCCGGGCAATTCTGCCCAGCAACTCGGTTTCCTCGGCCGAGAGCAAGTTCTCGACGACGAAGAACCCGTCCTGCTCCCAGGCGGTCATCTGGTCCGGGTTGAGCATGGTGTATGAATCCGCGGGATGGCCTGAAGGACGACCTAGCACTTGCGAATTTTCTCGCGTCCCTGGGTCACTCCGGCTGTCGCATTGCGGGTGTCGACCACCAACCGGGCGTGTTGCACGATGTGTTCGTAGTCGTAGGCGGAGTGATCGGTTGCTATCAGCACGCAGTCCTGTGAGGCGAGAAACTCCGGTGTCAGCTCGGTGCTCGAGAGGTCGGGCACGTCGTGGTGTCGCATGCTGGGCAGGACCGGGATATGGGGATCGTTGTAGGACAACTCGACGCCCCGGTCTCGCAGCAGGTCCAGCAGCACAAACGAGGGGCTCTCGCGGGGGTCGTCCACGTCTTTCTTGTACGCCATTCCCAGCAAGCAGATGCGACTGCCCCGCAGGGCCAGGCCTTGCTCGTTGAGAAATTCCATCAATCGGCCGACGACGTACTCGGGCATCTGCGAGTTGATTTCACCGGCGAGTTCAATGAACCGGGTGGACAGTCCCTGCTTGCGGGCCAGCCAGCTCAGGTAAAACGGGTCGATTGGTATGCAGTGTCCGCCCAGTCCAGGGCCCGGGTAGAAGGCCTGGAAACCGAACGGCTTGGTGCTGGCCGCGTCGATCACGTCCCAGACGTCGATATCCATCCGGTCCAGCAGCATCTTCAACTCGTTGACCAGCGCGATGTTGACCGCGCGGTAGGTGTTCTCGAGAATTTTGCAGGCCTCGGCCACCTCGGGACTTCCGACCGGGATCACCTGCACGATGGCCTGTTCATAGAGTGCCGTGGCCAACTGGTTGCTGGGTTCGTCGATTCCGCCGACGACCTTGGGAATCCCCGCGGCCGAGTAGTCCGGATTGCCGGGGTCTTCTCGTTCGGGGCTGTAGGCCAGGAAGTAGTCGCTGCCCACCGCCAGGCCGCTCTCGGCCAAGAGCGGGAGCACGACATCCCGGGTGGTGGTCGGGTAGGTGGTGCTTTCCAGCACCACCAGTTGTCCGGGACGGAGTGAGGCCGCGATGGACCTGGCGGTGCCCTCGATGAATCTCAGATCCGGATCCCGGCTACCCGTGAGGGGGGTGGGCACACAGATCAGCAGGACATCGGCTTCGGCCATCCGCTCCTGGAGGCAGGTCGCCTCGAACTGGCCGTCAGCGATCCATCCCGCGACCGTCTCCGACGCGATGTGCTTGATGAAACTCTGGCCGTTGTTGAGTTGATCGACTTTGGCCTGGTCCACGTCGAAGCCGAGTACCCGGAAACCGGCACTGATGAAGGCACCGGCCAGGGGCAGCCCGACATAACCCAGGCCGATGATGCCGACGCGAGCCGATTTGTCCGTGATCGCAGCGAGGAGTTGTTGTTGCACGGGGTGGAGCTTCACGGATGCGCGGACGCCAGGTGATCGGGAGCAGGTGGCGGCGGAGTGTTACGGCTTGGTGACGGTCACCATCAGTGGGGAACTGCTGTAGGTGGCCTTCATGACGAAGTTGATCGAGATGTTTGCCATGACAGCGATTTGCTGATTCTTGACCGGCGGGGCGTCCTTGGCCGCCTTGAGGACGATCTGTCCCTGGCTGGCCTTGCCGGTGATCAGCGTCTTGCTGGCGGCCGTGTCGATCGTGACTCCCTTGGGAAGCGAGTTGCCGTACACGGTGCCCAGGTGCTGGAACAGCACATCGAGTGTTACGTTCTTGGTGAACCCGGGGGCCCGTTCGAAGTTGACCGTGATGGTTGTCGAGGCACCGGGTTTCAGTGTCACCGCCTGCGTACTCAGCTGGATGGACCGGATGTCGGACAGTTCACCGACGTTGACGGCGTGGGTGTCGACTGGCCAATGATTCCTGCCACCGCCGGGCATGTATGTTTCCTGCATCGGCCGGGCGACATTCGACAGGGGAGGACCCGTCGGAGCCTTGGCCGTCTGGATCTCGGTGCCACTGACGGTGATGTTGGATATGTCCGGCTTGGCATCGGCGTCGGCCGCAAGGACGATGCATCCGTCGGTGCCGTCGGAGAGGATGCGTCCGCAGCGGGCGGTGACGCCCTTTGGCAAGTGGGCGACATCGAGGTCAATCGCGCCGGAGAATCCATTGTGACGCTCGACCCGCACGAAGATCGCCCCGTGCGTGGCCGGAGAAAGCTGGGTCTTGTCCGAATCGAGGAACAACTCGAAGTAGGGCACCGCCCGGGTGGTGCGGATCGCGTAGACGTGACGAGGGCCTCCTCGCAGATGGACGTCACGCACCTCGATCACGTACTTTCCGTCGGCCGGGACGCTGAAGTTCTCGACCTGGGAATCCTGTGTCAGGCGTTTGAGGCGGCGGAAGTCGTCGTTGAGCGAGAGCTGTTTGCCCGAGGCGTCGAGGATACGCAGATGAGGGTCGAGGGCACTGCCGGCACGGCGGGCCATCACCTCGAAGGAGTATTTTTCGCCCTTCTTGGCTTCGAAGACATAACAGTCGATGTCCGCCTCGGATTCGATCCGACCGTTGATGGTCGAGGGCACCGTGACGGCCTGGGCCGACTTGGCGTCGCTGTTGTTCGCATCACCCTCGATGGCCGTCGGCAGGGTGCTGGTGACCACCTGTACGGGGTTGCTGAGGCCGGATGCCAGGGGCAGTCGTTGCCAGGATCGTCCGGCGGGTGAATTGGCCGGCAGATTGATCTTGAGCGGTCCGACCTTGTCCAGGTGATGTCCGATCGGGGTCAACGAGATGTCGGTTCCCACGGCGACGGCCAGGGGGTGAATGGTCTCGACGACCGGACGACTGTGCGATTCGATCGAGTACTGCCAGAAACTGTTGCCCTGGAAACGAACATCACGAATTTCCAGGGTGTATTGGCCATCGGCCGGAGCGGTGGTGGCCAGGAACGGATCGGCGAAGTGGTAATTGTCCGAGGAGGCCAGCGTGGCGCCGGTGGCGGACCGAAGAGTGAGAATCGGGTCGATGTGTTTCTGGAGATCATGGATCCGGTCCTGCAGTCGCTGTGCCCGGACGTGGAAGGAGAGTGGCTGGCCTTTCTTGGCGGTGAACTTGAAGACGTCGACGTCCTCGGCTTTTTCGATGGCTCCACAGATGGTCGTCGGGAGCGTGATGGCCTGTGCCTTCGCGGTCGAATCGTTGTTGCCGGTTTCGTTGATGATCTTGTCGGCGACGATCACGATCTGTCCGATCGTGCTGGCACCGCGGGGAGTCGCCAGGCGAAAGTCACGGACGCCCGGCAGGGCATCGGCGGCGATGGTGAATTTCAGTTTCAGCGACGTCAGAGTGGGTGTCTTGCCGTCCTTGGGCTTGGGTACGGGAACGATCTGGGCGGTGACGCCCTGGCCGGTGACGAGAACCTTGTAGGCCCCGTACAGGTTGTAACGAGAATTGACGGTGTGTTCGGAGGTTTGTCCCACCTGGGCGGCGACGGGCTTGAGGCTCATCAGCATCGGGTACTCGGCCCGTGCGGAACCCGGTGCGGCAGCGACCAGGAGCAGGACGGCGGCAATCCCGAGAATGGGGTTGAAGAAGCGGATGGGCATGGCTGAATGTGCCTTGGGGATCAGTGAACGAACAGGAACTGCTTGGAATTGAGAAGCGCCCACAGCAGGTCCTCGTAGCATTCCTTGGGATTGGGGCTGGCTGCCAGGAACTCGCGGCACGCCGACTGTTCATCGGGCGAGGGGCGGCGAGACAGGGTTGCCAGGTAGAGTTCCTCGATGATCGTGTCGTGGGTCGACTTGGCCGCCAGCAGCTTGCCGACACGTCCGGTCTTGCTGGCCACCTTGCCCGCGATCGTGTCGCCGTTGAGCGTGTGCAGGGCCTGGGCGAGGTTCTCGTCGGGCGATCGTTCGCACTCGCAGACGCTGGCCCGCTTGGGCTTGGCGAAGGTCTTGAGGAAGTAGTT
>CAWVUS010000159.1:0-12321 GCA_963933195.1 uncultured Planctomycetaceae bacterium
AGCCGTTGGTGTCCGATGAATCGGCCGCCCACGGCCTGCGGGTGCGAAAGTCGGTGCTGGAGGGGCTCGAGTCGTCGGTCAAAACGCTGGACAAGAAACTGGGAAAGACGCGTCAACTGTTACTGGTTCGAGAGGAACTGGTGTCACTTCGCAAGAAGATGGCAAGCGAGCCGGATGAAAAACGGAAGATGGAGGTGGCGGGTGCTATCAAGGTGGCTCAGGCCAAGGAAAAAACACTTCTGGCCGACCAGAAGAAAAACGGATGGTCGGTCGACGCCAAAGAACTGGAACGCCGGGATCGCCTGGCTGCCGAACGCGACCGGCTCAGCCCGCTAGTTTCGACGGTTGTGTCTCGCATGGTCATGCGGGACGGGCCGGTGCCAGGTACCCGTCACAAACGAATCGGGGACGCGCGGTTGTTCATCCGGGGTGACCACCTGTCGCCCGGGCCTGTCGTCGCTCGTGGGTTTCCCCGAGTGTTTGCCGAGGTGACGAAACCAGCACCTCGCATCAGTGGGAGCGGTCGCCTGGAATTGGCCATGTGGCTGACGCGACCGGATCATCCGCTCACAGCGAGGGTTATGGCCAATCGGGTGTGGCAACACCTGGTTGGAGTGGGAATTGTTGAAACTCCCAGTAATTTCGGTCGATTGGGACGACCACCGACACACCCGCAGGTGCTGGATTGGCTGGCCGTAGAATTCGTGGAATCGGGATGGTCGATCAAGTCCCTGGTGCGGCAGATCATGAAGTCCAGCGTGTATCGACAGACAAGCCTCTCGTCGTTGGATGGACGTCGTCGGGATCCTCGCAACCGCTGGTTGAGTCGGATGAACCGCAAGAGATTGGATGCCGAATCGCTGAAGGACACCTTGTTGTGGCACGATGGTCAGGTGAGTCGGGCGATGAATGGAGCGTGGGGATCTTCAAAAAGGTCCCTGTTTTCTGCACCAACCCGCAGTGCTCCGGATCCATTCCTGAGCCTGTTCGATGGTCCCGACCCTCACTTGGTCGTTCCACGGCGCGTGGATTCAACCTCGGCTCCACAATCGTTGTTCATGATGAACAATCCAATGGTCCAGTCGACGGCCAAGTCCATTGTCGCGCGGCTGTTGAAAACCGGTGGAAACGACGGCGTGATGGTCGAAGCGTTGTACTTGCGTTTGGTGGGGCGTCCTCCCACCGCGAAGGAGCAGCGACTGGCGGTTCAGACTCTCGGTGAAGCGCGCGACGTACGGCGGCGGCTGGCCAAAGCGGGACAAAAGGCCGAAGGTGGTCGAGAAGGTTCCTGGGAGGATCTGTGCATGGTTCTGCTGTGTGGGAACGAGTTCATTTATGTTGACTAGAGGGTGATGGGAATTGTCCGGGTTGCTTGAAGAGCCTACTGCTGTGAGCACAACCGCCTCATCGGGGTGTCAATTGGGTCGGCGCGAGATGTTGTGCCGCGCTTCGGCCGGGTTCCCGTTGCTGTCTCTTTACGGCCTGTTGGCCCAGGAGTCGCAAGCGGCGGCTCCGATCCGAAACCCTCTTGCTCCGAGGCGTCCACACCATACTCCGCGTGCCAAGAGCATTATCTTCCTGTTCATGGGAGGTGGTCCGTCGCAGGTCGACCTGTTTGACCCGAAACCGAAGCTGGCCAAGCACGGCAAAATACCGATCAAGCTTCCGAGAATTACCCGAGATGCGACACCAAACTGCCGGCCATCCCCTTTTCGGTTTCAGCAATACGGCGAATCGGGGGCGTGGTTCAGTGAGTTGATGCCTCATCTTTCGCGTCACGCCGATGACCTGTGCATTGTTCGGTCGATGCACTGCGACCAGATCGAGCACAGCGGGGCGATTCGTCAAATGACGACCGGTGATGGAGTACTGCCTCGACCCAGCGTCGGGGCATGGACGCTGTATGGGTTGGGGAGCGACAACGACAGCCTGCCGGGGTTCGTGTCGATCAGCGGCCAGGGCAACCTGGCTGGCAAGGTGATCCATGGCTCGTCGTTCCTGCCGGCGGCCTTCGAGGGGACATCAATTCCTGACGTCAGGAAGCCGATCGAGAACCTGTCGATGTCCGTTCCCCGGGAAATCCAGGCCACGAGGTTGGCGGCCATTCGCCGCCTGGCTGCGGTGTACCGAACTCGCCGCGAGGACGACAGTCGGCTCGATGCCCGCCTGGCGGCGTACGAACTCGCGTTCCGGATGCAGACGCGGGCTCCGGAGGTCTTTGACCTGTCACGTGAGAGTCGGGCTACCCAGGAATCGTACGGTCTTGGTCAGAAGGAGACCGAGGAATACGGTCGTCAATGCCTGCTGGCGAGACGACTCGTTGAGCGGGGAGTGCGGTTTGTGGTGGCCAACGTCGACAACAAGTGGGACGCCCATGGCAATGTTCGTGACCATGAAAAAACGTCGCGGGAAACCGATCAACCGGTGGCGGCGTTGATTGCGGATTTGAAGGCGAGAGGATTGCTCGACCAGACTCTTGTCGTCTGGGGTGGGGAATTCGGACGAACCCCGACCGGGCAGGGTGGGGGCCGCGACCATCATCCCCATGGGTTCACCATGTGGTTGGCCGGGGGAGGGGTCCGGCGTGGGCTGACTTTCGGAGCGACCGACGATTTTGGTTTCTTTGCCGTTCAGGACAAGGTTCACGTCCACGATCTGCACGCGACCATGTTGCATCTGCTCGGGTTGGACCACGAGGCATTGACGTACCGGTACAGCGGGCGAGATTTCCGGTTGACCGATGTCTACGGCCGGGTGGTTGACGAGATCATTGCTTGAGTCGTTACGGTACCAACCTCAGCGGGTTGTGGGGATCCGCCATCGGACCACCTCGGCGTGCTTGACTCTGTTGGCGTCGCGGTACGTGTAAGCGGTCAACAGCGTGCCGTCGGTGAGTACGATCGTCGGACCAAAACCACCTCCGCTGGATTGCCCCTTGGGAGTTTTGGTTTCCAGAAGCAATTCGTCGTGCTTCATGTCGAATTGAAACCCATCACGCGTTTCAATGCCCAGAACCGCGCGGACACCCAGTTGTGAGGCGACCGCACGTTGAGTGAACGTCAGTAGCAGGCGTTTGTCGGGGAGCCTTGCGATGGCCGGGTACATCTGGCCATACCGACCCAGATCGGCGGTGAAGGTCCAGTTGTGGCCTCCATCAGTCGAAGTGTAGGTGAGCATCCTTTCGGACTGGTCGGTATTGCCTGGGTCCTTGGTGCCCTTGATGGGCCACGAATTGGCCGAGCCTACTCGCAGGATTGCGTGGAGACGGCCGGAACGTGCTTGCCACAGGTGGGCCTCGCCGAGGATCGTGTAGGGATATTTTGGCGGCACGCCGGCAAAAGCCGCAGAAAATCGTTCCGACCAGGTTTTTCCGCCGTCGGTGCTTTTCCAAAATACGTTGCCACTCTTGGGGGCATGCTCGCTGATCCCCACCAGCAACGCGCCGTCAGCAAGTTCGAGCACGTTGCGGGCCGTGAGCACCGTGGTGCCTTTCCGAAATGATTTCGGTTGCAGTCGGATGCTAGTCCACGTGTGGCCGCCGTCGGTCGAGCGGTGCAGATAACTGTGAGTGTGGCCGTGCTTGTTACGAATGTCCTGCCTCAGCAGGTGTCCGGTGATAAACAGTGTGCCGTTGCGGGTGATTGACAGGTAGGGTTCCCGGCCCAGGAGTTCCGGGTGC
Source organism: uncultured Planctomycetaceae bacterium (assembly GCA_963933195.1). Lineage (GTDB taxonomy): Bacteria > Planctomycetota > Planctomycetia > Planctomycetales > Planctomycetaceae > UBA8437. The sequence goes on from CAWVUS010000159.1 coordinate 3,680, forward strand.
AGTTGTGGTCCAGACCACGACAATCCCTGGTCCTTGGATCGGTAGGTCCGGGTGATTTCACGGATCTTTCCACCGCCGACCTGTTTGCCGGCAAACACCACAAGCAGCAGTTCCCCGGACGGCAGTTGAACGACCGATGGCTTGTAGTCCTCCGGTTCTCCCAGGGCAATGCGACGGCAAGAGATGGTGGCCGCTTCAATCAGTTTGTTCTTACGGACGACGATCGGCGCATTGGCGTTCTGGGCATGCAGCTGGCTGGTCGGGCCACCCAGAACGGCAAAGAACAGAAAAAGGGCCGCGAACGGAACGGGTGCTACGAACGGTCGTGTCATGAATATCACTCTGGCGAGGTGAGCGTTACAGCAGTGCAAGTACAATCGATACACCAATCAGAATAGCACCGGCAAGTCGCTTGAGCATCAAAGTTGAGTTCGGTGCGGTGGCGGTGAGTCCCAGGGAGCGAGAGAGTGTCCAGGTGAGCAGGACACCCCAGAGGCCCCGCAACGAGTAGACAATGTTGACTCGTGTGGCATCACCGAACGTGGCGATGGTGAAAGTCATGCCGAAGGCCTGGACGGCCATCAACAGCGAGCCAACGATCAGAGGCCAACAGAGTTGGGAACGAATGGTCCGCTGACTGGGACGGGCAAATGGGAGCAACCCCAGCGAGAGTACGGCGGTGCAGCCAAAGGAGAGAGGCAGGAAATAACCAGCCCCCCAGGCGGGAGCCCACTTCTGGATGAATAGGTCGAAGAAGGTCAGCGACACGGCTGCCAACAGGGCACAGAGGATCGAGATGCGGATCCGCGCGCGATCGACTTCGCCGTCGGTCGACTGAATGAACAAGATGCCGGCCAGCGCGATTGCCGCCGAGATCCAAATCTGCATGCCAGCAACATCATTGACGATCAGCAGGGCCATGGCTGGTACCAGGAGGACCTTCACGCCCTGGACAGGCGTGACGATCGAAACGTCCCCTATCTTGATGCCCAGGAACGTGAATCCCAGGCCGGCCAGGAAGAGTGCCCCAACAGAGAGAGGTTGCCAGAATTGCGACAACGGTTGCATGGTGCCGCCTGTCAGTGTCAGCGGCGTGAAGGCGATGGCTGTGAGCCAGGTGACCACGATCAGCGTGGCCCAGGTCGATGTTGCCTGGGCCTGGGCCCGTTTGAGCAGCAGCAGGCCGAAGACGGTCAGGATGCTGGAGAAGAAGGGGAGCAGCAGGTGGATGGTGACCACTCCGGTTGGGAAGACGACTGGGAGGGGGGGGCGGGCTATGCGAGAACGTCGTGGACGACATGTCCGTGGACGTCGGTCAGTCTGCGAGCGAGTCCGTTGTGGTAGTAGGTCAGCCGGGTGTGGTCGATTCCCAGGAGGTGTAGTAGCGTCGCATGGAAATCGTAGACGGTCACGGGATCCTCGGCGGGTTTGTAGCCAACGTCGTCGCTGACTCCGTGGTGATAACCCGCTTTCAGGCCGGCTCCGGCCATCCAGCCGGAAAAGACGAGCGGGTGATGATCGCGTCCTTTTCCGTCGTCGCCCTGGGTGAATGGCGTGCGACCGAACTCGGAGGACCAGACCACGAGCGTGTCGTCGAGCAGGCCTCTTTGCTTGAGATCCTTGAGTAGTGCAGCAGCCGGTTGGTCGAGGTGCCGGGCCTGGTTTCCGTGGTTGCGGACGAGGTCCTCGTGAGCGTCCCAGTTGATTCGTGGCGACCCCAGGGCACCTCCGTTGTACACCTGCACAAAACGGACGCCTCGTTCGATGAGCCGCCTCGCCAGTAGATAGTTTGAAGCGGATGGAGCGAGGGATTTGTCGTCGAGGCCATACAGCCGCTGGGTGGCCTGGGTCTCGTCGCCGAAGTTCACCACTCCGGGAATACTGGTCTGCATTCTCGCCGCCAGTTCGTAGGAACGGACCCGGGCTTCCAGTTCGTCGTTGCCGGGGTTGGCCGCGGCGAACGACCGGTTGAACTGGGACAGGAACTCGAGTCCGGCACGGCGTCCCGATCGCGAAACCGTTGTGGGTGTCTTCAGGTTTGCGATTGGTTCACGTTTTCCATCGGTGGAAAACGCCGTTCCCTGGTGCTGGGCTGGCAGAAATCCCTGGCTCCAGTTGCTGCTTCCCCCGTTGGGGAGGCCGCGGGGATCAGGAAGGACGACAAAGGTGGGGAGTTCGTTGTTGAGTGTGCCCAGGCCATAGGAAAGCCAGGAACCAACACTGGGGAAACCCACCTGCGTGAAGCCGGTGTTCATCTGGAAGCAGGCGGGAGTGTGTGACGAACTTTTCGCGACAAGCGTGTGGAAGTAAGTCAAATCGTCGGCACAGGTGGCCAGGTGGGGCAACAACGATGAGATCCAACTGCCACTTTGGCCGTGGCGGCGAAACTTGTAGAAACTCTTGCGAAGCACTCCGATCTTGCCGAAGAAGGTGTCGATCTCTCCCTGGCCCATCAGCCGTTTGCCGTCGAGTCGTTCGAGGGTTGGCTTGTGGTCAAAAGTATCGACCTGGCTGACACCACCCGGAGAAAAAATGTGGATGCAACGTTTGGCCCGGGCTGGTTGGTGCGGGCTGTGCAGGATGCCGCCGGTTGTCCGGGAATCAGCAAGACAGCCGTCGGAATCCAGCAGCCCGGCCAGCGCAATGGTCCCCAGGCCGGCAGCCATCTGGCCGCCGAATTCACGGCGGTGATACAGAGTGTTTCGGGAGTCTGTCATGGAGTGTCAGGGCAGGTAGAGGAATTCGCTGCTGTTGATGAGTGCCCAGCAGGCGTGTTCAAGTCCATGGTCGCGGATGAGAATTGCCAACTGGTGTCGTTCTGGCCGTGTGGGCGGCCTGGCCAGCGCGAGTCGGACGGCCCAATCGGCCTGCTTGCCTGGATTCCCGGGAACCATTTCGTCGACACGGCGGGCAAACCGCCTGGCCTGGCGCAGGACGAACGAGTTGTTCATCAGGGCCAGTGCCTGAGTGGGGGTGACGGTGGTCCGTCTTTTGGGTGTTGCCACCGAGGGGGACGGGCAATCAAAACAATCCAGCAGCGGGTCGCGACCGGTGATCACGTTGGCGCGATAACAGGTGCGGCGATTGAAACGGGCATCAGGGCTGTCAAACAGGTGGTAGAAGTGGGTGTTGAAGACCGTGACGGAAAATGGTTGAACACTGGGGCCGTGCATTGTTGGGTTGAATTCACCGCTGACGGCCAGCATCGCGTCCCGGACGACCTCGGCCTCGAGTCGTCGAGGTGCAAACCTCCAGAGCCAGCGATTGCCAGCATCGCGGGCCATGGCCTGTGGTTGAGCGGCCGTGGATTGCCGGTAGGTCGCTGAGAGAACGATCAGTCGGTGCAGATGCTTGAGGCTCCAGCCGGAGTGAATCAACTCGGCCGCGAGCCAGTCGAGCAACCGCGGGTGTGAGGGGAGGCCGCCATTGAATCCGAGGTCGCTGGGATTTTGGGCCAGGCCCGACCCAAAATGAAATTGCCAGACCCGGTTGGCCATCACCCGGGCTGTCAGTGGGTTGCGGGGGTGGGTGATCCATTCCGCAAGTCTTCGTCTGCGTTCGGCTTCCGGGGCGTCCTGTTGCAGTCCGAGATCGCCGGGTAGGTCCTTGAACAAGGAGAGGCCGCGGGGCGTCACACGGGGGCCCTCGGCCTTGATGTCACCCCGCAACAACACGTGAGTGGCACCGGGTTGGCGGCGGAATCCAATGTAGCCAATTGGCGGGGCCAGGGACGTGATTCGCTCGGTCAGTGCCTGCAATTGTGTGAGGAGCCGTTGCTCCTGTTGCACAATGGACTGCCTGGTGGTCTTCGAAAAGCGACCCGAGAGGTCGGCAAAACGGTCGGTTTTTAGTGTTTCGAAGTTCCACAATCCGACGGTGTGTTTGTCGGCCACGAAGGGGGCCGGTGAGGCCTGGTTGATTGGCCGGATCGTGTTGGAAATTCGCACGTCATCCACGGCGCCGTCACACCCGACAGGTTCGGGCGAGTATGCTCCCAGGTCGAGAGTCCCGAGCGGCCCGGGTTGCCGCTTCCGTGTGACCTGTTGGTGGCGGACTTGTTTTCCGTCGACGAACAATCGAACCGACCGGCCATCAAATTGCATGGCGAGGTAGTGCCAGCGACCGTCAGTGATCACCACGTCGGACCGGATCGTGGCCGGTTCGTAGGAGGGCATGTAGACGGTGAAGTCCCCCTTGCCCGTGAACGAGTAGAGTTCCCAGTGTTCGGAGGACTTGTTGTTGTTGGAGACAAAGACGTTGAACCGATCGCGACTGCGGGCAAGTCCCCAGCATTCGACCGTCAACGGGGGCTGGTGAAAGGCCGTCTTGGAGGGAAGGCTGGCGTGGGTGTGTGCGGCGTTGAGTGCCTGTCCGTGCTTGCCGGTGACCAAGGCCTGGTCGGCCTTGCTGTCGCGTTTGAGGATCGCGTCGCTGGGCAGCATCTGGCGAATCTTGGCCAGTTTGGCCTGGAGCGATTTTTGTCGGGTGACCAGCGGGAGTTTGTCTCGTTCGAGTTGCTGGATCTCTTTTTGAGGCAAAATGGACCGGTTGCCCGGCTTGCTGCCACGGCTGTGGTCGACGCCGTCAAAGACCGCGCGAATGCGGTAGTAGTCCGGTTGTGGCAACGGGTCAAACTTGTGGTCGTGACATCGACAGCAGTGAACCGTCAGTCCCAGGAACGTGCCGGAGACGGTTCCGATCATCTCGGCCAGTTCTTCCTCACGAGCCCGTCGCATTTCGCTTTTGCTTGCTCCCACGTGCTGCACTTCATCCCATTCTCCGGATACAAGGAAACCGGTGGCAGCAATGCTGTTTCGGCTGGGATCGTCCAGGACGTCACCGGCGATCTGTTGGCGGACGAACTCGTCGTAAGCCAGGTCGCCGTTGATGCTGTCGACGACATAATCACGGTACCTCCACGAGTGCGGACGGAACTTGTCGTGTTCGAATCCGTCACTTTCGGTGTAGCCGATCACGTCCAGCCAATGCCGGCCCCAGCGTTCGCCGTGATGAGGCGAGGCGAGAAGGCGGTCGACCAGGCGGCCGTCAGCACCGGGCGCGGTGTCGGCGAGGTAGGCGGCCAATTGCCGTGGGGTAGGCGGCAGGCCGATCAGATCAAAGGTGACCCGACGCAAGAATCGTCGTCGGTCGCTCGGAGGGTTGGGAGACAGGTTGTTCTCGGTCAGCTTCGCTTCAATGAACTGATCGATGGGGTTTGCGATGTGGGACGAATTGGTGTCGGGAGGCAGGGGGCGTTGGACCGGTTGTAGTGACCACCAATCCCGTCCGGCCCAGCGACCGGTTGTGACGTCGTACCGATCAATCGTCTGTGATTTCGGCCATCGGGCGCCTTGCTTGATCCAGCGTCGGACGTTGGCGATTTGAACGGGTGTCGGACGTGTTTGTTCGCTCCTGGGGGGCATCGTGCCATCGGTCAGTCGTTCGAGCAGGATGCTGGCCAGGGGTTGGCCGGCGACAATTCGAGGGCCATCGTCGCCCGGTTGGAAAGCCGTCTTGGCGGTCCCCAGGTCAAATCCTCCCTTGGGGTCGCTGCTGTTGTGACAACCGACACACGCGGTGCGAAACAGTGGTGCCACATCGCGCTGGAACGACACCCGCTCGGCCGGTTCGGCTCCGGCATTGCTGGTAGTAACCAGGGATGCGATGCAAGCGGCGACAATGGTGGTGACGGAACGCATCAATTCACGGATTCATACGAGGGACCGTTGTTGGTGGCAGGCTGGTGCCACTGCACGATTCTCGGGCAATCCATGACATGACGCAACCACGACTGTCGCGGTCGATCGACTCGACGTGGATGACGCTCTTGGAGATAATCCGGTGAGGGGCCGCCGCTGTGAAGTGGTCCGAAATGAAATTGTCTAGACAGCAGAACTGACCATGATACGCCGACACACTATTTCCAGGTTGTTCCCTGTTGTGCTCGCCGTTGTCCTTTGGGCCGGGCCGACACTGGCCATGGCCGAATCTGCCTCGTGGCTGTTCGCATCTCTGTTGCGGGAAAAGAAGATCCTGACGTACATGAGAATGCCCGTTTCGGGAAAACTGGTCCAACTCGATGTGACCGAGACCCCGGCCGAACCGGCACATATGAATGTGTCCCCGGACCGTCGCACGCTGTTCGTGTCGTATCGATCCACGGGCGAGTTGGCCAGTTTTCAAATCAATCCGGCCAACGGGAAATTGACACCGTTGAGCGTCGTGGTGGGAGGTGAGGACCCGGCGTTCATGCAGCCGGATTCAACGGGACGATTTCTGATCTCGGCCTATTACGTTTCGGACAAGGTCACCGTTCATGCCGTCGATGAGCAGGGGCGAATTTCCGAGAAGCCGTTGCAGACGATTCCCACGGCGGACAAGGCCCACGGCGTGGCAATCGATTCGAAGGACCGTTTTGTCTTCGTGCCACATACCGGTGGCAATCGTATTCACCAGTTCACCTTTGATCGGAGACGTGGCCGGTTGCGGGCTTTGGATCCGCCGTTTGTGGGTCGGCCTCCGGGTGAGCATCCGCGTCACATCGTGATGCACCCCAGCGACCGATGGGCATACACCAGCAACGAGGCGGGCGATTCCCTGGGCGTTTACGCTGTTGATGGTCGCTCAGGAAAACTGAAGCCGTTGCAGACGCTCAGCAGCCTGCCCAAGGGTTTTGATGGGGCGAAGAACGCGACGGCACGTTGCGAGATCACGCCGGACGGGCAGTTTGTCTATGTCGCGAATCGCGGACACCAGAGCATCGCCTGTTACTCGGTCAATCCCAAGACCGGCCGGGCCACGTCGCTGGGCCAGGTGCCAACCGAGAAGACTCCCCGGTCGTTCACGATCGATCCCACCGGTCGATACCTGTACGCTGCCGGCGAGTCGAGCGGTCGGATCGCGTCGTTTCGAATCCTGGATGATGGGTTGCTGGAACGCTTTGCCACCGACAATGCCGGGCCGGTGGCCTGGTGGGTGATTGCCGTGGACACACCCCTTGGGAAGTGAGCAGCCCGGCCACGTCGCCGTTACTCGAACAACGCGGTCAGGGCCTGCCCGTTTTCGACCAGTGGTGTGGGGCGGTCCTGGGCATCGGGGATGCGGGTGTCAGGGGATATGCCCAGCGAGTGGTAGACGGTGGCCGCCAGATCGGCGGGAGTGACGGGCAAATCGGCGGGATACGCCGAGTGCTTGTCGGAGGCGCCGTGGATCAGGCCGCCACGGACGCCCGCTCCGGCCAGTAGCATCGGGAAACAGTACGACCAGTGGTCGCGACCGTCCTGGGAACCCCTGTTTTCAAATTTCGGAGTGCGTCCCATCTCGCCACCGGTCATGACGAGGACCTCGTCCAGAAGTCCGGTGTTGCCCATGTCGTCGAGCAGGGCCGAGAGTCCCACGTCGAGGCCGGGGAGCAGGTGGTCGCGATTGATGCGGGTGAGTTCGCGGTGGCTGTCCCAGCTTGTCGTGTCGTCGCCTCGGACGGTCATGTCCCAGCCCACCGTGACAAAGCGGGCTCCGTTTTCGATCAGTCGGCGAGCGATCACCAGGGACTGTCCGAAGAGGTTGCGGCCATAGGTGTCGCGGAGACGGTCGGGTTCCTCGCGGATGTCGAAGGCCCGGGCGATGTCGCTGGATTGCATCAGGCTGAGAGCCTGTTGTTGCTGTGCGGTATACGCACGAGTGGCCGGTGACTTGTCGATTGCCCGACGTCGGATCTCCAGTTGTTCGAGCAGTCGCTGTCGCGTGTTGAGTCGGTCGAGCGTGATGCCGGGGAGTGGGTCGAGGCCGGTGAGGCGGAAGTCCAGTTCCTGGTCGGTGCAGTCTCGAAAGAACGGGTTGTCGAGTGCATGTTTCTTGGGGATGGCTGTCGCCATCGGGTCATAGGCCTTGCCGAGCCAACCGGCGTATTGGCCGAGAATGTCATACCCGGCGTAGTGGCCCAGTCGCTGAGGCAGATAGACGTAGGGGGGGAAAGACAATTGGCCGGTCGGTGACGCCTTGTGGTCGAGATAGGAGACGACCGAACCGAAGGCGGGCCAATCGACGTTGGTGGCGGCCACGCCGGCGGATCCCCGGTTGGCTGGAGGGACCGTGCGACCGGTTTGGATGAAGTGCGTGCCGTTGTGATCGTTTTGTGGATGAGTGACGGTGCGGATGGTCGCGTACCGGTTGCTGCGAGCCGCCAGCCGTGGCAGGTGTTCACAGATTCTCAACCCGGGGGTGGCCGCATCGATCACTTCGAATGGTCCACGGTACGCCCGGGGAATATCCGGTTTCATGTCGAAAGTGTCGAGTTGGCTTGGCCCACCATATAGAAACACGAAGAGAACAGCCTTGGCCTTCCCGTCGGTACGTTGGCCGTCGCCAGTTGAGACAACCGATTCTGCGGCGCGAGCCATCGCCGCGTGCGCCCCGAAAACCGAACCGCCGCCAATCTGCAACCAGCGGCGTCGGTCGAGACCCTGGCAGGTGGTGTCGGAATTGCCGAGGACGGTGATCATTGTTGAGCAGTGGGAAAAGGGGGGGCTTGGGTCGGCGGTCAAGTTTGCATTGAGAGGCTAGTTTACCCTTGGGTGATCACTTAAGGCCAGTTTTCTGGTCATGCACCGGCCGTCGCGGACGGCAAGAGGTGATTGCGAGCA
>CAWVUS010000160.1:0-12292 GCA_963933195.1 uncultured Planctomycetaceae bacterium
CGACCAACCGAAGACACCGGCGATCGCGACTGGGAAGCGAACGACTCGAAGATCGTACCCTGCTTTCCGTCAGCGCTCTGTTCATCGACCACACCGGCGACCTCACGATCACCTCCGACGACGACGACACGATCATCGTCCGCGAGGACCCCAACCGACCCGGCCGAGCCCAGGTGCTCGCCGCTCGGCCAGGACAACTCCTGACACCAGTGACCAGCCTGGGCACCCTCGATGCCGACTCGATTCGCAAGATCACCATCCAGGGCGGACCCGGAAACAACCTCATTGACCTCTCGGCAGTGACCGCACAGGTCTTTGCTTTCGGTGGTGGTGTACAAATCACCGCCGACGGCCGAGACGGGCACGACACCCTGACCGGATCGTCCAACCTCGACGACACCCTCAAGGGAAGCAACGGAAACGACCGGATCGATGGTGGCAGCGGCCGCAACCGGCTGGTGGGTGGCCACGGCAACGACACGATCGACGGGAATGACGGCGGTGACAACATCGATGCCGGGCACGGCAACGACCTGGTGCTTGGCGACCTGGGCAACGACTCGATCGACGGGAATGACGGGGACGACACGATTCATGGAGGACACGGCGCCGACGTCATCAACGGCGGAGACGGAGCCGACCTGGTCTACGGTGACTCGGCGGGAACCGCCGACAGCGGAGCCGACAATCTCGTCGGAGGCAACGGGCACGACACCCTGATCGGTGGACCGGCCGGCGACACGCTCAACGGTGGCTCGGGCAACGACGTCCTCGCCGGCGAGGACGGCCACGACACGCTGCTGGGTGGAGCAGGAGAAGACCGGCTCGAAGGTCACTCCGGAAACGATTCGATCAAGGGACATGACGGCCACGACACACTGCTGGGAGCCTCGGGCAACGATTCCCTGGATGCCGGTGCCGGGAACGACCTCGTCCATGGAGATGCTGGCCGCGACACCATCAGCGGTGGCGCCGGCGACGACACGCTGGAGGGACACCACGACGCGGACCGTATCCTGGGTGGATCCGGAAATGACCTGCTCAACGGAAATGACGGCGATGACACGGTCAATGGACAGGCCGGCAACGACCGCCTCAGCGGAGACAACGGAAACGACCGCGTCTACGGCGGAGCAGGCACCGATTCTCTTGAAGGAGGATCCGGCAACGACACGCTCAATGGCGGAAGTTCCAGTGATGTGCTCGACGCCGGCGACGGCAACGACAAGCTCTTCGGCGGTGGCGGCCCGGATCGACTCGAGGGCGGAACCGGACACGATACGCTCAAGGGACAAAGTGGACCGGACACCGTTCTGGGCGGCAGCGGCGACGACCGTCTGTGGTGGAACCTGGCCGGGGGCAACGACCTGCTCGACGGCCAGGCCGGCTACGACCGTGCCGATGTTCTGGGCAACAGCCAGAACAACCTCCTCACCGTCACCACCGATTCCAGCGGCCGACTGGTGGTGCTGGAAACACCGCATACCGTCACACTCTCGACCACGACCGAGCGACTCGATGTGCTCGCCGGTGGCGGACGTGACACGCTGCGGGCCGTGGGACTTGCCGGGGCCTCCCTAACAGAAATCAATCTCAAGGGTGAAGCCTCCGGAGACACCATCGATGCGTCGGCGGCCGGAATCCACAACACCGCGCTGGCCCTGATCGGTGGAGACGGAAACGATCGGATCACCGGTAGCGCCGGCCGCGAAACGCTCGAGGGAGGAGCCGGACACGATTCGCTCACCGGAGGTGACGGTGACGACGTGATCCGTGGTGGAGCAGGAAGCGACCAGATGGGCGGCGGCAATGGAAACGATTCTCTCGATGGACAAGAGGACAACGATCGAATCGAGGGAGGCAGTGGAGATGACCAACTGCTGGGTGGACCAGGACACGACACGCTGCTGGGTGGAGCCGGCCACGATGAACTGATCGCCGGAACCGGCAATGATCGTCTGAATGGCGCCGCCGGGAATGATCTCCTCTCGGGCCAAAGCGGACAGGATCGACTTTTCGGGGGATCCGGCGACGACTACCTGGACGCGGGGACCGATGACGATTCGCTCAACGGCAATTCGGGCAACGATACCCTCGTTGCCGGACACGGCAACGACCGAGTCGACGGAGCCAACGGCGACGACCTGATCTACGGAGGCGACGGCAATGACACCATCCTGGGCAATGATGGACACGATCGCGTCGCCGCCGGGGACGGGCACGACCGGGTCAACGGAGGTAGCGGAAACGACCAGTTGATCGGCGGAGACGGCCGAGACTCACTCATGGGTGGTAGCGGCAACGATATCGCACTCGGCGGTGACGGCGATGACTATGTCAACGGGCAAGGCGGCTCGCGCGACACCATCGCCGGAAACCAGGGCGCCGACGTTCTCGTCGGTTCAGCCGATGAAATCGACGAACAGTTCCAATTGACCGAGAACTGGATCGACGCGGTGTGAAACCAACTGGTGGCGTAATAAGAGGTTGTCACTGCGCCTGCCAGCCATTCATTCAACCCATTCCACCCATATTAATGGTGATCACGTCCACTGGGTGTGAGTCGGCGAGCCAATTGAACATGGGCAATTTGGGTTCTTCTTACCACAGGTGGGAATTACCGCGAGACCGAGGGGGTTATGCGTCGATACACAGACTAGTCCGATCATTCGGGATGTCCGGGTGTTGCGGTCTGTAGAGATGAACACGCCCAGGGATGGGAAGCATGATCTTCAACTCGTGGCTAGAAACTGTACGTCAACGCATTTCTCGGACCGTGTTGGGCCGACGGCGACGTCGATCACAACAAGTGGCCGGGAATCCCGAGAAGTTGGAAGATAGGACACTGCTCTCTGTCAGTGCCCTCTTCTCCAATGGCGTACTCCGGGTCAGTTCGGTCGATGACAACGGCCCCGACTCAATCGAAATCGGCACCGACACCGCCGGCAACGTCCAGGTAATAGCAAATGGGACCCCGATCAGCGGGCTGAATCCATCGTTATCACCCTCGGACGTCGAGACGATAGATGTCCAGGGCGGTGACGGCAGCAACCTGATCGATCTCTCGGGCGTCTCCACGACCGACTACGACAATCCGTTGCTGGAAATCGTGGTTGATGGTGGCAACGGTCACGACACGATCATGGGATCGGCCGATGCCGACGACACACTCGACGGTGGTCACGGCAACGACCACATCGTCGGTGGCACCGGTGACAATGTGATCCAGGGCAATCACGGTCACGACACGATCGATGGAGCCAACGGGAACGACATCATCCAAGGCGGTGACGGCGACGACGTGGTCCTCAACGGCGACGGCGACGATGACATCGACGGTGGTGACGGAAACGATCTGATCGAGGGTGGTGACGGCGACGACACGATCGACGGCGGCCATGGCAACGATGAGATCTACGGTGACGCCATCGGCACGACCGACATCGGCAACGATGACATCTCCGGCAACCACGGACACGACACCATCCACGGTGGCGGAGGCCAGGACACGATCAACGGCAACGCCGGCAATGATGACATCTCCGGTGACAGCGGTTCCGACTCACTCCTGGGCGGCGGCGGCAAGGACACGATCGACGGTGGAAGCGGAGCTGACACGCTCCTGGGCAACAGTGGCGACGACGACCTGCAGGGTGGTTCAGAGGGTGACTTCCTGGACGGTGCTGCTGGCGACGACATACTCGCCGGCCAGGACGGACCGGACAAGTTGACCGGATCATCGGGCAACGACACCCTGGATGGCGGCGACGCCAACGACACGTTGTTTGGCGGTGGCGGCAACGACCAGATGTTTGGTGGACGCCAGGACGACAGTCTCAAGGGCCAGGACGGCGACGACTCGATCGAGGGCTCCTACGGCGACGACACGATCCATGGCGGGAGCGGCGATGACGTACTCGACGGCGACGACGCCGATCCGTTCTCGCTTGCTGCCGGAAACGACTATCTCAATGGTGGCGGTGACGCTGACACGATCAACGGAGGTGTCGGCACCGACACGCTCTACGGTGGTGGTGGCCGTGACCTGCTCTCCGGAGGAGCTGACGCCGACGAACTGCGGGGCCAGGGCGGAATCGACACACTGCAGGGCGATGGCGGCAACGACACCCTGATCTGGGGAGTCGGCGAGGGATCTGACAAGCTCAACGGCGGCGATGCCGACGACACGGTCCTGGTCGAGGGAAGTTCGACCAAGGACGAGATCACCGTCAGCCAGGGTGATGACGACATGAAGATTGGTGACGAGACACATCTCGTCCACCTGTCTGACAGCTCGGTCGAACGTGTTGAAATCAACGCCGGATCCGGAAACGACCGGGTGGTCGTCACGGGACTGGGGACCGTTGGTGCAATCGAATTGAACATCAACGGCGAAAGTGGCAAGGACACGATCCATGCCGGCGACTCTGACATCGGAGCCGTCCAGTTGATCGTCGATGGTGGCATCGGTGACGACACGATCGTCGGCAGTGCCATGGATGACCTGATCACCGGTGGCGACGGCAACGATTCGATCGCCGGACGATCCGGAGATGACACGCTGGACGGAGCCGACGGCGGGGACATTGTTCGCGGCGAATCCGGTGACGACAGTGTGATTGGTGGCGAAGGCAGTGACACGCTGCGAGGTGGTCACGGCAACGATGAGTTGTTCGGCGGCCAGGGCAGCGATGATCTGACCGGCGACTCGGGCGACGATTCTCTCGATGGTGGCAATGGCAACGATCGACTCAACGGCTCCAAGGGTGACGATCGGCTCGACTCGGGCAACGGAATCGACTTGCTCTTCGGCGGTGCCGGTGACGACCAGTTGAGCGGCGGAGCCGAAGACGACGTGCTCAACGGCAATGACGGCGACGACAGCCTGCTGGGCGGCGAGGGAGACGACCAGCTTGACGGTGGCAAAGGTGACGACGTGCTCAACGGCGACGACGGGCACGACACCATCTCCGGCGGACTCGGTGACGACTCGATCGCCGGCGAGGATGGACACGACAAGATCAACGGCGGAATGGGTCACGACATTATCAGCGGCGGAAACGGCAACGACACGCTTCTTGGTGGAGGCGGTCTGGACCTGTTGCTCGGCGATGGCGGCAACGATTACCTCAACGGAAACGGCGGAACCGACACGCTGGCCGGGAACGACGGGAACGACGGTTACGCCGCCTCCGAACAGGCCAGCGAAATCGACGACGACTACCTGCCGCCCGGTTATCCGTTTGACTTCGAAGATCGTGACAACCTGATCGACCCGGTCATCTAGAGACCACGCCGAGACCAACCGCGGACCACGGCGGCGGCCAACTTATCCGGCCGACCCCGCCCGCTCGTACAGGTCGAGCATTCGCGGCAGGCAGACGTCCAGGCTGTAATCCGCCTCGACCATTGCCGCGCCAGCCTCTCCCAGGTGCCGGAACCCTTCGGGATCCTCCAACACCTCCAGGGCCTGGTCGACGAATCCGTCGACATCAAAGAAACCGGCCAGCAGACCGTTCTCACCGTGTCGGATCATCTCCTGTACCGGCTCGGTGTCACTGGCCAGCACCGTGCATCCGCAAGAGAGAGCATTCATCATCGACCAGCTCAAAACGAACGGCACCGTCAGGTAGATGTGCAGGTCCGAGAGCGAAAAGATGTCGACCAGTTCGAAGGGACTGACCCGGCCGGTGAACAGAAATCGCGACAGGTCGTAGTCGTCCTGTGCAAGCACATGTTCCCGATACGTCTTCTCCTCGATCCTGTTCAGATCACCGCCGTAGCAGACCCGGTCGCTGCCGACACAGACAAACAACACGTCGTCACGGGCATCACAGATTCGCTTGGCCACCTTCATGAAGACGTCGAACCCTCGCATCGACTCGAAACCACGCGACACGTAAGTCACGATTTTTGTCCCGGCTGGAATCTCACGATCGCCGATCTTGCGGACCACGTCCTTTCGCCGTGACCAGACGTCGCGATCGATCCCGTCGAAAATCGCCTCGATCTTGTGCTCGTACTCATTCGGCAACAGGCTCGCCTGCCACTTCGTCGGCGCGTAGGCCACCTGGCAGGTCTGCAGGTCGAGATGAATCATGGCGTTGCGGGTCCGTGAGCGAAGTTTGTCGAGCTCACGGGATGGAAATTCTGGGCGAAAATCCAGGTCCGACCCCTTCGAGTGATAGTAGTACTCGAAGTAATTGACGATCGGACAATCGTAGAGATCCGCCAGGAACAGGCTCGAGCCGAAACCGCTGTGGCCGACAACCAGGTCGGGCTGAATGTCCGGCCTCGCCTTCATCGCCTCGTAGACGGCGTGAGCATGCCAGGTGGCGTTCTCGAACGTGCGGCTGCAGTAGTGCGTGTCGCGGGTTGCTCCACCGTCAATCTTGTACTGGATCCGTTCGATCCCATCGATCTCTGCCGGATCCAACTCGCAGACGAAACTGCACTGGAAACCATGATTGTCGACCAGGTGCCGTCCGATATGGCCAAACTGCGCCGGGAAGTTCTTATGAACAAACAGGACGTGCATCGAGGGCACCCGGTTGGAGCGTCGAGGGAGGAACCTGGCGGTAACGCGGGAAGAAGTCCGGCTCGAAGGTAGTCACCCCGTGGACCTTTCGCCAGAGGGACTCGATGTGTCGGTTCTTCTCCTGGTCGAGCGTCCAGCGAAGCGTCGAAAATCTCGCCCGGCATTTGGAGAATCCCGACTTGAAACGGAACAGCGAATCTTCGTCACCACCCAGTCCGCCGCCCAGGTGCAGTGCCCGGTTCCCACGTCCCCCCTCTCGTCCAAAGAATCGCCGCGCCGCATCGAACAGCAGTCGGCTGGGGCCAGCTTGACGCCAATCGTCAGCCGTCCCTCCCAGGTGATACTCGACCAGCCCATCCACCTCGGTGAACACCGCCGCGGCGGCGATTTCCTTGTTTCCGCCCGGTGCCTCGACCAACCCCAGGTGCAATCGATCACCCAGGACAGCCTTGAGGCCGAAGAAGTAATCTGGCCCAAAGAAGTACCGCTGGGACGCAGCGACCTGTCGCATCGTCTGCTCGTAGATTGACAGGAAGTTTCCGTATCGCGACCAGTCGTTCCAGGAAACCGTGAAGCCATCGCGAGTGAGCTTCCGGATCTGCGACCTCAACCGAGACCGGACCTGTCCCCACTGATCGGCTTCATCCAGGTCCAGGTCGACAAAGACCGTTTGACCATGGTCGATGCGGATCAATCGTTGCGGGTCGGATCCTTCCAGCTCGATCTCCTGGGGCAATTCAATCAACGGATGCAGCCTCAGAAACGCGGTCACCAACCCGCGATCAATTGCGGCATCGTTCATCGCCGCAACAAACAACGGCACGTTGGCACCGGGTGACAGCAAGGGCGTCGGATAGCCATAGGGACCGGCGACGTCACGACAACCAGCATCAGGATCCAGCGTGTCCGGAAGCATCCGCTCGACGAGCGGGGCCAGCATCGTGTGCCCGTCATGCTCGGCCCAAAATGCTATCGCCTTGCCTCCCTCATCGGCGGCCGCCAGTTCGACGTACCCGGGCAGGTGGTAGACATCGTGAGCCAGGCCGGCCAACGCGGCCGACCAGCGAGAGTCCTGTGGATCCAGCCAGGCCGTTTTCATGCGGCCTCCCGCCCACCAGCGTCGCGATCCGGGAAAAACCGCGAGACCGCCGCCGCCAGTTCTTCAGCCTGCTCGTCAGTCACGCTGCCCCCGCGACTCAAACGGAACTCACGGGGCGGTGTCCCTCGAGGGGTGATGTCCCTCTCGTCGGCCATTTGCCGGAACATCAACTGGCGAATCTCCTCGAGCACTCCCCGGGGATCGGCACACAACCGCGCGTACTCAACGCGAAGCACCCGCGCCGGGTCCACCTCGGCCACCTGCTCGTCAAATTGTTTCTCCAGGAAATGAATCTGTCCGACGAGCTGGTCCCAGACCGGCTCGTCCTTCAGCCATTCGTATTCCTTTGGCTTCAGTGAAGTCCACGTGTCGATCGACCCGCCATAGTTCTTCCTCATCCCGTACAACGATCGAGCCGTGTCGGTCGGATCGCGACGGATCTGAACCACGCATGTCCGCGACAGTTCGTGACACAGTCGCTGGGCATGCCAGCCAACCAGGAACGACTTGAACACGACCGGTCCCTGGAATTCGTGCGTCATCGCGGTCAGCAGCACCCGGACTCGTTCCCAGTCAATTGTCTCCTCGTGTCCGGCCATCGGCTCGGCCAGGTCGGAATAGCCCAGCAGTTCCTTCCAGAAGTAGCCGAACTCATGAGGTTCGGTGATTGCATCGGTCCGCCCATACCTGGAAACGAACCTCGTGTCGGCCGGTCGTGGACAGAGTTTTTTGGAGAGCCGGATGCCGTAGAGCGGCGCCCGCCAGAAGGCGGCAATGAGATTGTTGATGTAGCCAACTTCCAGATGAGCCGCCAAGAGCTGCATCAGGAGAGTCGTCCCCGAGCGGGGCGGCCCCACCACGTGGAGCGTCGGGAACAATTCGGGCCGCTCGACCAGTTCCTGGTCATGTGCCGCAGCCAGTCGCTGGTTGAGATCATCCAGGAAAAACTCTTCCCCCGCGTCCTTGCGGAACGGGGCAGCCAGGGATTGGGCCATGGCCGGGAAATTCTCGAAGGGGGTGGGAGAACCGTGCTGGGTCGTCATGGATTATCCTGCCATTTCTGCCGGAGACTCGTTCATCTCCAGGATCTCTCGTACCAACATGAACGCCTCGGCCGCCGCCAGGTACGCTGTCGAACCTCGCAGGTGGGCCAATGATCGGATCGTCTCCAGGGACCGGGGATGGGGCGGTGCGACCAGCTTGCTCTGGTAACACGCCATCGCCTCAACCTTCTGCTCCAGGAATGGCTCGATATCGACGAACACCGTCGGCTGGAACACCGTGTCGGGAGTCGGCCGAGCCCATTCGGTCTCGGACAGTGTTTCGTAGGCCAACACGCGGCGGACCGGGCAGCCGGCCAAGGGCCTCGCAGCGACCAGGCCGGCCGTGTGGACATGATAATGATCGGTATGGATGTCCCCGTGGTGTGGCAGGTACATCGTGTGGGGTTGCCATTCGGAAATCAGACCACCAAGAGCATCGGCCAATTCGTGGCCGGGCACGGTGTCCAGGCGTGGAACAGGAAAATCCAGGAACCGGCAATCGGTGACGTGTAGCACACGGTGCGCTTCAGCCAATTCGCCGCGTGACCGGGCAACCGATTCGTCCGAGAATTTCTCGGGGATTCCCCGGCCAACCACCGTCACGTACACCTCGTCCCCGGCCGCAGCGTGGCGGGCCATCACGCCACCACAACCCAGCACCTCGTCATCCGGATGAGGAGCAACCACCAGGACCTTCATGCCGATCTTGCCTTCTCCAATCTCACGCCAGTCACACGATCCGTAAAAGTGTCATTCAGGCAGCTCGCTGTCCCGACCGGTCCTCGGTCAATTCCTCGAGCCGTCTTTCCAGAATGGCCATCCGTCCGGCCAGGTTTGCCAGTTCGTTCTCGACGACAAACCCCAGGCGACTGCCGACTCGCGGCGGATGGATTCCTTCAACTTCTGTGAGCCAGATCAATCCGTCACCGGTCTGGACCAGCAGCCCACGATCGGACTCCTCGACCAGCACCCGGCCCACCGATCCTCGGATCGGCCAGTCGGTCTCGAGTTCCGCCCGCCACACGGTCAGTTTCTGGCCACCGGAATACGTGTAGGCACCGGGATGAGGCTTCGACGCCGTGCGAACTGTTCGAAGGATCTCCACGGCTGGTCGTGACCAGTCCATCCAGCCATCGGCAGGACCACGCCGGCCATTCCAGGTGGCCCGGGATTCGTCCTGTGGCATCGGGTCCCACCAGCCCTCCATCAGACGGGGCAACCAGCGATCCAGCGCGTGGGTGATCGCCGTCGACTGCACGGACACCACATCGGCGGCGTAAGCGTCCCGAGGAACCACAAACGGTTCCTGGACCAGAATTCCCCCCGCATCGGCTTCAGCCGTCATCACGAAGAAAGTTGCCGCACCATTCGTTCCATTCGTTCCATCATGGGTCAGCCACGCGATCGGAGCCCGGCCGCGACCGCGAGGCAACGCCGTGGGATGGTATCCCACGCATCCACGGCGAGGCACATCCAGCAAACCGGGACGCACCATCTGCGACAAGCCGACAACCATCAACAGGTCCGGGTCCCAGTCGGCGACACGCTGCACCACCCGCTCGTCGTTGATGTTCTCGAAACTCGCCGCGGCCACGCCCGCGGCCTTGGCCATTTTGGCCAGGTCGACATACCCACTCACCCGGCGGCCGTGTTCGGGTGAAAGTCCCAACACACCAACCAGTGACGCCTGGTGGCGCTGCAGGGCCTCGAATGTCAGCCGTGAGCTGTTGACTGCACCGGCCAGGACAATCCGTGGAGCACGGCCATCGGTGTGACCATTCATGCCGCTCTCCTGGAACTTGATCGCCTGGCAAACTTTTCCTCGCCACACACCACCACGGCGACCGTCCTGATCACGATCCAGGCATCCAGTGCCAGCGACTGGTGGTCGACATACCACGCGTCGTAGCACCAGCGGTGTGGCCACGAGAGATAGATGTTTCCATGAACCTGGGCCCATCCGGTCAGGCCGGGACGAACCTCCAGCCGTCGTTGACCATTGTGATCCAGTTGAGGCCGATGTTCGGCCAGGCCCGGCCGTGGCCCCACGACTGACATCTCACCCCGGATCACGTTCCACAACTGGGGCAGTTCATCAATCTTGGTCCGTCTCAACCAGTTTCCCACCCGGGTCACCTCGGCATCTCCGTCGAAGACCTGCCGGTGAACGTGTCGTGGACGATCGGTCATTGTCCTGAGTTTCCACACCGGAAACAGTCGGCCACCGCGACCCAGTCGCTCCTGGATGAACAGGACCGGGCCTCGCGATTCGAGCTTGATCAGCACCGCGGCGACGGCCAGCAATGGCAACACCGTCACCAGCAGCGTCAGGCCCAGCACGAGGTCAAGACACCGCTTGCCTCCACGCCGGTACCAGCTTGCCAGAGGGGCCAAGTGCTGCGATTGCACCAGACTGTTTCCGTAAATTCGTTCGACTATTTTTGCACTGTTCCGTCGCCCACCAGATCCATGACACACGTTCACGAATCGGGAGGCGACGAAAGATATCAGAAGACCAAGTGATCGATCAACGTGCGTTGTCGACGTGTGCAAACATGGGTTTGCTCTTGCTGCCAGCGTCCCGCTCGTTCTACGATCCCGCTCCGCTCTCATCTGGCCCCTCCCCTGTCAGTTCACGCTCATGGCGTCGTCGTCTCGACCAAAAATCTGGATCATCGGCAGCGGTCGTCTGCACCTGCGAATCCCATTGATGCAGCGGCTGACCGCTGATGGATTTGAGGTGGCCGCCGTCGGACCGGACAAGGCGGAAGAATTCGACGAAGCGGGATTCACCTACCACCGTTTCCCACTACGACGCGCGCTGGATCCTGTCGGCGACTGGCACGCCCGGGACGTCCTCGAGGGGCTGATGAAGCAGCACCGTCCCGACCTGGTCCATTCGGTCAACACCAAGCCATCGATCCTGGTCCCCTCGGCCGCCGCCCGCGCAAACATCCCGGCCTGCGTACGAACGATCACGGGAATGGGAGCCCTGTTCAGTTCGTCCTCGCCCAAGGCGCTCGCGATGAGATGGCTCTATCGCCGTCTACAGCGACGGGCAGCCCCAGCCTGCCAGGCGACGGTCTTCCAGAACCCGGACGATCAGAAGTACTTCAAGGATCACGGCCTGTTTCTCGAATCAACCGACGAACTGGTGCTCTCATCGGGTATCGATGTCGAGCCCTACATCGCCTCGGCCGGCAGCCCGGCCGCCCGTGCCGCACTCAAGGACGAACTGGGCCTGGGCGGGAAACCGGTGATCACGATGGTCTCGCGGCTGATCCATCCCAAGGGAATTGCCGAGTTCCTGGAAGCGGCGTCACTGGTCCGGGCCCGCAATCCACAGGTCACGTTCCTGCTGATCGGCCCCGAGGTGCACGAGGGACCAACGGCCTTTCCTGCCGAACGCGTTCACCGTTGTCCCGACGTCCGATTCCTGGGCCGACGGGCCGATGTGCCAACGCTATTGGCCATCAGCGACCTGTTCGTCCTGCCAACATACCTCCGCGAAGGAGTGCCTCGAGTGCTCCTTGAGGCCGGCGCGCTGGGTCTACCGCTGGTCACGACCGATGTGCCCGGCTGTCGCGAAGTGGTCCGTCACGGTGAAAATGG
>CAWVUS010000161.1:0-12284 GCA_963933195.1 uncultured Planctomycetaceae bacterium
GAAGTCGGCCGGATGGCGGCCCAGGGCGAGGGAGGATACCGGTTGGTGACCACCGACTGGGACGAGTACAACAAGCAGGTTGGTGGGGCGATGGAATTCGCCGGGATGACTCGCAACCAACTCGAGTGGATCCAGCTACGGGCTTACCTGGCCGTGTACCTGAGAAACTGGCGGTTCTGGGGTTTTGTGAAGTTCGTCTGGGAGTTCCGAACCGGGGCCTGGCAGGCTTTGAAGAAAGCCGTGTTTCGACGGTCGATGAGTGACACGCTTCCGAGGCCGGAAGACTATGAATCGCGGCTGGCCGGTGGCCGGGCTGCGACCTTCGAAGATGTCGTCTCCTCGCGCATCGACTGGGAGGAAGTCCAGAAGAGCGAATTGAAGCGAGGGAAAGCGGCGGCTCGGCAGGCTGCTGCCGTCTCTGCCCAGGCCGCAAGTGTGGCGTCTACCGGCGGGGTGTCGGACGTGAGTGGTCCCGGGGTGTGACTGGTCGAGGGGGTGACGCGTCGTGATGGAGATTCGTCCACGAGAGATCGTGATCCTGGCTGATGACTTCGACCTGCTGGTCGCCTGGTACCGGGATGTCCTGGGTTTCGAGGTCGTGCGGTTCTTCAACGACACGTTCCAGTTCGCCAATCTCGAAACCTCCACCGGCATCCGGCTCGGGATCGGCTCGGCTGCCGAGACCGGCGTGGTTCCCGGTGACCGTCAGCACAACACGGTGGTGCTTCAGATCGAGGTGGATGATGTTGGTGGACTGCTGGCCCACCTGGAACAAAACGGCGCGACGATTACCGGCGGTCCATCGTTCGACAAGCAGTTGAAATTCTGGTTCGGCAGTTTTTCCGATCCCGAGGGAAACCCCGTCTGGGTCGTCGACACGGACTGCCCGTAAGCCGGTTGCCAGGACAGCGGCAACTGGCACTCGGCCGGGACTGCACCCGGAATCAAAGGGAGGGGCTCACTGGAGGGCGCGTCGCAGCGCACCTTCCAGTTCCGGATGAATCCACGCGAAGCCGGTGTCTTCCAGCACACCGGGACGGACTCGCGCACTGGCCAGCAGCAACTCGTCGGCCATTCCTCCGAGCATCAAGCGAGCAATGAAAGCCGGAAGAGGAAACAGGGTGGGGCGAAACAGGACCTTGCCCAGCGTCTTGGTGAACTCGAGATTGGTGGCTGGTGTGGGGGCGACGGCATTGACCGGGCCGACAATTGAGTCGGTGTCGATCACGTGACGAATCGAGGCGACCAGGTCGTTGAGCGTGATCCAACTCCAGAACTGCCTTCCCGACCCCACACGACCACCGAGTCCGAGCTTGAAGGGGAGCAGCATCTTCTGCAGTGCCCCTCCCTTCCCGGAGAGAACCACACCGGTACGGAGATTGACCACCCGGATGCCCGCCCGGCCAGCCGGCTCGGTCTCCGCTTCCCAATCGCGACACAGGTCACTGAGAAACATGTCGCCCGCCTGATCGGACTCCTCGACCCAGTCGTCGCCGCGATCGCCGTAAAAACCGATCGCTGAAGCACTGACCAGTGTTCCGGGTGGCTCGGGCAAACCGGCGATTGCGTCGGCCAGAACGCGAGTTCCCGCGATACGGCTGTCGCGGATCCTGGCTTTTTGAGCCGTCGACCATCTTGCCGCGGCAATGCCTTCTCCGGCCAGGTGCACCACCGCGTCGAGCCGTCCATGGTCTTTCAGGGTGTCGACATCAATGGTCTGGTCGGCAGGCGACCAGAGCACCGTGTCGGTCTCCGAGAGTTGTGACTGGTGGCGGACCAGCCGAATCACCTGGTGGCCCTCGGCTTCGAGTGACTTGCAGAGTGCCTGCCCGACCATACCCGAGGCACCGCTGATGAGGAATTTTGACATGACGAGTACTCTGTTGTGGTCTCAGTTCTTGACGGTGAGTCGCACCGGCATCTCGACACTTGTCACCGAGCCGATGGTCTCCAGATAGGCAATAACCGCAGAAACATGGCCGGGACAACCCGCCTGACGACAGAAAATTTAAAAAACGATCCCGTCTGCGGCGGAAGGGGCTTTTTTCTCCTGTTTTCAGGACCGCGATTGTGGTTGGTCTTGGAATCAAATTCCTGCGGACGTGGTTATGGTGGCGGGAGATTGATAGCCTGATACGCCGTCGTCTTTTCTCGAGTGATTTTCCAGGAGCCGGTCTCAATGAGACGTTTCTTCCAGAAATTTCTTCTTCTGCTGATGCTGCTGTGCCTGGTCCTGGGCGACGGACGGGTCCATTCGGCCGAGTGGAAGAAGCACGTGGTGCACACCGGAATGCACACGGTCAATGCCGTCGCCGCCGATTTCACCGGGGACAAGAAGGTCGACATCATTGCCAACAGCGGTGGGAAGACGAGATTGTTTGTCGGGCCCGATTGGACCGAGACGATCATCGAGAGCGATCCGGCTCACACCTGTATCCACTCGGAATTCCTCGATGTCGATCGTGACGGCGATCTCGACTGGGTTGGTGCTCGCTACCAGCCTGGCCTGGTCTACTGGTTGGAGTGTCCCAAGAAGCCATTGAAGCAGGCGTGGAAGTTTCATCTCGTCGACGACCAGGTCAATGGAATTCACGGCCTGCTCAAGGGAGATGTTGACGGTGACGGCCGTCCCGACCTGTTGGCCAACAGTGCTCAACCTGTCGGCCGATTTCCCAATTCGCTGGCCTGGCTGAAGGTTCCCCGTCGTCCAAGAAAAGCCGATCGCTGGCACCGCCACATTTTTGCCTCCGGCGACGCACCGGGACTCTCGCACTACCTGGGTTTTGGCGATGTCAACGGGGATGGGCGGCCCGACGCGGCAAGCGGGGCCAAGGGGGGACCGTCGGACAAGACAAAAATGGGCAACTGGTTTGCCTGGTGGGAGGCTCCCAAGGATCCGACCAAGGTCTGGACCAAGCACCTGCTGGCCGACAACCAGCCCGGGGCGACCAACATCATGCCCGCCGACGTCAACGGCGATGGGAAGACCGATTTCATTGCCACCCGTGGTCACGGCGTGGGAGTGTTGTGGTTCGAGGCCCCCTCGTTCCGGATTCACGAGATTCACAAGACCCTGAAGGAGCCGCACTGCCTTGTGGTGACCGATATGGATGGCGACGGTGACATCGACGCGGCAACGTGTGGTTATGGCAGCAAGGAAGCGTGGTGGTTTGAAAACGACGGCAAGGGCCGGTTCACGAATCACCTGATCGGCAGCAACCAGGAGTCTTACGATATCCGGGCGGTGGACATTGACGGTGACGGTGACTTGGACATCCTGATTGCCGGCCGTGGCAGCCAGAACGTGGTGTGGTACGAAAGTCCTTTGAAGTGAGTTGCCTGTCGTGAGCCGATATGTGGGAATCACCGTGCTGGGAGATTTCATCCTCAGCGAGGGTGTCGATCCTGTACTGGAGAACGTGACGGCGGTCGGTGCCACGGCTGTTGCCCTGAACCCGACGGTCACCGCCGAGGCAGCCGAGGGCGAGGGGAGTTTCCAACCGCCCGACGATGCCGGCAGCAGCCCGCGGTTGTTCGACCGTCCGCTCTTTGGCAAACGCTCGTTGTGGGTCCAGAGTGAAATCAGTTACCGGCCCGAGGAGAGTTGTTACGACGGATCCTCGTACAGGCCCCGGGTTGCGGGAGGATTGACCGACGCCCATGGATCGCTGATCGGGGAGTTCATCGATGCGGCCCGGGGACGTGGGCTGGACGTGTTCCTGCAGGTGCCCGCGGCACGTCCCTCGGGCCTGCGAGACGAGGATCGGCCACGGACTCCCGATGGCGAGATTCCCGCCGGGCGAATGGCCGACACGGCCAGCCTGGCCAGTCCCGCGGTGCGAGATTGGAATCGTTGCTACACGGCGGACCTGGTGCGTCAGTACCCCGCGGTGAACGGGTTCCGAATCGATTGGCCCGAGTACCCCTGTTACACGTGGGGCGAGGTCTTCCAGGACTTTGGGACCCACGTCGAAAAATTTGCCGCCGACCACGGTTTCGACTTTGAAACAATCCGCTCGGACGTCTCGGCACTGAAGCGATGGCTGGAGACCGAGCTTGGGGATGAGGATCTGGCCGAACTGGCCGATCGGGACCGGGGCCGATTCCGCCTGGCCCGGGAAGTGCTGTCGCGACCGGGAGTGGTCGAGTGGCTGAGATTGAAGGCGGCGCTGTCGGTCGACCTGGTCCGGGACTGGCGACAGGTCATCGACGCTGTTGATCCGGACAAGCTGTTGATGTCACACGCCTTCATGCCGCCCTGGACCGTGGTGACCGGACTGGATTTTTCAGGGGTGGCCGAATTCTCCGACGCGGTGTCTCCCAAGCTCTACACCATGCACTGGGCCCAGATGGTCACCTTCTGGGGCAATGAGTTGATGGCTCGTCGACCGGAACTCAACGAGCGGTTGCTGGTCCGGGCGTTGATCAGCCTGCTCGACATGTTTGACGGGACCCCTGAGGATCCCGGTGGTGAGTCACTGGCCGATTATCGGTATCCCGAACCCGACGAGCCACACCCGGTCTCGGATTCGACCCAGCGTCGCAAGATCGCCCAGGCCACCGCGGCGGTCGGCGATCGGGCTCAGGTCTATCCCCTGGTGCATGGGTATGGCCCGGATGACGATTTTCATCGTCGTCTGAAGATCGTCGCCGACAGCCCGGCTGCCGGCGTGTGGATCAATCGCTATGGATATCTGAGTGATCCGAAATTGGCCAGCATCGGCCAGTTGTTTGCCACCAGCAGCTAAAGGGAGACGGAACAGTGAATCCTCAACAGGTGCGGAAGATGCTCGAGCAGACGCTCGACGATCGCCGATTGACTCGCAGTGAACGGTCAGCGATGGATCGGATCTTCGATCACATTGATCCGGATCCTCACCAACTGGCACTCTTTCGCAGCGTGGCCTTTGACCTGGCCCGTGATTCCATTATTGATCCGGATTCCATCGAGACCATCGGGTGGCTCGAGGAAGTGATCAAGATGCTGCAGGCGGCCGATTCCAGTGGTGGGCCGCCTGCGACGGCCGAAACGTATTTTGCGCCCGACAACGACTGCCCGGCAAAGATCCGTGGCTTGTTGAACCGGGCACGCAACAGTGTCGACATCTGCGTGTTCACGATCACTGATGATCGTGTCTCGGACGCAATTCTCGATGCGTGTCAACGCCGCGTGAAGGTCCGCGTTATCAGCGACGACGACAAGTCAGGCGATCGGGGGTCGGACATCGAGAGGTTGCAGGATCGGGGGGTCGAGGTGCGAATCGATCGGACTGACGATCACATGCATCACAAGTTTGCCATTTTCGATCACCATCTGTTGCTCAACGGTAGTTACAACTGGACCCGCTCGGCGGCCAACCGGAACCAGGAGAACTTCCTGGTGACCGGAGATCCACGGTTTGTTGAAGATTTCTCGAGGCAGTTTGAACGATTGTGGGAGAAGTTCGCGTGAACGAAACACGGACGGGTTTGCCGGTATTGGCTCTGCCGGATTGCACGCGGCGGAGTTTTCTCCGGTGGTCGGCAGCGACCGGTGTGCCGGTGGCCCTGGGGATTCCGGTGGCCGCCGCCGGCGAATTGTCTCGTGACGATGTGCCGGTTGGCGTGGATCTTGAGACATTGCGCGAGGACATCGAGGATGGACCCGGGATCCTGGTGGCCCGGGCGGTGGCGGCTGGCTGGCGGGTTGTTGGTGACGAGACGGTGTTGAAACGGCCCGAAGCGTGGCAACAGGAACTGGTGTTGGCATTGGCCAGGCATCGAGTGGAGTTGGCGGCGATCGAGGCGGTGGTCGATCTCGGCCGGGTGACATTTGCCTCCAGGTCTCCCATCGTTCGTCGCGGCGTGGTGAGCCGATTGGATGCTGCGATTCGCCAGGCACGTCGACTGCGATGCCGTCATCTTTTGGTGGTGCCGGGATTGTTGCCGGTGGGCGAACCGGTCAGCGGGATTGGTCCACGGGTGACCGCGTTGATGGACGAGTGCCGGGCTCGTGCCGGTAACGCCGGGATGCGAATTGTCGTTGAACGGATCGAGAGACGAAGTGACCAGGTTGGTGTGGCCCTGCAGGAGTCGTGAGGTGATGCGAGTACGGAAGCGGCTGAAATTGAACCCGGGGATTCTGATCACTTGTGCGACGTTGGGGCTGTGGGCGGAGATGGCGATACCGGTTGGTGCTGCCGAACTGGCGGATCGTCCCAACGTGTTGCTGATCCTGGTGGACGACCTGGGGTATGGTGACCTGGCGTCCCAGGGGGCCCGGGACATGCGAACGCCCCACATCGATCGCCTGGCCGCCTCGGGGATGACGTTCACCAACTTCTATGCCAATTGCCCGGTCTGTTCGCCGACTCGAGCAGCATTGTTGACCGGTCGCTACCAGGACCTGGTTGGTGTCCCCGGTGTGATCCGGACCCATCCGGCCAATAGCTGGGGCTACCTGCGTCACGATGCGGTGCTGTTGCCCGTGCCACTGGCCAAGGCGGGGTATCACACGGCGATGGTGGGCAAGTGGCACCTGGGACTGGATGCTCCCAACCTGCCCAACAGCCGTGGTTTCTCGCATTTCCACGGATTCCTGGGCGACATGATGGACGACTACTACAACCACCGTCGCCACGGCAACAACTACATGCGAAAGAATGCCGAAACGATCGATCCCAAGGGGCACGCCACCGACTTGTTCTCCCAGTGGGCGGTTGATTACCTGGAACTGGCCGCCAGGCGACGGGACCGTCGTCCCTTTTTTCTTTACCTGGCCTACAACGCGCCGCACACGCCGATTCAGCCCCCCGAGGAATGGGTCCAGCGGGTGATCAAGCGAGAACCGAAGATCGATCGCCGTCGGGCGAAGTTGGTGGCGTTGATCGAGCACATGGATGACGGGATCGGCAAGGTGTTGAAGGCATTGGAGGCGAACGGCCAGGCCAAGAACACCCTGGTTGTCTTCACCTCCGACAACGGTGGCCAACTGAATGCCGGCGCCAACAACGGCCCGCTGCGGGACGGCAAGCAAAGCGTCTACGAGGGAGGCCTGAAGGTGCCCACGTGTGTGAGTTGGCCGGGTCGGATCAAGCCGGGTTCCAGAAGTGACCTGATGGCGTTGTCGATGGACCTGTTCCCCACGGTGTGCCAGGTGGCCGGGGCGGGGTTGCCCGGGGAGATCGAAGGGCGGAGCATCGTGCCGACCTTGATGGGGAAGTCGCAGCCGCCATTGAGAGATCTGTGGTTCTTCAGTCGTCGCGAGGGAGGAGCCCGTTATGCGGGCAAAACAATCGAGGCGGTCCGGAGGGGGCCCTGGAAGTTGTTGCACAACAGCCCGTTTGCTCCGTTGGAGTTGTACAACCTGGAGCGAGATCCCCGGGAGAAGATCGACCTGGCGAAAAAGAACCCCAGGGTTTTTCGCGAGATGTCCGCAGCACTGAGGAGACAACTGCAGCGGTATGGTGCGGTGCCGTGGCAGAAGCCGGAATAAGTTGGCTACCGGCGTCACGCATCAGGCGATTCCTTTGTGTTCGGTTGACTGGCGAGCGGTTCGGTGTAGCTTGGGGCCACGAATGTCGGCCGTTGGGGGCGGCATGGAGGCTGCGGGTTTAGGCAGCGAGGGATATATGGCGACTGATTTGAATGCCGGTGCGGGCCAGGTTGACGAGCAAGACCTGAAGGCAGCCGAGCAGGCGGCCGAGGTCTACGCGAAACTGACCAAAGAGTTGGGGCGGGTGATTATTGGCCAGGAAGAGGTGCTCAAGCAGGTGCTGATCGCGCTGTTTGCTCAAGGGCACTGTCTGCTCGAGGGTGTACCCGGGTTGGCCAAGACCCTGATGATCAGCTCGATTTCCGAGATGCTGTCGTTGGATTTCAGCCGGATCCAGTTCACTCCCGACTTGATGCCCAGTGACATTGTCGGCACCGAGATCCTCGAGGAGGAAGAGGGCACGGGACGTCGGCGGATGAAATTTGTCAAGGGGCCGATCTTTGGCAATATCATCCTCGGTGACGAGATCAACCGGACCCCGCCCAAAACTCAGGCTGCGCTGTTGCAGGCGATGCAGGAGTACCAGGTGACGATCGCGGGTCAGACGTTCGATCTGGATCGACCATTCCTGGTCCTGGGGACCCAGAACCCGATCGAGCAGGAGGGGACCTACCCGCTGCCCGAGGCCCAACTCGACCGGTTCATGTTCCGGATCCTGATCGATTACCCGACCTTCGAGGAAGAACTTCAGATTGCCGAGACGACCACGTCCCAGGACAAGGTGACACTGAATTCTCTGCTGGACAGTGCCGAGATCATGCAACTGCAGCAGGTCGTTCGGAAGGTGATCGTCAGCAAGAGCATTGCGGCTTATGCCGTGCGACTGGTTCGGGGGACGCGGCCCAATGCCGACGACTCTCCCGATTTCGTCAAGCAGTATCTGACCTGGGGGGCCGGTCCGCGTGCCTGCCAGGCTCTGCTGATGGGAGCCAAGGCCAACGCCCTACTCGAGGGGCGATTCAATGCCTCGATCGAGGACATTCGTTACGTGGCCTTTCCGGTGCTACGTCACCGGCTTGTCACCAGTTTCTCGGCCGAAAGTGATGGCGTCACGACTGACAGCATCATCGATCGACTCTGCAAGGAGACCAGTGAGGAGTTGTAACTCTCTTCCTGTTCGACTCCGAAATTCCTCTCTCTTGAAGGCCAGGCCACGATGGCGGCAACGCAGAAGTACCTCGATCCCGCGGGTCTGCACCGCGTCGGCAACATGGAACTGGTTGCCAAGCAGGTGGTGGAAGGTTTCCTGACAGGTCGGCATCGCAGTCCCTACCACGGATTCTCCGTCGAGTATCTTGATCACCGGTCCTACACGCCCGGGGATGAGATTCGCAATCTCGACTGGAAGATCGTCGCACGCTCGGACAAGTACTACGTCAAGCTGTACGAGGATGAGACGAATCTGCGGGCCTACATCCTGCTGGATTGCTCGAGCTCGATGGAGTTCGGTTCCGGTGACCAGAGCAAACTCAGTTGGGGTTCGTACCTGGCAGCCGCGTTGACCTATCTTTTGCTGCGGCAGAACGATGCGGTGGGGCTGGTGGAATTTGACTCGAGCGTGCGACGGTTCATTCCGCCCAAGGCGCATCCGACGCAGTTCCGTCGCATTCTCCAGTCGCTCGATGGCATTGAGCCTGGTGGCGAGACCGATGTTGGCGGGGTGCTGCACGAGGCGGCCGAGCGGACCAAGCGGCGGGGGTTGATCATCGTGATCAGCGACTTGATCGACAACGAGGAGTCGATCGCCAGTGGGCTGGGCCACTTCCGACACAACAACCACGAGGTGATCGTGTTTCACACGATGGACCCGGCCGAGTTGGAATTCCCCTACGACCGACTGACCCGATTCAAGGACATGGAAGGTGCTGGCCGAGTGGTGGCCAATCCCAAGAGCCTGAGACGTCGGTATCTTTCGCGAATCAACCAGTTCACCGAACAAGTCAAGCGGGACTGTTTCGAGCGGCGGATCAGTTACGAATTGTGTGACACGTCGCAACCTTACGACAAGTTCCTGGCGGCGTATCTCGACAAGCGCAGCCGGATTTTCTAGCCGCTTTGTGACTTCCCTTCTCTCAACCACGATAAGGACCAGGCAGTGGGCGGATTGACCAGCCTGTTCACGAATTCGGCGCTATTGTGGTTTCTGCCACTGGCATTGATACCGGTGTTGTTGCACCTGTTGACCCTGCACCGGTTGAAGACGGTCGAGTTGAGCACCTTCCGGTTTCTGTTTGACAGTTACGTCCAGCAACGCCGCCGGATGAAATTCCTCGAATGGCTCATCGCTCTGCTCAGGACGCTTTTTCTCCTGTTCCTGGTGTTTGCCATTTCCCGGATGCGGACCCCCGACCACTGGAAATCGCTGTTCGTTGATGGAGCCGGCAGTCGCGACGTGGTGCTGATGTTTGACACCTCAGCGAGCATGGGGGCTGCGGCTGGTGATGGCCGAACGGCCCTGGACAGATCGCGAGAAGCCGCGGGTGAGGTTCTGGGAAAACTCGCACCCGGTGACCACGTGACGATGATCCGAGTCGGCGAACGGCCCGAACAGTTGCTGAGGCGGTTCCAGGCGTCGACCGAAGAGATCAAGAACGAGATCGACAACCTGGAAACGTCTCCGTCCCGGGGCAATCTTTACGCGGCCTTTTCCCAGTTGTTTGCGGGCGATTCGGCCGAACTCTCGAAACTCCAGGAACCGGTGATCTACCTCTTCACCGATCTCCAGCAAAGTGGCTGGGAGGAGTTCCGTGGCGGTGAGAGCGCGGTGCAGGTTCCCGAGAACACCGAGTTGAGGGTCGTCAATGTTGGTAGCGGTCGGGTGTTGGACAACGTGGCCGTCATCGGCAACGCCCCGGCCCCGGCACGCGTGATCGTAGGTTTGCCGGTGACGTTCCGGCCGCGGATCCGAAATCTCTCCCCGACGAAGAATACCTCCAGCAGTTTTGCCGTCACCACCAGTGTTGGTGGCCAACAGGTCGACAGGCAGCCGTTGGTTGTCGCGGCAGGAAAGACCGAAGAACTCGAGGTCGTTTATGTGCCGACCGAACCGGGGGTCCTGAAGGGGCAATTCGAAATTCCCGGTGACCCGTTTCTTGATGACAACATCTTCCGTTTCACACTGGATGTCCGGCCCCAGGTTGGCGTGTTGCTGGTGAATGGAAATCCGAGTCCCAATCCACTGGACGATTCGGCGCTCTATGTCAGGACCGCGTTGACGGCCACCGATTCCGTCCAGGAGTCGGACGACGACGAGGCCGGAGAAGACCAGGAGGATGGAAGCGAGACCGACTCGGGCCCGTTGTCTTCGGGGCGCGAGTTTGTTCGGTCGCTGGACGTTCGGGAGATTCCCCAGAACGAATTGAACGCCGACGCCCTGTCACGGGCGGTGGTGGTGATCCTGGCCAACTGCGGGCAACTGGATGCCAACCGTTTCACGCTGTTGAGAGACTTCGTGAACAAGGGAGGCGGCTTGATCGTGTTGCCCGGTGACAAGGTCAACCCGGAGATCTACACCAAGCAGTTCTTTCCCAATCCCAACGATGCGGCGGTCCCGATGCTGGCAGCCTCGCTGGCGGCGGCTGTCGGTGACCCGGAAAAGACCGACACTTTTTCGAAGTTCGCCAACATCGATTTTTCGAGCGAGATCCTATCGGCCTTCACCGGTGGCGAGACGCCTTACCTGACACGGGTGCAGGTCTACCGGCATTTTGCGATGACGTTGCCCGAGGAACGCGGCAGCAGTTGGCCGTTGATCGGTTTTGCCGGCAGTGATGCTCCGGCCGTGATTGAGGGACGGTACGGAGATGGACACATCGTGCTCTCGGCCTTCGCCTTCCACTCGAAGTGGACCAACCTTCCGATGCGGCCCGAGTTCGTGCCGCTGGTGCTGAGGATGGTCAGCCACGTGATGAAACAGCCGGAGTTGAGCGGACCCAGCGTGGTGGGTGCCGGTGGAACGGCCGAGTTTTTTGCCGAGGAATCCGGCTGGGATCCGGTTTCGGCGAAAGTGACCGGGCCGGGTGGACAGGTGAATCCGCTGGACCAGTTCCAACGCTCGCGGGCCCGGTTGGTCGGCGCTTACGAACGAACCGGCCGGCAAGGTTTTTACGATGTGGAGGTCAGCGGGGGGAGCACCGAGCGGCCCAAGGCCGGGAAACTCGCGTTTGCTGTGAACCTGGCACCTGGTGAATCGGACTTCAGTACGCTTGGCGGTAACCTCGAACAAGTCGACAATCCGTCCGAAGCAGCCAAGCGGATGGAACGGGTGGCGACCCAGGCGGCGACGATGCTCGCCGGTTTGGAACCCGATAAGACGTTGAAGGTGATCGACGCCACCGCGGATACAGCAGCGACATACGGAAAACCGGGCACGCAAAACGAGATCTGGCGCTGGTTGATTTTCGTGATGTTCCTGGTCATCGCCGCTGAATTCCTGTTGTCGACGCTCAGTGGACAGGTCGCCGACGAGGAGGACGACACGGCCATGGAACGGATCAAGCAGCTAAGCCCGGGTGGTTGGGTTGGTCGCATGACTGGAGCTGACGTGACCGAAGAGTCGCCAACCGGAGCCGCAAACGAATGAAGGTGGGAATTAGCTGTCGAGGGCTCCAGACCGCGATTGACAACCCTCGCAATAGGGCATTGAATACACCCTTCACACACAAGCCGCCACTGATGTGTTGGCTGTCACCGATTGGTAGGAACGACCCATGACGAGTGACCATTCGAGCAACGGCAATGGCCGCCTCAA
>CAWVUS010000162.1:0-12249 GCA_963933195.1 uncultured Planctomycetaceae bacterium
GCATGCGGCGGGGTCAGGCGACCGGGGTGGCCCTCCGTGTTGGCTCCGACTGGTGTGAATCCGGATGAGTCGGAGGTGTGACCGACGGTCCGAGGATGTCCCCACACCCGGGCGGACAGTTCCGTGGAACTCCCCGCGTCGGGAGATTCGAGTCAGGTGTGAGACCGGCGAACCGGGTCAGAACGACCACAACCCGAATGGGAATGGGAACACCCTACTCCCTCTCGCGGGAAATTCAACCAACCCAAACCCGTAATTAATTTCACGGGCCGGAAAAACAAGATCACGCTGACGCCGGCAGCCGGCGGGGACATCAGAGGCTGCCCTTGGACGACGGGATCCCCTGCTGGCGGGGGTCAACCGAAACCGCCTCACGCAACGCCCGCGCCGTCCCCTTGAACAACGCCTCGGCGATGTGGTGAGAATTGTCGCCGTGGTGCAGCACCTGGTGCAGGTTGATTCGCGAATTGGCCGACACGGCCTGCCAGAACACCTCGACCAACTGCGTGTCGAACTCACCAATCTTCTCGGTCGGATAGGTCACGCTCTGCACGAACCACGCACGGCCCGAGAGGTCCACGGCGGTCGTCACCAGGGTCTCCTCCATCGGCAACACCACGCTGCCATAGCGGCGGATCCCCACCTTCTCGCCCAGCGCCTCACACAAAGCCATCCCCAGGCAGATCCCCACGTCCTCGACCGTGTGGTGGCCATCCACCTCCAGGTCACCATCGGCGTGCACCTCGAGATCGAACAATCCGTGTCGCGCCAACAGCGTCAACATGTGATCAAAAAATCCGATCCCCGTTTGCACCGTCGACGCACCGCTGCCGTCCAATTCCAGCGCCAACCGGATATCAGTCTCGTGCGTCTTCCGCGAAATCTCGGCTCGTCGGCCCATCGTCTGGCTCCCTGTCGATCACCACTCCATCATAAGACCGCCGCGTCACTCGGCAATCATCGACACCGGGTTCAACCCGCCGAAGACGGCGGCCACGCTTGTGGGCCCGCACAACCCCTACGACCCGACGTGGTCCAGTGCCTCGAGAAACCGATCCACTTGCTCGTCGGTCCCCACGGTAATCCGCAGGCCCTCGCGGACCGGATCACACTCCGGGAAAACCATGTAACGAACAAGCACCCGCTGGGCCTTCAAAGCCTCGAACCGGCGTCGGTGCTCGCCGTCGGGATGTGTGGCCCAGACAAAGTTGGCCTGGCTGGGAACAACATCGAAGCCGCGCGAGACCAACGCCTCGACCAGTCGCTGCCGGGTCTGGCGAATGCGAGCGGCGTTTGCCTGCATCCAGTCGGTATCCTCCAACGCCGCCACGCCGGCAGCCAGCGACAACGTGTCGCAGTTGTAGCTGTCCTTGACCTTTCTCATCGCCGCGACAACGTCAGGATGTGCTACCCCAAATCCCAGTCGCAGCCCCGCCAGGCTGTATGACTTGCTCAGGGTTCGCGTCACAACCATCCGCCCTGCAGCCGAATCGGACTTCAGCAGTTGGCCACCATGCGGCTCATCGCAAAAATCGCCGTAGGCCTCATCCAGTACCAACACGCCCCGATCGGGCAGCAACCCCAGGAGGTCCTCGTCGGGAAACCGGTTTCCCGAAGGTGAATTCGGGTTCGGTACGAACAGCAATCGACACTCCTGCAACTGCCGCCGGGCCTCCTCCATCGGCCACGACCAGTCGTCCCTCAACACGATCCGTTCAACCTCGGCCCCCTGGATCTCGCCCAGCGTCTCGTACAACACGTAACTGGGATAGGGGTACGCGATCCGCTGTCCCGGATCGACAAACGTCCGCAGCAGGATGGTCAGGATCTCATCGCTCCCGTTGCCCGGGATGATCCACTCGGGATCGACATCAAACAGCCGGGCCGCCACACGGCAGAATTCTCGACCAAGCGGATCCGGGTAGAAGTTCAACCGGCCCTCGGCCGCCCGGCCAATCGCCTCGATCACCCGCGGTGAGGGCGGGTAGGGATTCTCGTTGGTGTTCAACTTGACCCACCCATCCTCCTGCGGCTGTTCGCCGGGAACATACCCGGCCATCCGGTCGACGCTCGGTCGAAATTGCACGCGACGGGCAGACGGGTCGTGGGACATGATGCCGCTGTAATTCAACAGGGGTGTGGCTGGCCAGAACGCGATTCTCGAGACCATTCCGACCGCCGTCAACCACTCGAGGCACACGTTCCGATGACCAGCCTGCTTGATTCCCCGGAGGGGTGGCGCGAGGATAAAACCTGCAAGCGAAGTAATCCGAACAGGTCGGGAGCGGAAACTGATGAGTCGTCACGTCAGCCGGTTAGTCACCGGCGTCCTGCTCACGATGATCACGGTCCCGGCCGAGTCGGCCGACCCGTTGCCAGCGGGCACGCACGACCGGGTCCAGGTGGCGGCTCCCACCCGCCTCGACTGGGTTTTTACGATTTCCAACCAGAGTCCTGCCGAGCCGCCGTCCGACTGGACCCGGGGATACACCTCGACCAAACAGACCTATCGGCTGATGGTGCCCGACGGCATCCCCCGGACTCTCCCTGACGGCAAACTGCTACCCCTGGTCCTGTTCGTTTCGCCCGGAGATGGTCCGGGAGGATTCGGCGCTTTCGCAGCCACCGCGGCAAAGCACGGGGTCCTGGTGGCCAGCCCACGGGGAGCGGGGAACCGCTGTCCGTTCCCACGCCGGGTCAACATCGTTCTCGATGTCCTCGATGATCTCCGCCAACGATTTCCAATCGATCCCGACCGCACCTACCTGGCTGGATTCTCCGGTGGTGGACGGGTCGCCTGCACGATCGGATTCGCCTTGCCCGAACTCTTCGGAGGTGTGATCAGTTTTTGCGCCGCCGGTGACCTGAGAAATGAATCGTGGCTGCGACACCGGGTGCAGGACCGTCTGAGCGTTGCACTGGTGACTGGTGAGACCGATTTCAATCGGGGTGAGGTCGAACGGTTTCGAGGTCCCCTGCTGAAGGAAATCGGCGTGCGGACCAGGGTTTGGGTCGAACCACGAACCGGCCACGCCGTGCCGGCCACACCCGTGCCACAGGTTTTCGAATGGCTCGAACAGGATCGACCTCGACGGGAAAAACTGGCCAACAACTGGCCAGCATCTCGAGCAGCCTCCCGTGTGGCTTCCACCCGCCAGGCCAGTGCCCGGGCCCTGCTGGCCGAGGCCAACAAGCGACTCACACAACCCGACCTGGTCTACTCGGGCCTGATGCAACTCAAGGGCATCCGTGTCCGCTGGACCGGACTGCCGGAAGCACGGCTGGCCGAGAAAACCCTGCTGGAGCACGACGCACGCGACAAGCGGCCATGGGAAAAACAGGACATCGCCGAACAACGACGTTACCTGGTGGCACAGGCCCGAGGAATCGACGCCTACGGCAGTGGACCGTTGGCCAAGCAATACGCGGCCGGACGAGCCGACATGCTC
Source organism: uncultured Planctomycetaceae bacterium (assembly GCA_963933195.1). Classification (GTDB taxonomy): domain Bacteria; phylum Planctomycetota; class Planctomycetia; order Planctomycetales; family Planctomycetaceae; genus UBA8437. The sequence continues at coordinate 3,450 of CAWVUS010000162.1, forward strand.
AAGTTCGCCATCACGCTCTGGGGTCGCATCCTCCAGGACGGCCAGGACACCGACGCTGTCGACCAGGCTCGAAAGAGGATCCCGATCCTCCGCAAGAAACTGGCCGAGCTCGACGCCGACGGCAAGAAGAAAACGCCGGAGGACCAATGATGACCACCAGCCTGGTCCGGTCTCAGACCCCGGACAAACTCCGGCTGGACGCCGCGCTACAGCTCCCACAAGCTGGCCTGGACCACGGCGACGACTGGCCGGCAGACCTGGTGATCCTGGTTCACGGCACCGCAGGAAACTTCTACGCCCCGGGAATCCTCGAACACGTCTCCAAAGCAGTGGTCGCCTCGGGCACACCGGCATTGCGAATCAACACGCGAGGCCACGATGGACTGGTCGGAGTCCGTGGCGGTGCCGCACTCGAGAACATAGATGACTGCCGGTTGGATTTGGCCACCTGGTTTTCATGGGCCCGGGACAATGGCAGGCAACGGATCATCCTGGTCGGCCACAGCATGGGTGGAATCAAGTCGATCTATGCGGCAGCAGCGGCGGCCATCGACCCGGTGGCGATCGTCGCGATCTCGCCACCCCGGTTCTGCCACCAGATGTTTCAGGACCACCCTACAGCCGATGCCTTCCGTGAGGATTTCTCCCGGGCAACCGAATTGCTGGCCAGCGGCGACGGCGACCAACTGATACAGGTGCGGCAACCCTTGCCGATGTGGATTCGAGCCAGCGGCTACGTCGAGAAATACGGTCCCGAAGACCAATTTGACCTCGTCGGCCAGTTGCCGCGAGTCACGTGCCCGGTGCTGGTCCTTGTCGGTGACCAGACTGTCGAACACTCACCAGCCTTCAACAGTCTCCCCAAGGACCTCGCCGGATTGGACCTGCCCGATGACCGTCTTGGAATCGAGGTGATCCCGGGCGGAGACATGCACTACACCAATGATCCCGATGAACCGATTCGACGTACCGTCGACTGGCTGGCCCACCGGTGAGCGGTGTTGTCACCGACCTGTTCGACGAGGTTTCTTGAACGCACTCGACCAATCCGTTCCAATCGCTGCACCGACCACCGTTGCGATCCAAAGACCTCCTCATGTACCAACTCCGCTGCGCCGCATCACTCTCGGCCTTTGGGTCACAACTGAAACTGGCGTTGAAACGGGCGGCCGCCAGCCCGGCCACCGGAGTGCTGATCGATACGCGGTACATGGTCAAGCCGATCGATTTTTCCGCCAGTGCCATCCGGCACCTCCGCAAGCACCTCGATGAACTCGGCCTCGTGTTGGCCGCGACCACATTTCCCACCCGCCGCGGATTCTCGGATCAACGAGACCTCCAACCGCGGATTGAGGCGGTCCGCGGCGCACTGCAATTCGCCCGAGACCTGGGAACCGACGTGGTCACACTGAACATCGGCACGATTCCGGCCGTTGAAGCCGATCAAACCGGCCCCGGCGAACGGGATCTGCTGGTCGACGTCCTCAACGACCTGGTACGACACGGCAACCACGTCGGAGCGGTCCCCGTGGTCAGCGTCTCCGCCAGTGATCTCCAGGCACTCCAGGATCTGCTCGCCGACATCGTCGCCGGACCAATCGGTGTCGACTTCGATCCTGCCGCGTGGACCGGACAGGGATCAGATCCCGTCTCGACCTTCCGCGAGTTGTACAGAGTGGTTCGACACGTGTGGGTCCGGGACGCGGTCCGTTCTTCAGACGGGACACACAGGGAGGTGCCCGTCGGACGTGGCGAGGTGGCCTGGGACGAAATGCTCGCGGTGTTGGCCGAGGCTGAATACAACGGTTGGGTGACCGCCGGTGCCTCGGGGGGAACGGATCCCGCCAGCGATGCCGTCGGTGCCCTGTCGATGTTGCAATCAATTACGATGGGTTAGTCAGGGCGGACAAACACGGAGGTGGGAGCCAGGATGCCGACAACGGCACGACACGATGCGAACGAGTCAGCGCGAACCGTCTCGGAACTGACCCGCGAGATCAAGGACCAACTCGAGAATCACTATCCCGACGTGTGGGTCACCGGTGAGATCTCCAACTGCCGCCCCGCGCGCTCCGGCCACGTCTACCTCACTCTCAAGGACGACCAGTCCCAGATCTCGGCAGTCATCTGGCGAAACACCGCCTCGCGGCTCCCATTCGAACTCACCGACGGACTCGAGGTCGTCGCTCGCGGTGGAGTCGAGGTCTACCTGCCACGTGGACAATACCAGTTGGTCATCCGGCAACTGACTCCCCGGGGCGTCGGTGCCCTCGAACTGGCCTTCCGCCAGTTGCAGGAACAACTGGCCAACGAGGGCCTCTTCGACGCCGATCGCAAGCAACCGATCCCCCGCTTCCCGCGTCGGATTGCCCTGGTCACCAGTCCCACCGGAGCCGCGGTCCGTGACATGCTGCAGGTGATCACCCGGCGATGGCCGGCAGTCGACATCGTGCTGCTACCGGTACGCGTCCAGGGAGCCGGTGCCGCCGAGGAGATCGCCGGGGCGATCGGGCTGGTGCCAAGCCTGCCCCAGGTCGACGTGGTGATCGCCGGTCGCGGTGGTGGCAGCCTGGAAGATCTCTGGGCGTTCAACGAGGAGATCGTGGCCCGTGCCATCGCCGACTGTCCCATCCCGATCGTCAGCGCGGTCGGCCACGAAATCGATGTCAGCATCGCCGATCTGGTTGCCGACGTGCGAGCCCTGACACCCAGTGAGGCGGGTGAACTGGTCGTCCCTCACCAGGATGAACTCAAAGTCTCGCTGCAAGGTGCCCGCACGCGGCTGGTCGCGGCACTCAACCAGCAGGCCCAACGAGCCCGTGCCCGCCTGGAATCGTTCGCATCGCGACCCGTCCTGGTCCGTCCCCACGGTCGGATTCGTGAACTCGCCGGGCGTGTCGATGAACTGCAACGACGCATGGATCGGGCGGCCCGCAACAGGACCCGGGTGAGCCGAGATCAACTCGGCGTCGCCGCTGCCGCCCTGCAGGCGCTCAGCCCCCTGGAGGTTCTCGGTCGAGGCTACTCGGTGACCCGGACAACCGAAGGACACGTTGTCCGAACAGCTGACGAACTGAAGCCCGGAGACCAGATCATCACCACGCTCGCCAGCGGCAGCGTGAGCAGTCGGGTCGAATCGGCCCAGGACAACGCCCCCGGTTAGAAACCGGGGCCAGGCACCCAGAACAGGAAACCGATTATGGCCAAGGACAAAACGACCACCGAAGACGCTTCCCAGGTCTCTTTCGAGACGGCGCTCGAAGACCTGCAGGGCATTGTCGAATCGCTCGAATCCGGATCGCTGGGTCTCGAGGATTCACTCGCACGATTCGAAGAGGGAATCGGATTGTTGAAGACCTGCAACGACGTGCTCCAACGAGCGGAACAGCGGATCGAAACCCTGACCGGTGTTGACGCCGACGGCAACCCGACAACCGAACCCTTTGAGAACGAGGCCACGATTGACAGGGAGTCCGATGCCGGCACCGAAGCCGAAGCAGACGAGTCATCGCTGTTCTAACGATTGGGCCCGGGCAACCGAATCATCCCGGTACGCCCCTCCACAATCACCAGTTCTCCGCCAGCCTCCACGTTCCGCAACACCGTCGAGACTCCCGAGGGCCAATCGACCCGCAGCGTTGCGACCCGTTGCCGGTTGCCCAACCCGATAATCAACTGCCGCTGGTTGGAGGCCATGTAGCCATCACCAGCCGTCAGATGGTGAACGCGTTGCCAGTCACCATCGGTGACCGTCACCCGCGAGCCGATCGCGTCACGCGAGGTCGCCGTGGCCACCAGCCGGACCACCACACCGTTCCCGGTCTCAACTGTCCGGTTGGCCAACAGTGCCGCAGGTTGTTCCAGGTGGGTGACCACAAAATCGTCCCGCCCGTCCCGGTTGAAGTCCACACGGGCCAGGCCGCGACCCAGCAATTCCCGTTGGAAGTACTTGCCCAGCCCATCGGCGGCCAGGTCGACGAAACGTCCACCACCGCTGTTGCGAAAACACTGCGGACTCATCCGGTAAGGCTGATTCAGCTTGGTGAGATCATCAACATGTCCGTTGGCGACGACCAGGTCGGTTTCTCCGTCCAAATCGGCATCGAGGAACTGCGTACCAAACCCCAGCTTCCTCCACCCCGGTTCCCGCAACCCGGCCCGGCGGGTCTCGTCGATGAAAACCAGTTCTCCGACCTGGCGATACAACGCGTTGGATTCTTCGAAGTAATTCGTCACGAACAAATCCAGCCGGCCATCGCCATCCGCGTCCCCGGCCGCCACACCCATGCAGGCCTGTGATCGCCCGTCCCGGTTGACCGCCAGCCCTCGCACCATCGCACGTTGTTCAAACAACGCCTTGCCCGGTCCACTCGGACTGCCGACCCGGGTGAACAGAAAATTCGGCACCGAGTCATTGGCAACAAACACCTCGATTTGGTCCGGCCGTGAGAATCCACCGACGACAATTCCCAGGCCCTTGCCTCTGGGAACAGCGAACCCCCCGGTCCGTGTCGCGTCCACGAACCCACCCGCACCATCACCCTTCCACCAACGATCCGATGCGGCGGTGAACTCGTGTGGGTGACACGCCATCTTCACACCGTTCGACTCACAAATCGTCGAGAACAACCGTGCTCCCTCCAGGTAGTTGACGTCGTACAGGTCCACATGGCCGTCACCGTCAATGTCAGCCACAAGGCAACTGGTCGTCCAGCCTGTCTTGGGAAACGGAATTCCGGCGGTGAGATCCTCGAACGTGCCGTCCCCGTTGTTGTGGTACAGCCGGTTGCACCCGATATTGGCGACATAAAGGTCCGGCCACCCGTCATTGTCGAAGTCGCCGACGGACGCGCCCTGGCTGAACCCACCATCTCCGAGGCCGGAGGTATCGGTCACGTCGACAAAAGTTCCGTCACCGTTATTGCGATACAGTCGATCGTGATAATCCGGATCGCCTCCCTCGATCACCGGCCACGGACAGCCCTGGGTGAAATACAGGTCCGGCCAACCATCACGGTCGAAATCGAGTACCGCGACTCCACCGCCGGTGTATTCGAACATCAACGATCCCTCGGTCGCCGGGTCGGGACTGTTGAAATACGTGAAGTCGACCCCCGCAGCCGACGCGCGGTCTTCAAAACGAATCGTCCCGGATGCAGCGGTTCCCGGACGGGCCACCACCCGGGAGGAATCGATGTGGCCGAAATCAGGTCTTGGGAGAGCCGAGAGGTCAACATCCCGGGACGGAAGTTCCCCGGGCAATGTCTGGGGCGATTCGGGAGCCGCGGCCAGCCGACGCTTGACGCGGGTGACCATCTCGACAGACCAGGTGGCCCGCGGTTCATGCTCCTGTGCCTCCCGCGCCCACGCGAACGCTTCCCACAATCGCCCCATCTGTTCGCATTGTTCGGCCGCACGACGCAACAGGCTTGTCTCGGACCATTCCGAGTTAAAACCCAGTCGAGTCTCGATCAAGCCGAGTGTCTGCTCGAACGCCTCCAACCGGATCGCCCGTTCGCGAAATAGCACCGCGTCGTCATGTCGACCAAGTTTCGAGAGGATCTGTGCAAGCTGGTAGTTGGCCGAACGGAGATCGGGCTCCAGGACAATCGCTTCCCACAGGCAACGGGCCGCCTCACGATCACGACCGGTCAACCGGGCCCAGCGTGCATCGGCCAGCCAGATCCCGGGATGCTGCAATAGACGGTCGTCGGTCAGCAATTTCCGTCGCGAGACGTAATTCTCGGCAACTGACGCGCCACCCTGTTCCAGCAGGGTCCAAAGCACCCGTGCCTGCACCTCGGCCATCCCCGACCACTCACTCGCCACCGCTTCAAACCGGGCCAGGGCTCCGGAAAAATCCCGTCGCTGGATGTCGATCAATCCCAGTCCCAGGTTGGCCAACTGCTCGTTGGGATCCTGCTTCACACAGGCCTCCAGCATGGTGGGATCGGCCAACACGTTCTCAAATTCCCCCAGCAACACGAGATGCCGTTTCGAGAACAATCCCCGCCGCAACAATCGCAACAATGGACGACGCGCCTCCCAGCGGCGTCCGGAAATTGTCAGGATGAAAGCCAGGTGGTCGTTGGCCATCGCATGCTCGGGTTCGACTCCCACTCTCTCTTCCAGCCTCGCGGCCAGCCGTGACAACGATCTCAGGCTGTCCATCTGGTCACCCGGTCCCAACATCCCGGTGATCCGCTCGGGGCGTTCGGCATCGGGCAACCCGCACAGGTACTCGACAGCGCGATCGTAGTCATCGCGTTCCATCGACAACTCGCCGGCCATCTTCCGGGCCTGGTGTTCCTCGGGCGACCGAGCCAGCACACGATCGGCAAGTTCCAGTGCCTCGTCCAACTTGCGCAAACGGCGGGCACGACGCGCCCGGTTCAACAGTTCCTGGTCAGATTCGCCCCCCCCGCGCACCCACCACCAGCCAGCCGCCACCAGGGCCATCACGACCACCAACCCGGCCAGTCTCCAGGCAAACACTCCCCGTGATGCGACTGTCATGTGCTAGGGTCCCGCTCGATCGGCCGACGCTTCACCACCATTGAATGTCACCGACTGCCACCGCGTCTCGAGAATGTCGGACGAGCCCTCGCGACACTCGATCAGCCGGTCGATACCCACGGCGGTGAATCGATCCGTCTTGCCCGAGGTTGGCCAATGGATCTCGATCCGCTCGACGATCGTGGCGGAACCCAGCCCGATGTGCGCGGTGAAAGGATTGCCACCAAAACTCCCACCCGAGCCAATCCGCTGATGGACCACACGACGTTGGTCTCCCTCGGAATACTCAACCCGTAACCTCGCCCCCACCCCCAGTCGATTCGACTCGACTCCGCGAACCCGCACCGCCAGCCAGTGTCGCTGGAAACCTGGGTTCTCGAACAGGGCATTGCCAAACGCATCACCCGGATACCACCCACCGATCTGCTGAAACACATCCAGGTCGCCATCGCGATCAAAATCGGCCAGGGACACGCCGTGGCCTTTCTGCAAGTGACCGAACCCCGCCGCAAAGGTCACGTCCGCAAACCGGGTTCCCCCCTGGTTGTGAAACAGCAGGTTGGGCATGATCCCGGCGTACTCGGGATAACCGGTTCCGAGGTAGAAATCCGGCCAACCATCGTTGTCGAGATCGCCGAAATTGCAGCCCATCGGCTGCGTAACACGCACGAGGCCGAACTCGGCCGACACCTCGCGAAAGCCCCCCTCGCCGTCACCCAGGTACAACGCATCGGTTTCCGATTCGTGGGCCTGACCCAGGTAATCCCGCGCGACCTCCTCGACCCCTTCGCGATAACTGGCCACGTACAGGTCCAACCAACCGTCATTGTTGCAGTCCCAGAACCACACCGGAAAGCTCCGGTGTGGTCCGTCAACACCCAGGCTCTGTGCCACGTCCTCGAAATGCCCCCGGCCGTTGTTGCGGTACAATCGGTTGGCCCCACCGCGGACCGACACGTACAGGTCCTCGTCACCATCGTTGTCGTAGTCGCCCCAGGCGGTGCCTTTCACGACACCGCCACCATCAACACCCGCCTCGGCGGCGACGTTCTGGAACCGGCCCTCATCGTTGCGGAACAACTGCGCGGCAAAGTCCTCGTTGCCAACATACAGATCCAGGTCACCATCGCCGTCGTAGTCGGCCCACGCAGCCGTCTGCGTGGGAAAATCCAACCCGTCACCGGCCAGCCCCGTCTCGAAAGTGACGTCACGGAAAACACCAGTGCCATCGTTCTGCAACAGCGAGTTGGGATGATCGCGCCCCGACTCCTGCAACCAGCCACCCCGGAGTACCAGCAAATCGACATCCCCATCGTTGTCGTAGTCGGCTGGAACCAGGTTCAGTCCACCCAGGATCCCCGAGAGGCCCGATTCGGCAGTCCGTTCGGCAAAACTCCCATCGCCGGTGTTGCGGTACAGCCGGACCGGGCCGGCCGTGTCCCAGGTGCTCGTGGCGATATCAATCCATCCGTCCCCGTCAAAGTCCTCCGAGACACTGCCTCCGCTGAGATTGACCTCGTTGAGGCCCAGCCGGGAAGCGATGTTGGTGAACCGTGGAAACTCCGACTGCGAACGGAACACCTCCGGAGCCATCCGAAACCCCTGGGGCACCTCGTCGGGAAATCCACCAACGGCCATGGCCGAGATGTTCAACAGCCAGCGACCCGCCGCGTGATCCGGATTGATCTCAAGCAGCCGGCTCAACACGGCAATCGCCCGGCGAGCCGACCCGGGATGCTGGTGCACTCCCCCACCCTGGATCGGCAACAGGCAACTCTCGGGAGTGTGACACTCGATGCAGTTCTCCGCCTCACCACGACGCAACCAGGCGACCGCCACCTGGAACAACACGTCGTCACGTTCGCCGGCTGACAGTGGTGGATCGAGACGAGACACCATGTCCAGGGCCTCGTCCAGGCGACTGGTTGCCCGCCGGTTCTCACCCAGCCGCAGGTGATGGTGTCCGACGGACCACAACAAGCCAAAGCGGACCCTGGGCGAGGCTTCCGAAGAGAGTTCATCGAGTTGCCGTTGCGCGACCTCGAGCGGCTCGCGACCCAGGTACGGATCGTCGACAGCCATCCGGTCTCTGAGTGCAGCGAGCACCGCCACCATGCCCGTCGCCGTCTTCACTGGCTGCCCAGCCCGGTCGACATCGACGAGCAACGGTGGCCAGCCCCACCAGGCAGCCAAGACCGCCACGGCAATGACCGCCAGAACCACACCTGGCAACCGGGCCGGATTGGCCGGGCTCGCCTCGTGCTCAGTCACCGGCTCCCCCGTA
>CAWVUS010000163.1:0-12181 GCA_963933195.1 uncultured Planctomycetaceae bacterium
TAGACGTGTTCGGTCAGGGGATCCGTGTGACTGTCAAAATCCAACCGGACGATCTGCTGCTGAAATCCCCGCAACAGGTCATGGCTGCTGCCGCCATCCAGCTTGTCCAAGCCGTGACCACCGACCAGGGTGTCGCGGCCTCCCTGGCCCTTGAGATTGTCATCGCCCAGGTTGCCGAGCAACGTGTCGCGACCAGCCCCGCCCAGCAACGTGTCGTCACCGGTGATCGTTCCACTGTTGTCGTCATCACCGTCGATGAAATCGTTTCCCCAGTGACCGTTGAGCCGGTCATCACCACCGTTGCCCAGGATCGTGTCGTTGTACCCGTGTCCATTGACCGTGTCCGCGTCGGCTCCACCTTCCATGTGGTCATGGCCGGACCCGCCATGAATCACGTCCATTCCGGACCCACCATACAATTCGTCGTGACCACTTTTGCCGTTGATCCAGTCGTCACCCAGTCCACCATGCACCGTGTCGTCACCGTGGCCGCCGGTGATTGAATCGCCCGGGCCCACCAGTTCGTCTCCTCCGATGACCAGGTCGTGACCGTTCCCGGCATCGATCGTGTCGGGCCCACCCAATCCGTCGATCACATCGTTTCCATCACCACCGTTGATCACGTCCCCGGCAGATCCACCGGTGACCGTGTCGTCGCCATCACCGGCGTCGACTGTCGCCGAGGCCGTTTCCACCACCGTGATCACGTCCTGCCCATCTCCACCGTCAATGACATCGGTGAAGTTGATGGTGCCCGTGATTGTGTCGTGGCCGTTGCCTCCCTCGATCGTGACGCTGGTCAAGCTCGTGAACACGGCGGTGTCCACGCCACCCATCCCCTGCGCGTCGCCCAGGTCGATCGTGTTTCCCGAATCGCCACCTTGCACCAGGATCGTCTGAATGGTGTTGGCATCGAGCGCACCGACACTGGTATCGGGAACGTAATTGATCGATCCTCCCAGCGGAGTCCCGACCAGGATCTCAACCCGGCCAGGCACGAACTGGTTTTCACGGATCACGATCGCATCGTCTGCGTCCGAGACGACCGTCAGGTCACCGTTGAAGAACAACGACGTGACCGACAACAATGTCCGATCCTCGAGTACTTCAGCAACCCTCGCACGCCGGGATGCCCCGTGGCTTCTCCGACCCGAAAAGGGATGACCAGCACCGCGACGCGTGTTCCGCGAACGCTGCCAGCGAGTTGTCAGGCTGTCGATCCAAGATGTAATTCTCACGGCTCGCACTCCAAGGGCCCGTAAACTAGGCCACTAAGCCCGGACTCGGGGGACCAGGCAAGGACTAACGATATCCCTTAAATCTAGGCCGCAGAGGGGGACCAAAAGGAAGACCACTTCTTCCCAGCCAGTTTTTTCCGCGCGATTATGACGATTGAGTCCGGCGGGAGCAGTCATCCGGATTGTGAGAACTCCTGGAGGTGGATCCACCAAAAGCGGGGTACCTGGAGGAGGGAATCTGATTGCGAACGGTCTTGGCGGCTCCCTACCATGGAGTATCTGGGCAACCAGTAGTAACCAAGCCCTTTGGGCTATCTGCAAAAGAGATCACGGACAATTCGCCCCACGAGGGCGAGGAGCCACCATGAGACTGACTTCCTGGATCGACTCACTTCGACACCGCCTCAGCCACAGTGCGACGCGACGCAAACGCCGCATCGCTTCCGGCCAGGCTGAACGACTCGAAGACCGGACCCTGTTATCGGCCAGCACGGTGTGGGCCAACGGCACACTGTCCGTCTCGGCCACCGCCGGAGAGGCCATTTCGGTTTCGACCGACTCGGCGTCCAGCGTCGTGGTCTCGATTGACGGCACCGACGACGACAGCCTGCCGGTGGTACCGGCCGGACTGGTCGAACGAATCGAAATCAACGGCGGTGACGGGGACAACGTCATCAATCTCGTTGACGTCCGAGCGGCACTGTTCAGTTTCGTCGATTCATCCACCGGCGAGTCCCTGCCGATCGTGATCAACGGCGGAGACGGCCACGACACGATCACCGGCAGCACCGATCTCGACGACGTGATCAGTGGTGGCAACGGTGATGACGTGATCAACGGCGGTGACGGAAACAACCAACTCGACGGGGGAGACGGCAACGACAGCCTGACCGCCGGCGACGGCGACGATGTTCTCATCGGCGAAGACGGCCAGGACACCCTGCTGGGCCAGGCCGGCAACGACACGCTCGAGGGTGGCAACGGCAACGACAGCCTGCTCGGCCATGAAGGATCGGACAGCGTCGAAGGTGGGAACGGCAACGACACGATCTACGGTGGCGACGACGACGACTCGCTGCACGGCAATGACGGCCGCGACTCAATCTCCGGTGGCAGCGGCGAAGACAGCCTGACCGGCGGCATCCAGCCCGACACGTTGTTGGGCGGCGCCGGCGATGACACGCTCCTGGGCAACGACGGGAATGATCACCTCGAGGGAGGCACCGAGGACGACCTGCTTGTTGGGGGACACAACCAGGACACGATCCTGGGCCAGGACGGCAACGACAAGCTCAATGGACAACGCCACAACGACTCGATGCTCGGTGGCCGGGGAGACGACACCATCCTCGGCGGTCATGGCAGTGACTACCTCCGAGGCAACGAGGACGACGACCGTCTCAAGGGACAAGGTGGAAACGACACCATCATTGGCCGTTCCGGAAACGACTACCTCCAGGGCGACACCGGCCGTGACCTGCTGGATGCCAGCCAACCGGTTCTGACGATCGACAACGTGAGAATAGAGACCGAGGGTGACACGGGACAGCAGTTGGCCACCTTCACGGTCACGCTGGTCGGCGAATCCCTGGACGGCGTGTCGGTTGACTACGCCACGGGTGATGGCACCGCGGTCGCCGGAGCTGATTACACCGCCGTTACCGGCAGCTTGAGTTGGACAAGCGCGGGCGATCAGACCATCAGTGTCGCCGTCCTCGGTGACACGATCGACGAATCAGACGAGGAGAACTTCTTTGTCAACCTCGCCAATCCGGTGGGGGCCCTGCTTTACGACAACCTTGGCGAAGCTCGAATCGTTGACGACGACGACCCGCCAGCGGCCGGTTTTGGTCCCGCCGTTTGCAGCGGGGGCGCGGTGATCGGAACCACCGCACCACTGGGGATCGGCTCCGGAGACGCGTCGTTGTCCATCACCAACCTCACCGCAGATGGTGGGATGAATCCGCTGGACGCCGTCTACGACCCGATCGGTGCCACCACCGCCGCCAGCACGGTGTTCCGGTCGTACATCGCCTACCGGAATGGAACCACTGGTCCCCGGACCACGCTCAACGCTGGCACGGCACAGATGATCGGCGACACCACACAGGTGGAAACCAACTTCGTCCAGGATGGACTCGACATGCAACTCTGCCAGCAGGTGAGACCGTTGCTGGACGCGTCGGGTGCCATCCAGGGTGCGTTGCTGGCGCAGACTCTCCAGGTCATCAACCCCGGCACAACCAGTGCCAACTTCGAACTGGTCCGCTACCTCGATGGCGACCTCTACTTTGACGGCACACTGATCGACGGCGGTGGCCGAATTGTCACCCCGTCCGGCGTCGAAATTCTCTTCGAAACCGACCGCGGTGGCAGTGGAACCACCGACACCACTTTTGTCGGCATCACCTCTGTCGGTGGTACCACGCCAGCAACCGATCGCTGGGAACTGGACGACTACCCCAGCCTGACGTTCGACATTCTCGCCGGGAGTGCGCTGACCGACAGCATCTACCAGGACAACGACGGTGACATGTTCGTCGACTCGGGCCTCGAGTACGACATCGAACTGGGGCTCCGCAACACGTTCGATCTCGCACCGGGCGCCATTGCCGAGTACACCACCCACACGCTATTCGGGTCGGGAGCTCCGGCGGACGTGACGCCCCCGTCACCTCCCGCTCCACCACCGTCACCACCGCCGTTGACCGGAACGCAAGGCCAGGGTGACACGCTCAATGGAGGAAATGGCAACGACACGCTGTTGGGCAGCGAGATGGGCGATGTCATGCGTGGAGGCATCGCGAAAGACCTGATCCTGGGCAATGGCGGAGACGACACGATCCTGGGCCAGGGAGGTCGCGACACGATCGATGGTGGCGAGGGCGACGACGAAATTCACGGAAACACCGGCAACGACAGTGTCACCGGTGGAGCCGGAGACGACCACCTGGTCTGGAGCCCCGGCGAAGCCAATGACACTCCCAGCGGTGGAGCCGGCTTCGACACGCTCGAAATCGAGGGCAGTTCTGGCGACGACTCCTACACGATCCGGAAAACAGCCGGTGGTGGTGCCAAAGCCCAGATCACCAATGGAAGCCACACGCTGACACTCGGGTCGTCCATCGAGGTCATCACATTGACCATGGGTGACGGCGATGACACGGTGAACATCGACTCCCTCAAGGGAGTGTCGGGCACCCTGCTGGCGATTTACGGCGAGGGCGGTAATGACACGCTGACGGCCGATGACGTTTCCATCGGAACCGTTCGCATCCTGCTCGATGGCGGCGACGGCGACGACACGATCGCCGGCAGTGCCGGCGACGACTCGCTCTACGGGGGCGACGGCGCCGACTTGATCACCGGCGAAAACGGCGATGACACCGTCGAAGCGGGTCTCGGTGACGATCTCGTCTACGGAAATGGTGGCAACGACCTGATCGATGGTGGGGACGGAGACGACACCATCGAGGGCAACACCGGAAACGACAGCTTGATCGGAGATCTCGGCGACGATTCTCTGACCGGCGGCAACGACAACGATTCACTCGACGGAGGTGCCGGTGACGACAAGCTCAACGGCCAGAAAGGTGATGACGAGTTGTCCGGTGGCATCGGAGCCGACACGTTGACCGGCGGCAGTGGCGACGATCTGCTCGACGGCGGACTCAACGACGACCGCCTGCTCGCCAACGACGGTGATGACACGCTCCGCGGCGATGATGGAGACGACGAACTCCACGGCCAGGGCGGAGACGACCTGATCGGCGGTGGTGACGGAGATGACTTCATCACCTCCGACGATGGCAACGACCTGATCAACGGTGGCGACGGCGACGACAACATCAACGCCGGAGGCGATGACGACACGATTGTCGGTGGCGACGGCAACGACACGCTCTTCGGAGGAGCTGGAGCCGATGCGATCCTGGGCGAAGACGGTAACGACCGGATCTTCGGCCAGGGCGGTGTCTCCGACACACTGGCCGGCGGAGAGGGCAGCGATGTCCTGATCGGGCTGGCCAGTGAAATCGACGAAGCGTTTGCAGTCGATTCATCGGTTCGCGCCCTGCTGGACAGCGTGTAAACTCGAGACACACCTCGAGGACACACGACACGATGCAGACTTTCGAACGGACTCTCGGACGACTGCAATGTGTCGTCGTCGACACCGTGGCCGAACACGAGACCGCCGAGTTGGCCGTGGTGCTCTGCCACGGATTCGGTGCCTCCGGCACCGACCTTGTCGGTTTGGCTCCCGAATTGTGCCACGTGGCTCCCCAGTTGGTCGGCCGCACCCGGTTCATCTTCCCCGCCGCCCCATTGGCACTTGACGACGTCGGCATGCCCGGTGCCCGAGCGTGGTGGCACCTCGACCTCGACGTTCTCAACAACGCCATCAACAGTGGTGAATTCCGCGACCAGAGACAGACCACCCCGGATGGACTCGACGAGGCTCGACTTCTGTTGTCCGAACTTGTCGAAGCAATCACATCCGAATGGAAACTCGGCTCCGAGAGCATCGTGCTCGGTGGTTTCTCCCAGGGCTCGATGATCGCCACCGACGTCGCCCTGTCGATGGACGCACCCCCGGCGGCGCTGTGCATCTGGTCCGGCACCCTGCTCTGCGAGGACACGTGGAGAGGCCTGGCCGAGAATCGAGGACCGCTGCGGGTGTTCCAGAGTCACGGTCGGACTGACCCGATCCTGCCCTATGCCGCCGCCGAATGGCTCAGGGACCTCCTTGACGAATCCGGACTCGAAGTGGATTTCCTGGAATTTCCCGGTGTCCACACGATCCCGATGGAGGCTGTCGAGAAAGTGGGTTCTCTGCTGGAAAACGCACTGGGCGACTAGCCGGCCGCAGCCTCGGCTTCGATCGCCGCCTGCACCTCACCGATCCGTGCAGCCAACACGTCCTGGTCGACACGCTCGGAAAACTCCGCGAATCCAGCCGCGGCGACCATTGACCGAGTGTTCCGCTTGACCTGGTCGAGGGTGAACGCCACCGGACATCCCATTGTCAGCCGATCGAGGTGAAACATGCGGTTCACTCCGGTTGGCGCGTAATGGTAGTGAGGGTCCTGGTCGAAACAATCAAACCGCAACAACTGCACCCGTTGACCGTCGATGTCTCCGAAGACCTTCACCGACGAACCCCGGTCCTCCTCCATCCTGCGATAGTCGATCGCCAACACGACACCCCCGATTTCCAGTTCTGTCATCCACGTGCTCCCGTCTTGAATCGAAACCGCCCTCACGATACCAAAGGTTCATTCCTCCGTCCGGTCCGCCCCACTCGCCAGGCTCCAAGATGTCCACCCCCCCTGCCGATTCGATCCGCGCATTCCTGGTCACGTCCGACACCGCGGGCCAGGTCGTCGCCGGCCCCACGCAAATCGCCACGGCCGATCTGCCCGCCGGGGAAATTGAAATCCACGTCGAATGGTCGTCGTTGAACTATAAGGACACACTGGCCGCTGCAGGAAACCGCCGCGTCGCCGGCGAATTGCCACATGTGCCTGGGATCGATGCCGCCGGCGCCGTCGTGGCCGACGGAACCGAGGTCCTGGTGACCGGCTACGGATTGGGAGCACCCGATTGGGGCGGCTGGTCCGAGCGGATCCGGGTGCCGGCCAAGTGGGTCCACGTACGGCCCAACGGGATGAGTGCCCGGAGAGCCATGCAACTGGGCACCGCGGGGCTGACTGCCGCAATGGCCGTCGAGGCAATCCAACGCGGCAACGTCAGCCCGGACTCCGGCCCAGTCCTGGTAACTGGCGCAACAGGTGGAGTGGGCCTGCTGTCAGTGGCCTTGTTGTCACAACTGGGTTACCACGTTGTCGCCTCGACCGGGAAAAACGACCGACATGCGTTGCTCGAGACAATGGGCGCGGCAGAAACCATCGACCGCGACGAGGTTGTCACCAACACCGACGCCCCCCTGGCCTCGGCACGCTGGGCGGCGGCGGTCGACGTTGTGGGTGGCGACACGCTGAAGGCGATCATCGCCACGACGCAACCACGAGGCGTTGTTTCCACCTGCGGCCTGGTCGGCGGCACCTCGATCGACACAACCGTCTATCCGTTCCTGCTCCGAGGCGTCACGCTGGCAGGAATCGACTCGGCTGGCTGTCCAACTGAACTCCGCGACTCGCTCTGGAATCGACTGGCTGGCGACTGGGCCATTTCCCAGTTGGACGAGATCACCCACGAGGTGACGCTCGAGGAACTGGGGGCCTCGATCGAATTGATGCGAGAGGGGCAACATGTCGGGCGGACAATTGTCCGCCCCGACGCGAGAGAGTAATCCTCGACAACGCGTTCGCCGCCCTCATCACCGCGATTGGGTGGATCACTCGACCTGGTCAAGGGAAGAATCCAACGACTCTGCCAGGTGTCGAGCAAAGAATCTGTTGAACCAGTCTGGAAATTCCGAAAGCACTTCTGGACGATCGCCGGATTCGCACTCGTGAAGCGACACGGTTATGCTGTTGCCA
Organism: uncultured Planctomycetaceae bacterium; assembly: GCA_963933195.1. GTDB lineage: Bacteria > Planctomycetota > Planctomycetia > Planctomycetales > Planctomycetaceae > UBA8437. Next base: position 7,742 of record CAWVUS010000163.1, read on the forward strand.
CCCGGCACGTTTGACGGACTTTCCCGGGCGACACCCGAACAAACAAACCGGTGTCACTCGAATTTGGCGAACTTCATTTCTTGATGCATTGGACAGCCGACTTGCCAGCGAATCGTTTTCCACACGACAAAACAGGCCAATGACCAACAGCAGACTACGACTGGGCATGTTCGTCATGCCGGTTCATGATCCGGAGAAGCCGCTGGCACAGTGCTTCGATGAAGACGTCGAACTGGCAGTCAAATGTGAAGAACTCGGATTCGATGATTTCTGGGTGGGTGAGCATCACTCGTCAACGTACGAGAACATTGCGATGCCCGAGATTTTCCTGGCCCGTGTCCTGGGCGAGACCTCGCGCATCCGAATCGGCCCAGCCCCGGTTTGCCTGCAGTACCACCATCCGGCACATGTCGCCAGCCGTCTCGCATTCCTGGACCACCTCTCCCACGGCCGGCTCAACGTCTGCTTCGGCCCGGGAGCCATCCCAACCGACATGGAGATGTTCGGAGTCGACCCGAAAGAGGCTGGTCGCCGTGTGGTCGAAGCCATCAACGTGATCCTCGAGATGTGGACGAGCGATCCGCCCTACGAGTTCAACGGCGATTTCTGGTCAATTCAATTGACCGACACGCTCGACCCCGAAATGGGTCTCAGTGGAATCCATCACCCGCTGCAAACACCCCACCCTCCCATTTTCACTCCCTGCATCAGCCGCGACTCCGTCGGGCTCCGCAAGGCAGCCGCTCGCGGATTCCAGCCGATCAGCCACCACATGGTCGGTACAGACACCCTGAAAAATCACTGGGAGACTTATGCAGCCGGCTGCCGGGAGGGCGGAACAGAGCCCGATCCAGCCAACTGGTGCGTTTCCCGAAACATCTACGTCGCCGACACCACAGAAGAAGCACAGGCCCGCGCACGAGTCAATTCGATGGGACGTTGCATCGAGTACATCATCGAATTGACCCGACGTGGTGATGCCCTGGATCTCTGGAAACGGTCACCGGACCAACTCGATGAAGAATTGACGCTTGACTACTTCCTCGATGAAGTGATCATCGCAGGTGATCCTGCTGAAGTGACTCGCCAGTTGCGGGAGTTACGGACCGAGATCGGAGACTTCGGAACGCTGGTCCTGGTAGCTCACGACTTCGACAACAAGGACGACTGGCTACACAGCCTCGACCTGTTTGCCGGCGAAGTGCTGCCTGCGTTGGAGGCCGGCTGAGAACGGGGACCGGCGGTACACACCATCGCCAAGAGGATCGAGACGACCAGGAGGGTCGACGAGATGGCGCACGAAACAATCCTGATCACCGGCGGAGCCGGCAACCTGGCTCGTCAGTTGAGTGATGAGTTCTCCAATGCCGGTCACCAAGTGGTATTGGTCGATCTGCCACCGGCCGCTCCAGACGTGCCCCACGAGTACCACGTTGTCGACATCAGCGATCGAGAACGAATCGAGTTGGTCCTGAACAAGGTCCGCCCCGACCGGATTGTCCATTTCGCCAGCCTGCTTTCCGGCCAATCCGAAGAAGACCGGGCCCGGGCATGGCAGGTCAACGTGGACGGAGCCTTCAAACTGTTCGAGGCCGCGTTGGCCACTGGTGTCAGTTCCATCTTCTTTCCCAGTTCCGTGGCTGCTTACGGAGCCCCGTTGCCCGAGGTCGTCCCGCCCGATCAGCCCCAGTGGCCGACAGGGCTCTATGGTGTCACCAAGGCCTGTGTCGAGCGGCTGGGAGTCTACTACCACCACCGATTCGGACTCGATTTTCGCTGCCTCAGGCTACCAGTGGTTGTTTCCCGATTTGCTCCTCCCGGAGCCGCCAGCGCCTACGCGTCACGGTGCTTCGTGGAAGCCGCCACCACGAACCACTACACCTTCCGGGTCCGCCCGGAAACGCGACCATCGCTGATCTACGTCAAGGACGTGCTCAGGGCGGTGCAACAATTGATCACGGCACCCGCCGAGCAATTGACACGACGTGTCTACAATCTCCAGGCCCTCTCGCCCACGGCCGGTGAACTCTGCCGTGCCATCTCGAAACGCGTTCCCGGCGCACGACTGCAATTCGCTCCAGACGCCGAGGTGGTGCAATTGATCGAGAGTTGGCCGGTCCGATTCGATGACACGATCGCACGAAACGACTGGGGCTGGTCCCCACATTTTGATCTCGACATGTTGGCCGACGACTTCCTGGGAGAACTGACTGATGGCGATGCGGATGGACGCCGCCTACGCGGAACTGGTTGACCGGGCCAGGCGATCTCACAGCGCCAACCGGAACCCCACGGGTATCACGGCGACCGACGTCGCCCGTGCCCGGCTGTACTGCTACGGATATCGCGGGCAGGTCATCGGCACATTTCACGCCACACGCCTGGCGCTCCAGGACCAGCCTCCGTCCAACGGTGAAGCCACCGCCTGGAGACAACGGGCTATCGACGCCCTGTCCGATCTCGCCGACCTCGCCATGGACCCTGTCCCCCAGGACTACCGTGCCGTCATCTCCACGTTCCACCATTACCATACGGGTGTCCTGAGAGTCCTCGAAAGCCTCGAACATGAAAGCTCCAACGCCCACAACATCCACGTGACCAGAATCACCACCCTGTTCCAAACGACGATCGAGACGATCAGCAACAGTGGCGGACTGGTCTGCACTCGAGACACTCACGCTCCCGAGCAGGCCAGCTTTGTCGTCCCCAACCTCGGCATTGTGATCGTGCCACTGGTTTACGGCGATTTCCATTCGTGGAATCTCGCCTGGCTCGCTGGGGACGAGAGAAACGTGCCCACCCACCAGCATCACCGTGGAGTGGAGATCCACCTGGGCTACGAACCCACTCACGGCGAAACCGTGCTCGGCGAATTTCGCTGCCAGTGTGATGAGGGCTACGCGATGCCGATTCCGCCAATGACCGGGCACGGCTGGGTCAACACCAGTGAGACTCCACACCACGTCCCTTTCATCTTCGGTTCGCTGGACCACGGTGGCTGGGGCGTTTTCCTGGACGTCGAGGCGAAGACCGAGCCGGTCGCCACGTTGGAGTTGGTCCCGCGGGATGGGCCGAACTTTTCCGAGATGGTCTATCTCGAACGGGAACTCGATCGGCTCGCGTCACCCGGAGCCACCGCTCGTGACATTCTGATCCCGCACACCGCCACCGACCGTAACGGAACCGGAGGACTCGAACTGGCGGCATCTCGCGTCGGTCCCGATCGGCTTGTCTTCGATGACATCCGCTTCCGAATCGTTTCTATCGCCCGAGGTCATGGGCGGGTCCGAATCGGGGGCTTTGAACGAGCGGTCGAACAGCATGACCACTTTGGCATCCCCGCCGGCATTCCTGCCGAATTGATCCCGGCAGGTGATTTGCCCATGGTCATTCTCGACGCCACCATTCACACCGATCACCGTGACGGTGGCGACTGAACCAGCTTGACCGCGATCTTGCAATTGGGCAAAGCCCGCCGCAACGGTGCCACCCCGTCGGACGTCACGCGGGTGTGGTCCAGCCGCAGCAGCTTGAGTGTCTTGAGTGTTTCAAGAGCCGACAGTCCCTGGTCACTGACCCGTGTCTCGGAGAGATTGAGAACCACCAGTCGCGGGAGTTCCGCCACGTGCACCAGGCCGGCATTTCCAACGGCGGTGCCCGAGAGACTCAGCAATCGAAGATTTTTCAGGCTACCGATTGGTTCGATCGCCGTGTCGGTGATCCCCAGGCCCGAGAGTCCCAGTCCCTCGAGTTGCGAGAGTTCCGCGATCCGTCGCACTCCGTCATTGCTGATCCGCGGTCCTTCGACCACCAGCCTCTTCAACGACTTGAACTTGGCCAGGTGAGCCAAGCCCATTTCGGTCACGTCCAATCGGCCCAGGCTGAGTCCGGTGAGATCGGGAAAACCGGCCAAGTGTTCCAACCCGGCGTCACTGACTGGTGCCTTGTGCAGGTGAAGCCGCCGCAGGCCGTTGACCCCGGCCAGTTTTGGCAGCCCCTCGTCGGTGATATAAATCCCTTGCAGGTACAGTTCTCGAACCGTCCCCTCATCCCCTTCGACAATTCGCACCACGGGCTCATCGGTGTCAATTCGGTTGGGACGGCCCTCACGGCGTCGCTGAGCTTCGGCCTCGAGCAATTGCAGTGCTCCCAACACGTTGCCACCGGCGGGCGAAAGTGCTTCGAGAAGCGCGTCTGGTGGTGCCGGCCCCAGGGCTGCCAATTGCCCCGATCGGGGCGCCGGAATTGCCTCCGAATCCACGCTGTCGTCGCAACCGACACCGCCGAACAACAGGCCGTAACACAGCAAAGCCACCGTCGTCCGATAGGACCAGTTCGCCAGTGCGGTGTTGTCGCTGATCGCCAATGCGTTGTCCTCGTCAACTGCGCAAGAAAAGTCCCGGGAACAGCCGGTCCCAGGGGGGCGAAGGACTCGAACTG
>CAWVUS010000164.1:0-12070 GCA_963933195.1 uncultured Planctomycetaceae bacterium
AATTTGCCAAAGACCGAGGCGAATCGATACCGATCGGCTGGTGCCTGGATGCCGACGGAAACCCCACGTCTGATCCGGCAACCGCCAAAATTTATCTTCCACTGGGCGGGGCGCGCGAAACCGGTGGTCACAAGGGTTTCGGTTTGGCGATGATCGTCGAAGCCATGACCGCGCTGCTATCGGCCGGTTGGGCTGACGAGAACGGCAGCTACTCTCAAGACAAGATCGCCCATTTTCTCGGCGCTTTTCGGATCGATATGTTTCGCGAACCGTCCGAATTCAAAACCGCCATGGACGCCATGATCGATTCGTTGCATCGAGCTGCCCCCGCTCCCGAGCACGATCGCGTATTCGTTCCCGGTGAAATGGAACACGAAACCGAACAACAGCGACTCCAAACCGGCATCCCGCTCATCGAAAAAGAAGTCGATGACTTGCGCGAATTGTCCAAGCGATTCGATGTCCAACTGAAACTGGACTCAACGGTGTGCTGACTCCACACCACGACTGTGACAGCGGTTCAAACAGTAACGTTGTCGTTGCGTTCTTTGCCGAGGAATTCGAGTTTCAAGTCGGCGATTCTCAAAAGTGCTCGGTGGTCAGCCGGAATCGTTAGTGGTCCGCCGGTGGATCTCACGACCTGGATCGATACGCCCAGGCCCGCTCCAAAGTTGAGCACGCCTGCCCCGGGCGGCGGCGCGAGGAATTGTTTTGTCAGCTCAACGGTCTGCCACTCTTTCGAGTTGCTCTCCACCAGTTTCGGCTCGAAGTCAATCGACGCCATCTCTCGCGACTCGTTGACGAATTTCGTCTGAGCGGTGAACTGGAACAAGACGAGCCGAGTGCGAAAGTTCTTTCGGAAGACATCACGGAAGAACTTGGGCGAGGATGCTTCGGCCCGCAGGCGAGCCCGGAAAACGAACGAGCCCGGACGCGGGCTGCGGATTTCCTGGGCGAGGTAGGCTTTGGCAGCGGGTTTGATCTGCTGCTCAGTACCCGTATCTAAATTGAAGCCGATCGTCGCGGTCGGTTCGCCAAGATCTCTGAGCACGGTCACGCCGAAATCGCTCGCATTCGATGAGGTCAGTAGCGGATCCGCTCGCCAACCTTTCGGACGCGACGGTGCGGTGATGGGCTTGAGCGGTGCGTTGCCAGAGAACTCTGTTTGAATCAGGTAGCGGGTTGGATCGAAGTCTGGCACGCGAGAAACATCGCCGGTAGGTGGCGTGCGTTTCTGGGTGGCCGGTTCGCTACCAAACATCGTCCACAGCGGCTCGCCTCCCGTCAGTCGATGAGGCCGATTTGCGGCATCGATGAAGTGGCCCTGATGCGGGATGCCCATCAGGTGAAACAGCGTGGCGGTCAGGTCGCCGGGCTGCACCTTGTTACTGGCCGGATGAGCTCCATTTTTGTCGCTCGATCCGTAAACCTGGCCGCCGCTGATGCCGGCTCCGGCGAGCGTGAAACTGAAGACCGACCCCCAGTGATCTCGGCCACCGTTCACGTTGATCTTCGGTGTGCGGCCAAACTCACCGATGGCGACAACGAGTGTCTCGTCGAGTAAACCGCGTTGATCAAGGTCCTCAAGCAGGGCCGAATAGCCGACGTCGAACATGGGGCAGAGGACATCCTCAACCCGGTCAGCGTTCTCCGAGTGAGTGTCCCAGAGCGGATTGGCCACGATGTTGTCACCGTCCTCGCGAGGCCACTGCACGTGAACGAGCCGCACGCCGGCCTCGACCAACCGTCGTGCCAGCAGTGTGCATTGCCCCCACCGGTTGCGGCCGTAGCGGTCGCGGACCTTGTTGGGTTCACGAGCAATGTCGAAGGCCTGCCTCGCCTTGCCCGAGGTCAGCAGGTCGAACGCCTGCTGCTGGTACGCGTCGTAGGTTTCGATGGCTCCATCGATCCGACGGAAACGGTCCTCCAACTGAGACAGCAGTGACTGTCGCCGTTCGAGTTGGAGTGGTGTGATGTCGGTTTTGCGGAGGCTTTCGATTTCGTAACGTGGCTTGGCCGGGTCACCGACAAACAATTCGGGGTTCCACTGCGGTCCCAGAAAACCGGCTGTCTGGCCGGCTGGCGTGACGTTTTCGTTCAGCCGCATGACGTCCGGTAGCCAGACTGAAGTCAGCGCCGGCAGCTTCTCGCTCGGCTTGAGCTGTTTCACAACCGATCCCAGGTAGGGCCAATCGGTCGGCTGAATCGTTCTCGAGTTCGGCCCTTGGTACTTGTAACCGGTCAGGACCCAGGCACTGCTGGAGGAGTGGATGTTGTCGTCAGTCGCCATCGATCGGCCGACGGCAAACTTGTCAGCCAGTGCCGCAGTTCTGGGCAGTAGCTCGCAGAACTGAATGCCCGGCACGTTTGTGCTGATCGGATTGAAGGGGCCCCGGATTTCGGTGGGTGCGTCCGGTTTTGGATCGAACGTCTCGTGCTGAGGCGGTCCGCCAGCGAGGTAGAGGAAGATGACGTTCTTGGCTCGGCCGAAAGACTTGTTCGAAACCGGAAGCGGCTGCGAAAGGTCTCTCGCCTCGAGCAGTTGTGGCAGCGAAAGTCCGCCCAGCGTCAACGATCCCACTTGCATCAGTTGGCGTCGTGTGAGGCCATCGCAAAGCCGTGTTCCCTTGTTGACAATCTGCAGCACGATTTGTCGTTCCTTAATTGAGCGAGTTCCTGATTGTAACCCATGCGTTAGCATGGCGGCGATATCCGCACCGGCGAAAACAAAACGATTATGTTTTGCCACCCGCGGTGTCTTCGCCAACCGGAAAGCTCTCACGCGAGAGCAGCGTGTTACAATTCCGATTGATATGTCCGGCATCACATCTGTGAGAGTCGAATGGGCGAAACTCAGATGAAATGCAGGAGTAGAACAGCTGAAATCGTCGCGTTGGTCTTGATACTGACTTCCAGTCGGTCGTGCCTGGCCGCGGAACGCACCATCCGGCTCAAGGACCACATTAACCACGAATGGTCAAGCGAACTGGTGAACTATGACCTGGTCTTTGAGCCGGGGGCATGCCATATCTCAACGATGACACTTGAGGGGCCCGCCGGGCCTGTGGCGTTTCAACTGGGACAACCAAAGATCGATGGCGACGGGAATCTGATATCCGCTCGCCTGTCTTTTCTCACGGATCTTCCGGCCCTGGGCGAGGTTGTTTACAAGCTCGGTTACGATGGCAGGCCCCGAAAAGCGGCGGCTCTTGCAGCGGCAGACCTCGTGGTCAACACGAGCGGCGGAAAAACTGAGTTCATAACGAAACGTGCCGGGGTCCGATTGCCCGGCACTGGCGAGATGTTCGATCCGCCCGTCGCATCAAGCAGGGTGCCGGCGCCGATCACCGCGTTGCGAACGCTGGAAGGAAAGTGGATTGGCGCGAGCCGCCTATTCGGAAACCGGAAGGTGTCGTCTTTCAAGACCACCCTGGAGGCCACCGGTCCAGTGTTCGCCCAGGCGCGGCTTGAGTACACCTATGCAGATGGTGACGTTTCGGTCATTACCGTCCGCGTCGTCGCGGGACAGGAAGTGGTTTTCATCGAATCGGAGTCAGTCGGGCATCATCCCGATGACGGATGGCGGCTCCATCTGAACAAGGGCTTTGGCAATCCCACGCTTTCGGTTCTTGGGGAATACGCGAACAACTGGGGCCTCAAACACACAGAGGTCGGTCACATCAAACTGGCCGATCAACTGCCCGCGACGATCTACAATCTCGTGCCCTGGGAAGACTGGTGGGACAGCAGCACGCGAACAGCCTTCGCCCTGACTTCGCCCGAGAGCACAACCGCGATGGCCCTGGGCAGTTACGACCCGGCTGCCTGGCGACATCCGTCTTTCCGAAAACTGCTGGGCCTGTCTTACGAAGAGTTCATGGAATTCAAGCGCCTGCCGTTGGTCAAGTCCAGCGACGGCTCTTTGTATCTGCAATCCGCCTCGGATATTGGAATGCAGAAGTGGTACGTCGGATTCCTGCCCAGGAAGGTCGACTTGGATGACAGCTACCAGGACGCCCGGGCCCTGCACAACAGCAAATATGGAACTCAGACGCTCGACATGGTTAAGGAGTATGTGCTCGATTGGGACGGAGCCGATGACGTTCAGCACCCCTGCGTGTACGTGGCGCCGGAAAATATCCAGGAGGCCCGCGTGAAACTCGGCAATGATGTCGATGCGATGAGTGGGCAGTTCTATCGCTATTATCGCAAGGACAACAACGAGCGATGGCGGATTGGCGGCACCGAGTTAATTCAACATATGGTGAATTCTCAGTATTGGGCGCCCAGGTATCAGGAGACAAACGAGGCCAATCCGAATCGCTTCGATCTGATGCGTCATAGCCTGTTGCTCGTCAACCAGTATGACCTGCTCATGGGTACCGGAAAACTTTCGGCACCAAAGCGGAAGCTGCTGCGTGCGCAGATTGCGTTTCTCGGCTACACACTAAACAGCCCGTATGTTTGGGATATCGACCGTGCTTACACGGGTGATATCAGCAACATGCACTTGAGTTATGTCTGCAATCTCGGACTGACTGCGTGTGCCATTCCCGATCATCCCATGTCGAAAACATGGGCGAAAAAGGCCGTGAAATGGGTGACGATCCGCCTGCGCGAGCATGTCGGTAAGAACGGGGTCTGGCGCAATGAGAACACACACTATGCCCGTGTGTCACTTTCGTCCGTGTTGGGCTTTGCCCTGGGTGCTCGGAACGCCGGGTTCCACGATTTTTTGGCACAGGGTGAAATGCGTGCGGCGCTGCTCTATCTCGAAAAGCAACTCATCCCTTGGGACCCAAGATACAAAGCTCGAGGACTTCCTCCGGAGCAGGTGGCGGGCGTGTGTGAACGCAGTGCCCATTCTGGGATCGTTGCCAAAGCACTTGCCACGGCGGACCCCAAATTCTCCGCAGAGATGCAGTGGGCCTGGAATCAGCAGGGCAATGCAACGCATCTGCCGAACCCTTTCGTACGCGGGTTTGAAAATGTTCTGCTCGACAAGTCACTCCCGCAGGCGACCCCCAGATGGAAATCCGAGAGCTTTCCCGATGTGTCGGTTGTCTTGCGCAACGTCCTTGGCACAACCGACGAATCCTATCTCCATCTGTCGGTCAGACAGTCTGGCAACTACTACCTCTCCCAGCCCGGTGGCATGACGATCTATGGCAGGGGCAAACCGCTCTCGCTGCTGTTTTCGAGTGAGTACACCTCCTGTACTTCCGAGGATTTTCTCACCAACAGTGTCGGCTTGGCGCGGACACCGGGAAACAAGTCACAACGCGCTACCAACCGGGGTGGATTCGGAGGTGGCCGCATCGAGCGTGTCTCGGCGCTGCCTCGCCAGGACTATGTTTCTGCAGAATTTTCACTCAACGGACCCCACGCCATCCGTCAGTATTTCAAGGAGAAGATAAAACCGCTGTCATCCCCCTGGCCCGCACTCCTGAAGACGGCCAGCGGCACTGCTCGACACAAGCGGCAGGTGCTGTTCGTAAAGGGGGCCGGCAAGGGCGATGTGACCTATTTCATCCTTCGCGACTCGGTCAAAGGTGGGCAGCCGACGGTTTGGAATATGTGGTCACTTTCCCAGAAGTTGGGTGCGACACGAGACACCAAGAATATTGAGGCATTCCTGGCAGATGCTCCGGGCGCCAGGGTCACCGGAGCGAGCAGGCTCTATGGCGATCGATTCACGGCCGTGGGCCAGTTCGATGTGGACACCGAATACTATGTGTCCTTGCCCGAAGACACACCACGCCAGACCGTCCGCTGGGGTGTTCGCGAGGATGAATTCCAGGATCTGCTGCATCTTCAGCGGACTGACGATGGCGACTATTTCGTCGCATTGTTTCCCAGGCGGCGACACGAGGCCGCACCGCGGTTTGCCTCACTGGCCGCAAAGCAAGTGATCAAGGTGTCGGGAGCATTTGGCACCGACTACTGCTTCGTGAGCCCCCGTCGGTCTACTGCGTCAGGCGAAGGCGTGCACTTCACTGGCATGGCCGGGACGGTTCAAGATCGTGCCGATGGCCTTGTCCTCGCACTCGCTTCAAGAGGTGCAGTGAGCTACAAGGGCCACAAACTCGTTGCCAATGACGCGGCCAGCATGACGGTGAAGGATGACAAAGTCGTCCTCGCCATCGCGAGAAAAGGCAGCACGAAAATTGTCACGACGGTGAGCCTGCCTGGTGGCAAGTCGATACGGTCGTCGGGTGGCGTTCGTCCGGTGAGGATGGACGACGGTTCCTATCGTATCGTGATCCCGCAGGGCGTTCATGAGGTGACACTTTCTCGATGACACGCCGGGCGTCTCTGTTGGCCCGATCCTGCCCCCCGATGTGGGTGTGTCGCCATCAGGCGGATGTCAGCCCGCTTGTGGTCCTTCTTGATCAGTAGCCAGGTTGGCCACACTACATTCGATCGATCAGTGACATGGTGTTGAGCCACCCATTGGCAAGGATCTGGGGCCACAGGTGGCGCCATGCTTATGGCTTCGACAAGTAAAGTGACCCCACTTGCCAGCCAGTGGGCTCTTCGCAGAAGAGCATGGACGCTACGAAAACAGCGAGATGGCTTCGCCTTCTTCCAGCAGGTTGACGCGGCGTCCTTCGCGGTCGTTGATCAACAGTTCATTACGACGGATACCGAGTGCGTGGTAGATCGTCGCTGCGATGTCGCCGGGCCAGACCGGTTTTTCGATCGGGTAGCCGGCCACCTTGTCCGTCGCGCCGTAGACCTGGCCACCGCGGATGCCGCCTCCAGCGAACAGGGCGAACATGCTGTTGATCCAGTGGTCGCGCCCTGGCTGATAGTTCGTGCCGCGGACACGAGGGTCGGCCCATTTCGGTGATCGCCCCATTTCACCCATAGCCAAAACCAGGGTGGATTCGAGCAGGCCTCTCTGATCCAGATCTTCCAGGAGAGCCGAGAGCATCTTGTCCAGTTCAGGGAGCAAGTGCGTGCGCAGGTGGAAGAAGTTGTCTGCGTGAGTGTCCCAGGTGGAGACCAGGGGTGACTTCTGAGGAGTGCGCCAGTGGACAGTGACAAAAGGCACCCCGGCTTCCACAAGCCGCCGGGCCATCAATGTGCCCTGTGCTGTCACCGTGTTGCCGTAACGATTTCGCAGGCTCTCTGGTTCACGATCAAGGTCGAAGGCGTCTTTCACTCGCTTTGAGGTGAGCAACCTGAATGCTCGCTCCTGGTGCGTGTTGAAGTTGTCAACCTGGCGAGAGCCTTCGACGCGTCCTTGCCAGGCATTGAGTTTCTGCAACAACCGTTCACGACCCGCTATCCGCTGACGGCTGACTTCACCGGGCAACTCGAAAGACGGGATTCGGAATTCCCGTGGCTTGAAACCGTGTTTCACCTTGGGGTCCGGAACACCACGAACCAGCAGCGATTCGTGAGCGCGACCCAATTTGCCGGCGAATTGACCGGGAACCACGTAGCCACTGAACTCGTTGCTGTAGAACGGCAGTTGGACCGAAGCAGGCAAGTCACCCTTTGTTGGTCGGCAGTAGGAGACTGTTGAGCCGATGAATGGCCAGTCGTCGTCTGGTCGCGGCTTGCGGTTGATTCCCTGGGCGATGTCCGATTTGGCAAGGCGTTGACCCGTCAATACGTAGTAAGCGTCGCAATGGTGATCGCCGGTGCTGCTGCCCTCCATTGTCATGGAGCGGACGATTGCCAGGTCCTTTGTACGTTTTGCCAGTAGCGGCAAATGTTCACAACAAGTGATGCCCGGTACGGCGGTATTGATCGGTGTGAATTCACCTCGATATTCAATCGCGGCATCAGGCTTCATGTCCCAGGAATCGATTTGACTGGGACCACCGTAGAGGAAGAGAAAGATGACGTGCTTGGCTTTGCCAAAGCCCGTCAGGGGACTGGCCTGCCCGCGTTCGGCAAGTGCATCGCCTAATCCCAAACCCATGGCTCCCAGGCCAAGGGTGCGATCGAATTGACGGCGAGAGATGTGGGAGTGGATGGACATCAGTGAGTGATTATCTGATGGCGATCAAAAGCGATCAAGAGGTAGAGCCGAGAATCAGCCTGATCCGGTTGCCCGAATTCATGAACTGATCAACGACTGCGGCTGTAGAGGTTTGTTCCGGTGTTGTAGAGTTTGTGGAATCATGCCCGTAGTTCTGTTTGATCTCGACGACACCTTGTTCGACCACCAGTATTGCAGTCGCGCTGGCCTGATTGCGGTCCAAAGAACGTATGCGGGACGAATCGATGGCGATATAGATGACGTGGAGTTCGTCTATCGCACGCTGCTTGAAGAGTGGCACGAGAAAGTGCTCGACGGCTCGATATCGATCGACGAATCTCGAGTCGAGCGATTTCGATCGCTGTTGTCTGACGAACAAGCCGTTGCAACGGACGATGAATCACGGGCTGCAGCACGTTGTTATCGCGAGGCATACCTTGCGGCTTTTCGGCCAGTTCCAGGGGCCATTGAACTGTTGCAACGTGTCAAAGCGGAACGTTCGATCGGGATCGTGACAAATCACATCCTGTCCGAACAAGTCAAAAAGATCGCCACAATTGGTGTCGATCCATTCGTTGACGAGTTGGTCGTGTCGGATGAAGTTGGTGTGGCCAAACCCGATGCGAGAGTCTTCGAAACTGCGTTGTCGCGGCTCGGTGGTACACCTGATGAAGCCGTAATGATCGGCGACTCCTGGTCGTCTGACATTCTCGGAGCGACAGGGTTGGGAATACGTGCCATTTGGCTGAATCGGTACGACAGGCGGTGTCCGGATTCTTCGCTCGCTACCGAGATCCGATCGTTGGAACCGGTCGACAAAATTGTCGACTTGATTCTCAATCCGTCATAATCGCCAACTGTGGCGTCCTTCAGTTCCGTCGTAGAAGTGGATTCATGATCTCACGAAAATTGAAACGAGTTGTCTCGTCCGCGGTGCTGATTGCCGCGGTTTCTGTCTGTACCTCGGTTTCGGCCGGGGAGTTGAGTCGCGGTCAGCGTTGGGTGAGAAGCCACCCGTTTACGACGATGGCCCTGACGATCATTCCGGAATCGTGCAATCCGCAACAGTACAAGGACGCCAACCTGACGACGACGCTGGCGTGGAAACAACGCGAAAAGCTTCTCGAAGGAAGTGCGGGTGTTGGCCTGCCCTGGCATTTGCATCTGCGGCGGGTGGTGTTGAACAAGGACGGGCTCACCGATCAACTCAAGACACGACTCAAGGGCCATGTCGGAAACTACAAGGGCTGCTCGGGTTGGATGGTCTGGGACGAACCAAACCGGGCGGAGATGTTGCGTGCCGCGGAAACCGTGAAATGGTTGAAGAAGACGTGGCCCGAGACGCTCGTCTACTCCAACGCCTACCCGATGGGGGCCACCCCGGAACGGTACTACGGCGGAAAAACTCCGACCGACGGGTACAGCTATGAACAGTATCTGCGTGACTTCTCGACGATACTCGGTTCCGATGTCGTGATGTACGACGCGTACATCTTTCGAGAGGGTGGCGGCACCGGCAATCCGTTTCCGACCATGAACACCGCTCGCAAGGTGGCGCTGGAGCACGGCAAGCCGTATTGGTCGTTCGTCCAATCGCACGCTGACGAGCGGCGAGGTTATCGCATGCCGAGTGAATCGGATATTCGCATGCAGGTCTTCGCTCACCTGGCGAGCGGCTTCACGGGCATCGGTTACTTCACCTACGAGGACCAGCAGGGGCCGGCGATGATCAGCAATTCGACCCGCCAACGCCGCCCGATTTATTACCACGTCTCGCGGCTGAACCAGGAAGTCATCAACGTCGGGCGGGCATTGCGATTTCTGAAAAGCACGGATGTGAGATACGTGGCCGGCCCCGGTAACCGGGTGCCCACTGCCGCGACCGCCTGGCAGCCCGGCGCAGGTGGCAACAAGCTCATCAGGTCGATCTCCATCAAGGGGGCCACTTCAAAGCCAATCGAATGGAGGGACGTACTGGTTGGGTTCTTCAAGGATGATCACGGCGGCGACTATTTCATGCTGACGAATCTCTGGCACGGCGAAGGAGTGTCGTCGGCCCGGCGAAGCATGACCGTCACGTTGAAATTGCAACCCGGTGTCACAACGATCGGGCGACTGTCCAGGGAGACGGGGAAGGCGGAACGGCTGAGCGTCAAGGGGGATGAGTTGGAAGTGACGCTGCCCGGCGGTACCGGTGAACTGTTGCGTTTTGGTTCGGCGGAGTTTCCGGGACTCAGCCAGGATGAATGACTCGACTGGCTGGTGCCGATATCCTCAGGCTACCGTGCGTCTGTGGTGACGGTCCTGGAGATCGCAGTGACTTCTGGAAACTAATTGTTGAGGTCGACAGATCGATGCGTAGCAACCTCAAGACGTTTCTCATGGCCGGCTTGGCAGCGTGCCTGATGCTTTCCACGGCGACGGGTGAAGAACCGGCCGGTGTGGTCGCTAAGAAAATTGACTCCAAACAGCCAACTCGCATCCTTCTCAAGAACCGCTTCCTGGAAATGACTTTCGACCCGGCGCGTGGTGGGCGATGTAGCCGGCTGCTGGTTCGGGCAACGGGCGAACAGGTGATCGGCGACGCCGACGTGTCGGGCTTGTTTCTCGATCACTGGGCCAAGTACGCATGGCCCAGTGGTTTGATGCACTTGCCGTATGAGTACGAGTTGGTGAAGGAGGGGCAGAGGCGAGCCGGGGTGCGGCTGTGGGTGCGAGTTCCCAAGTCCGGCGGGGGGAAGGGGGCGCGAGATCGTAACACGTCGCTGAAGATGGCCACGTCGCCCGACCTGGTTGGCCTCACCGTGCGCAAGACGATCTGGTTGAACTCTGACAACGACACGATCGAGGTCGACCAGGAACTGGTCAACACGACCACGCAATCGCGGGCTGCTGCCCTCTATATTCAACAGAACCTTGTCATGAGTGGCAGTCACTACAGTGACAACTGGTACCTGCCTTCGACCAGCGGCGTTCGGGTCAACTTGCAGCCGGAGAAAAGGGGGGGGCGTGCCATTGGTCCCGATTGGATTCGCACGCCTGTTGCCGGTTGGATGGCCGTCAAGGATCGCAAGACCGGGCACGGGATGGTGTTCGCCTTCGACTACAACTATCTCAGCAAGACCTACACCAGTGGTGCTACGGGCGAGTGGTTTCTGGAGCCCGTGCCGATAGGCCCCGGCAAGTCGTTCATCACAAAGTACGTGATCAAGCCCGTTAGTGGCTTCAAGGATTTCGTGTATGGGTCATCTGCACTTGTGGCGGACATTCAGGCTGACGAGGTGGGGCAAGGCCGGGTCAAGGTCACTCACGAGGTCATGGCCGTCGGTCGAGACCGAAAAGATGTCACGGTTGAGTTGCAGGTCATTGGTTGGAAGAGCAAGAAGCTGCTGGCAGCCAGGGAATTCCAGATTGCCAGGTTGTCCGCCAAGCGGTTGCAACAAGAGCTTGTCTTCAAACCGGCCACACTGGCCGACGGTCTGCTGATTTCGGCCGTCGTCCGTACGGGGAAGAAGGAAGAGCGGTACGAGCGTTTCTACGCGGGTGACCGTGCCGAATTGCAGGCTCGAACAAATCTCTTCGCCACCGAGGGCGGGGGGCTGCCGAGTGGACGTGGCGATCGTTATTTTCGTCCACAGCCTCGCAAGCGAAAACAGTTCGACAAGCCCGATTTCGCGAAGCTTGCGAAACGCGATCCCAAGCGTTTTCGATGCCTGGTGGTGTTTGGTCTCTATACGCACATTCTGAATCTCGATGATGCCGTCACCGGTTGGAAGCATCGTGATGCCGACACACCGGTCGAGTTCACGTGGGCGAATTGCCCGCCGAATGGTGTGGAAACATTCCCCGGCACATATGACGAGTTGTTTCAATACGACCTGGTGGTGCTGTCGGACGTGAACTATCGGGCGCTTGGTGACGTCGCGATGGAGATGGTGTGCGATTACGTGGAGCAGGGAGGCAGCCTGCTTGTTGCGGGAGGGCCGTACGCCTTTGGCAATGGGGAATTCCAGGGAGCTCGTTTCCTGGATGTGCTGCCCGTGCGATTGCGGGGGCCATTTGATCTCAAGTGGG
>CAWVUS010000165.1:0-11974 GCA_963933195.1 uncultured Planctomycetaceae bacterium
GCGGCCTGCCGGTCGCCCGTCCATGGCTGTTTGTCGAGACGGATCGCCATGGCGTGTTGGCCGTGCCCGTGCCCGAGCAGGCGGTGCCGTTGACCGATTGGTCGGATCGCTCGTTGATCGAGCGAGATATTGACCTGTTGCTGGGGCGAATTGCCCGGGCCGGAGTGTCTGTCGATGACATCGGTAGTGAGCAGTTGCTGGTGGATCCGGGCAATCCCGAGCGGCCCCTGCTGCTGTTGCCGACCTGGACGGGCAAGTCCTCCAGCACCCAGACGGGGTCAAACGGGTTGCGAGCGGCGGGCTGGTTGTTGGCGGCGTCCCTGTTGACGACCGGGTGCCTGGCGAAGTCACCGCCGGCTGCAGAACCGCCCGTGCGGCACTCGGTCCGTTCCGAGCGGTTCACCCTGCTCAGTGATGTGCCGCTGAGAAAGGACCATTGGCTGATTGCCGACCTCGAGCGGCTCGAACGCGAGATTGTCGAGGGACTCTCATTACCAGAACCATCGCGGGACGTGGTGGTACACGTGTTTGCGAGTCGACGCGAGTACGAGTCGTTCATCTCCAGTTCCTATCCCGAGTTGCCCAATCGACGGGCCTATTTCCTGGGGACTCCCAAGCGGCTGGCCGTCTACACTTTCTGGGGGGACCGAATCCAGGAGGACCTCCGCCACGAGTTCACTCATGGGATCCTTCACTCGTCGCTCAAGCGGGTGCCGTTGTGGCTGGACGAGGGATTGGCCGAGTACTTTGAAGTGGTGGGCCCCAAGCCGGGCGGGATCAATACCGAGTACGCCGATCGATTGGCAGCTGCGATTGCCAATGGCTGGCGGCCGGATCTCGATCGCCTGGAACAGCTGGAACATGTCGCCGACATGCAACGGGTGGATTACGAGCAGGCCTGGGCCTGGGTGCATTTCTTACGGCACGGTCATCCGCGGGGTCCGGAGGTGTTGCAAGGTTACCTGGCCAGTCTGGGCAAACGTCCGTTCGTGGGTCTGCTGGGCGAGAAGATTCGCGAGGCAATCCCGGATGCGGATCAACGACTCGTCGCTTACATCAGGGGATTGCCCACCCTGGCGTTGCCGCCTGTCGCGCAGAATTGAGGCAGCCGGTGGCTGTCTTTCCCCGGCGAGTTCGCCACGGATCCGGCTACTCTCGAGGTTGTTCCTGTCGCCGAGGACGCAGCCGAGGGGACTCGGGCATTTCGGCCACCGTCACCTTGATCGACTGTGTTTTTCCAGCGCGGAGGAGTTTCACGGGATAGGATTTCCCGACCTCGAGGCGTTCGACGATCGATTGCAGTTTTCTCGGTCCGTTGACCGATTGACCGTCGAACGTCTGGATGATGTCCTGTGGCGTGAGTCCGGCCTTGGCGGCTGGCGAGTCCTGCATGACCTGGCCGACGATGGCTCCAGAGCCGATCTTGATGTCGAATTGCCGGGCCAGCCGGGCGTCGATTGGTCGCACACCCACTCCCAGCCAGGCGCGTTTCACTCGTCCATCTTCGATCAGCTGGCGGCTGACCCAACGGACCATGTTGACTGGTACGGCAAAGCCGATGCCGGCCGAGCTGCGGGTGCTGGTGGCGATGGCGGTGTTCATGCCGACCATGCGACCATTCATGTCGACCAGCGGTCCCCCACTATTGCCGGGGTTGATTGCGGCATCGGTCTGCAGGAAATCCTCTCGCTCGGCAATTCCCGGACCTCGCCCCTTGGCACTGATGATGCCGGCGGTCACGGTGAGTTCGAGCCCGAAGGGACTGCCGAAGGCCAGGACCCAGTCACCCACCTGGACCGGATCGCTGTCGCCCAGTGGCAGGGCCTGCAGTGGGCCGGCGCCCTCGATCCGCACGATCGCCACGTCGGTGCGTGGGTCTCCTTTGAAGTCAGTGGCAGTGAACTCGCGGCCATCATGCAGTCGGACGATCACCTCCTCGGCGTCCTTCACAACATGGTAATTGGTGAGGATGATTCCACTGCGATCGATGATCGATCCCGATCCCATGCCCCCACGAGGCGTGGGTCCGCCCTGTCCACCGGGTCCTCGAAAGAACTCGCGGAATCGTTCAGGGATCTCGGGATTCTGTTCAAAGAACTTGTCGATCTCCTCGCGGTTGCCCTGGGCAGGAGCTTTCTGTTTCACCTGCAGCGAGACCACCGAGGGAAGAACATCCTTGGACACGTCCCGAAAGACGCTCGAGAGTGCGGTGACGTTCGCCGCGGTGGCCGGTTTGTTTGCGTCGGATCGCTGGCCGTAGCCGACGGCGGCCACCAGCGCGACACCACAGACCAATGAGAACAGCCAGGGAGTACTACTGCGGAGCAATTTCATCGTGATAATCCTCTCGGCATCGTGACGGGTCACTCCACGACGATTGTCTCGGAGCGTGTCGTCAAGCTGTCTATGGATGTCCAACTCTGTTTTCCAGTGTAAGTGCTTACGTCGCGGCTCTCCAGACGTGTTGGACACTCGTTGACTTTCGTCGGGGACCAACATAGTTTGCCAACCGCCATTGGGCGGGTTGGTTAACCGGGGTGGGCGAGAAAATTGGTGAGGTGTCACGCACGTGGTGTTTGAGAATGAGGGCATGACGTGGGAGGATCGGCTGGCCGGGTGCCAGCAAGCCACCGGTGTCCGCTTTGACGACCTCGAGATTCTTCGCCACTGCCTGACTCATTCCTCCACCGCAAACACCCGGCTGGAGAGCAACGAGCGGCTCGAGTTTCTCGGAGACGCGGTGCTGGGACTGGTTGTTTCCGATTACCTGTTCCGCACGTTTCCCGAGCGATCCGAGGGTGAAATGACCCGGATCAAGTCGGCCGTGGTCAGCCGGACGACCTGCGCCGAGGTCTGTGCCGAGTTGGGACTCGAGCAGTTTCTGAATCTTGGTAAGGGGCTTGTGCGGGGTACCGGCGAATCTCGCATCATTCCGTCCTCAATACTCGCCGCCGCCACCGAAGCGATCATCGCCGGAATCTATCTCGATGGTGGTTACGAGGTGGTTCGAGAGTTCATCGAACGGTGCCTGGTGGAACGGATCGAATTTGCGGCCGCCACCGAGTCTC
The DNA here is from genome assembly GCA_963933195.1 of uncultured Planctomycetaceae bacterium. Classification (GTDB taxonomy): domain Bacteria; phylum Planctomycetota; class Planctomycetia; order Planctomycetales; family Planctomycetaceae; genus UBA8437. Next base: position 3,069 of record CAWVUS010000165.1, read on the forward strand.
GCAACTACAAGCACCTGCTGCAGCAATTGGCCCAGAAACGATACGGAGAAACTCCCGACTACCTGTTGCTGGATGAGCAGGGACCCGATCATGCCAAGTGTTTTGAAGTGGCCGCGCGGATTGTCGACGAAACGTTTCCCTCGGCGTGGGGGCCCAGCAAGAAGGAGGCCGAGCAGATGGCGGCCCAGCAGGCTCTGGACGAACTGCTGCCGAAGACGGCCAGTGATGACCAGGGGACGCTCGAATGAGGAGCCCGGGACTCCGGGTCAGGAGTCCTCGTCTCCACGGCTGGCCGCCAGGGCCTGCTGCAGATTCTCGTAGCTTGTCCTGGCGATGTGTTCGGCACCGGGCTTGTAGTCAAACACCTCGACAGAGACCCAGCCGTCGTACTCGATCTCCTCGAGCGCACCAAGGATCGGGACAAAGTCTGTTTCGCCCATCCCCGGACCCAGCAGGTTGGTGTCGTTGACGTGGAAGTGGCCCAGGCGGTCGGCGTGACGATGGACCAGCTCCGGTACCGGGTCGGTTTCCTGGCCGACCATCGCCTTGACATCCTGGTGGAGTAGAAAGTTGTCGACTCCCGTGGACGACTCGACTCGCTCGATCAACTCGACCGCCTCGGCACACGTCCGGATGAAATCGGTTTCATTGGTCGTGAGCGGTTCCATACACAGGCTGACGCCCCGCTCGGCCAGCCGTGGCAATGCGCCGGCAAAGACGTCGGCCGCGTGGCCCATTGCCTCGTCACGCGAGACACCGTCCAGGAGATTTCTCTGGGCCGGTGAGCCAAAGACCATCAGGTCGCCACCGAGGTCGGCACACGCATCGCCGAGTGCGATCACGTAATCGCGGGTTGCCGCGCGGACCGAGGCGTCGGGCGAGGTCAGGTACAGGCCCTCGGTCTTGGCCAGCAACCAGTGCAGTCCGATGATTGTCAGTCCATGGGCTTCGGCCTGCTGACGCAATTGGATCCGACGTTCGGGTTCGAGTTCGTAAATCGAGGACGCCAGCGTGAATGGTGCCGCCTCGATTCCCGTGTACCCGATCTCGGCGATCAACTCGCACTGACGGTCCCAGTCCCAGCCCTCGAACAATTCCTGGCAGATGGCAAATTTCATCGCCGCATCCCCGTAAAGCGGTGTGTGTGAGGCGGCCCATCCTATCAGGAACCCCGCAAACTGGCTGCCACCGCAGCCGATCCCCGTGTGTCAAAAGGGGTGTCAATCTGGGTGGTTTGGGACGAGGTTCAAGGTTTTCTGGATTCTAGCGGCAATCATGTCGAGAAAAGAAAGGACGGTTTCGCCGATTGGCGGGATTGTACTGGTTTCTTCGTGCCTGCTTTTCGCATTGCCAATGACCCCGGGATCGCATATCCGCCGCTGTTTCTTGCGAGGACGCCACGTGGTGTTGCTCGTGCTGGGCAGCACGTTGGTGATTGGCACTGGCCGTGCGGTCGAGGCGGGATATTGTGGAGCTGCCAGTTATCGTGCGTGTCCGACGAAGGCCTGCCGAGCCAGTGATGAGTACTGCACGGCCAAGGTTCGCTGTAAGACCGAATACCGGACGATGAAGGAAACGGTCTGGGAACCGAAGGAATTCACGGTCTACAAAACGGTTTTCGACACGGTCTCGGAGCGGATTCCGCTGCAGTGCACGCGAACCATCAACGAGACGAAGTACCGGCACGAGAACTACACCGTCAAGATTCCGACGTGCGAAACAAAGTACCGGACCGAGAAGTACACCGTCTGCCGCAAGGTGTCCGAGACGAAGTACAAGACGGTCAAGTGCGTCCACCGCTACGCGGTGCACAAGACGAAGTACCGGGAAGAATCCTACACGGTCTGTCGGCACGTGCCTGTTGAGAAGATCCGCGAGGTCAGTTACACGGTGTGCCGCAAGGTGCACGAGACGAAGTACCGCGAGGTCACCGAGACTCACTACAAGACGGTTCGTGAGACGCACTACAAGGACGTGACCTGGAAGGTCTGTAGGCCGGTGACCCTTGCCAAGGAAGTCGAGGTCGATGGGGGCGAGTGGAAGACGGTGAAGGTGCGTTGCCGGACGCCGGTCGTGCCCAAGTGCAGCGGCCCGCCGCGACCCGGTTGTGAGAAGCCCGCCCAGGTGGCGTGTGCTCCGCGAATGGTCAGCAAGCGGGTCTGGGTTCCCAAGCGGGTCAAGAAGAAGGTCTCGTGCACAACCCATGTCACCGAGATCAAGCACAAGCGGGTGCCCTACACGGTGTGTCGTCGCGAGCCGTATTGTGTCAAGAAGCGGGTGCCCTACACCGTCTGCAAGGTGATCCGCGAACGGAAGACCAGGAAGGTGCCCTACACCGTCTGCAAAGTCGTCCGTGAGTGTCGGACCCGGAAGGTGCCCTACACGGTTTGCGAGTGGAAAAAGAAGACCCACGAGAAGAAGGTGCCCTACACCGTCTGCAAGGTCGTCCGAGACGAAAAGACTCGGCGTGTGCCGTACACGGTTCACGGGCACCGGACCGAGACAAAGACCCGCTGCATTCCCTACTGTGCTCCTCGCAAGGTCTGCTACACCCGCTACGTCACTCGTCCCAAGAAGGTTCCTCGCCAGGTCGAGTACCAGGTGACCCGTTGCATTCCCAGGACCGTGACCCGCAAGGTGCCGGTGAAAGTGACGATTCCCTTGAAGATCAAATCGAGTTGTTCCAAGCCAAGAGATTGCGAGACCTGTAAGGACTAACCAGACACCGACGGCCGGGTTTCATCGTTTCCGGTTTGTTGGCAAACAGGGCCCTTCAACACTTGCCCTGACCAAACGGTCGTTTCGTGACGCGACCATGTTTCCGCGAGTCGGTCTCCTGCCTGGAGGCCGGCTCGCGGTTTCTTTTTTGGCGACGACATCCGACTTGTCATTCCGGGTTGTTGTCGGGAACTTGGATACAGGTGATCGCGTCCAAAGGTGGGCGAGTTGTTCGGGCCTGGAGATTTCAACGTGATGCAATCGGTACGTCCTCGGTTCGTTTTGGTCTTTGGCGGACTGGTCCCACTGTGCTTCCTCGCGTGCTTCGCCAGTCTCTCCCTGGGGCTTCCAGCACATTCGGAGACCACCAACCAGGCGCGGGAAGAGGTGGGCCAGCGGACGCGTGCCCAGCAGTTGTTCAAAGCGGGGAATTTCCGCGAGTCGCTGGAGATTTACCGCCAGCTGGTTCTGCAGCCTGGCACGTCGCCGACACAAGTTGGCGGGGACCTGAAGCAGGCCATCAGTTGCCTGGGGCGGTTGAACCGGATCCCGGAAGTCGATGCCCTGCGGAACAAGGCGGTTGAGATCCACGGGCGGAACTGGAGATTCCTGCTGGCCGCTGCCCAGACGATGGCCAATGGCCAGCACTTTGGCCGGGTTGTTGCGGGGGAGTTTCAGCGTGGCAGTTCGCGTGGTCGTGTCAGTGGCCGTTTTGTCAACTCGATGCAAAGAGACCGCTCCACCGCACTGGGTTGGATGGAACGGGCTATCCCCCTGGTGGCTGCCGAAACCGGTAAGAATGGCCAGCAGGAACGAGGCCGGTTCCACGTCGAGCTGGCTCGGATCCTGATGCAGGGTCGGAACGGTGGGCAGTCGTGGCGACTGGCCAACTTGACTGACACCACAAAACTCATCGACCTGGAACAGAGCGGGTTTGGATATTTTGGGCGTGGCTCCGGAGGCGGTTCTCGGGGCGCAGCGGTCGATCGCAAAGGGCGTCCGCTGTATCACGACGATCCCGAGACGTTCAAAGCGGCAACGACCGATGGACAGCGATGGCGGTGGGCTCTCTCGCAGTCCGTTCGTGTCGATGCCGGACTGCGGGCCGAAATCCTGCTCAGCCGTGGCCGTTTTCTTTGGGGCCAATTTGGTGTCCAGACCATGCAGCAGGCCGGAATTCAGCCTCGCGAGGACGACGATGATGACCAACCGGCCGCGGGACCGTGGTCGGTCAGATCCCTGGCCGGGACCGAGACAATCGCGCGATTGGCGACGGGTGTGCAGCGATTCTCTCTTCCCCCCGAACACAACCACATCCTGTTGTTGACCCAGGCTGCCGCCGCGGGCCGTGGCTCTCATTCTTCTTCCGCGGCAGACCTCCTGGCTGGCATCTTCGAAAACCGCCAGCAATATCCGCGAGCGGCCACGGCCTGGCGTGATGCGATCGAGAAGTTTGGAGCGGGAAACAACGTGTACCGTCGCAAGCGGCTCGATCAGATCGTCGGCCGCTGGGGACAGTTCGAACGGGCCGTGGTCGCGCCCGCCGGAACCGCGACCACGCTCGACTTCCGTTTCCGGAACGGAAACGAAGTTCAGCTCGAGGCGTCCCGGGTACGAGTCGACCAGTTGCTGGCTGACGTGAAGGCCTACATCAAGCGGAAGCCGCTGAAGTTTGACTACAACCAGTTGAATGTCGAGAACATTGGTTTTCGACTGGTGCAGCAAAACCAGCAGAAATACATCGGTGAGAAGGTCGCCACGTGGACCCGGAAACTGAAACCCCGGCCCGAACATCTTGACCGCCTGGTCACACTCGAGACTCCGCTCAAACAGGCGGGTGCCTATCTGCTGACTGCCCGGATGACCGATGGCAACACCAGTCACATCCTGGTCTGGATCAGCGACACGGCGCTGGCACACAAACGGATCGGCGGTGGCGATTTGTATTTCGTTGCCGATGCGGTGACCGGTGCACCCATCCCGGGAGCCAGGGTCGAGTTCTTTGGATTCGAACAGCGTCGTGTTCAGAAGGGGAGGAAGGTCGAGATCAACGTCGACGAGTTTTCCCGGGTCACAGACAAGCAGGGACAACTGGTTCCTCCGGCCGACGATTCCAAGAAACGGTTTCGCTGGCTGGTGGTCGCCCGGACGGCTGATGGCCGACGAGCGTACCTCGGTTTTCGTTCGGCCTGGTTCGGCCGCCGCACCTCCCGGGTGTTCGACACGACTCGCGTGTACGTGATCACCGATCGTCCGGTGTATCGACCGGGTCAACCGGTTCGGTTCAAGTTCTGGATTCGCCAGGCGCGTTACGACAAGGACGAGCAGAGCGTGTACGCGGGGAAAAAAGTGACGGTTCGAGTCACCGATCCCCGGAACCAGGAAGTCATGGAACGCCAGTTCACGACCGACGCCTGGGGTGGGTTCGATGGTGCACTCGATTTGCCCGAGTCGGCCAACCTGGGCCAGTACAGCATTCGCATCAACACCAAGAAATCCGACCTGGTGATGCCCGGGCTCAACAGGCGGGTGGTCGGCGGTGGCGGATCATTTCGGGTCGAGGAATACAAGAAGCCGGAGTACGAGGTGACCGTCGAGGCGCCCGAGCGACCGGTGTCGCTGGGCAAGACGATCAAGGCGAAGATTGTTGCCAAGTATTTCTTTGGTGGTCCGGTCAGCCGTGCGACGGTCAAGTACCGCGTGCAGCGCGAGATTCACAACGATCACTGGTTCCCGGTCGGTCGCTGGGACTGGCTCTACGGGTCGGGGTACGGATGGTTTGCAGACTCGTACCGCTGGTACCCCGGTTTCGGGGGCTGGGGTTGCGTGAGACCGTCACCGCCGTGGTTTGGCCGACCGCATCATCCTCCTGAACTGATCGTGGAGAACGAGGTTGAGATCGGTGAGGACGGGACGGTGGAACTGAATATTGACACGTCGGTGGCCAAGCGATTCCACCCGGATTCGGATCACCGGTACCGGATCACCGCCGAGGTGGTGGACGCGTCGCGTCGGACGATTGTTGGCACCGGATCGGTGATGGCCGCCCGGCGTCCATTCCGCGTTGTGACCTGGGTCGACCGGGGTTACTACCGGACCGGCGAGACAATCCAGGCCCATGTCCGGGCCCGCACGCTGGACGGCCGGCCCGTTTCGGGCAAGGGCCGATTCGTGCTGTACCGGATCAGCTACGACAAACAGGGTCGTCCCGAGGAGAAGCGGGTGCGGAGATGGGACGCCGTCACCGATGCCCAGGGCGGTGCCGCCCTGACATTGAAGGCGACCGATGCAGGTCAGTACCGAATTTCCTGTGAAATCCAGGACGGTGAGGATCGTCGTATCGAGGGTGCCCAGGTGTTTTTGGTCCGCGGCCCGGAGTTTGACGGCAATGACTTCCGTTTCGATGACCTGGAACTGACCGCCAATCGCCGCGAGTACAAGCCCGGCCAGGTGGCCAAGCTGATGCTCAACACCAATCGCCGTGGTAGTACCGTGCTGGTGTTTGTGCGGCCCGAGGGCGGGGTGTATCCGAAGCCTCAGGTTGTCCGGATCAAGGGCAAGAGCACCGAGATCGAGGTGCCGATCGGTCCTGGCGATCGGCCGAATATTTTTGTCGAGGTGATGACCGTCTCGGATGGCAAGCTGCACTCCAAGGTCCGACAGTTGTTCGTGCCTCCCGAGAAACGGGTGATCAATGTGGCGGTCAAGCCCTCGGCCAAGGAGTACCTTCCGGGTGCTCCCGCCACGCTCGACGTGTCACTGACCGACGCTGCCGGCAAACCGTTTTCCGGTTCGCTGGTCCTGACGATGTACGACAAGAGCGTCGAGTACATCTCGGGGGGCAGCAATGTCGCCGGGATCCGGAAGTATTTCTGGAACTTCCGACGTTCGCACTACCCCCGGACAACCTCGAATCTCACCCGTTCGAACGGCAACCTGGTGAAGCGGGGAGAGATCTCCATGTCACGACTGGGGGTCTTTGGGAATCTCGTCGCGCAACAGGAGAATCGGGGAAGAAGAATGTTCGGCGGCGGCGGCGGAATGCCGAGGGCCATGGCGGCTGCGCCCAAGTCGGCGAGACAGGCAGATGCGTCGGTTGCGGAATTCGCTGCGGACAAGGCTGGAGGAGCCGAAGCCACGGTTGCCCCGACGGTTCGTACGGAATTCGCGGACACCGCGTTGTGGGTTGGGTCGGTGACCACCGACAAGGACGGCCGCGCCCAGCTCAAGCTCGACATGCCCGAGAACCTGACGACCTGGACGGTGCGGGCCTGGGCCATGGGACACGGGACCAATGTCGGTGAAGGCACCGCCAGCGTGTTGACGACCAAGAATGTTCTGGTTCGCCTGCAGGCCCCGAGGTTCTTCACCGAGACGGACGAAGTGGTTGTTTCGGCCAACGTCCACAACTACCTGGCCAACGACAAGATGGCCGTGGTTCGATTGGCACTCGAGGGAGGCACGCTGGCAGCGGTGGGTCCGCTGGAGAAGAAAGTCCACTTGCCCGCCGATGGAGAAGTCCGCGTTGATTGGCGGGTGAAGGTGATTGCTCCGGGCGAGGCGACCGTGAGGATGGCGGCTTTGACCGATGTCGAGAGCGACGCCATGGAATTGCGTTTCCCGGTTCTCGTTCACGGGATGCAGAAGACCGAGTCCACGACCGGAGTCCTGCGTGGCGACCGCAAGTCGACACGGTTCGACCTGACCGTTCCCGATGCCCGTCGACCCGACCGCTCGCGGCTGGAAATCCGTTACTCGCCGACCCTGGCCGGAGCACTCGTGGACGCTCTGCCCTACCTCGTCGATTACGAGTACGGCTGCACCGAGCAGACACTGAATCGCTTTCTGCCCACCCTGGTCACTCACAACCTGTTGAAAAAAATGAAGATCGATCTGGAAGCCGTCCGCAAGAAACGCACCAACCTCAATGCCGGTGAACTGGGCGAGGCGGGCGAGAGGGCCAGGAGATGGAAACGGTTCAAGCGGAATCCGGTGTTCGACAATGCCGAGGTGGCTCGGCTGGTCAAGGAGGGCGTCAAGGCTCTCTCGGAGATGCAACTCTCCGACGGAGGCTGGGGCTGGTTCTCCGGACCCGGCGAGAGTTCCAGTGCACACACCACGGCCACCGTTGTTCACGGGCTCACCCTGGCGCGGGCCAATGGAGCGGCCCTGGCACCGGGGGTTCACGAGAAAGGGGTCGCGTGGTTGAAGAGACACCAGGCCCGGGAGGTGCAGAAGCTGAAGAACGCGGCCACCAAGACCAAGCCCTACAAGGTGCGGGCCGGCAACCTCGACGCACTGGTTTACCGCGTGCTGGTGGATGCCGATTCACTCGACGAGGCAATGGGAGATTTCCTGTACCGCGACCGGATCGGTTTGAGCGTTTATGCCAAGGGCCTGATCGGCCTGGCCTTCCATGCCAGTGGCCAACAGGAACGACTCGCGATGGTTGTTCGCAATATCGATCAGTTCTTGCAGCAGGACGACGAGAACCAGACCGCATGGTTGCACCTGCCGAATGGGTCCATGTGGTGGAGGTGGCATGGGAACGAGATCGAGGCGAACGCGATCTACCTGAAGTTGTTGGCACTGACCGATCCCAGGGGTGTCCGTGCGTCGCGGTTGGCCAAGTACCTGGTCAACAATCGCCGGCACGCGACCTACTGGAACAGCACCCGTGACACGGCGTTGTGTATCGAGTCGCTGGGTGAGTTTCTCAACCGCAGTGGCGAATCGGTTCCCGACGTGACCATCGAGGTGGTGATCGATGGCAAGGTGGCCAAGTCGGTGAAGGTCAATGCCGAGAACCTCTTCAGCTTCGACAACGCCGTGGTCGTCGAGGGAGCCGACGTGACTGGTGGGAAACACACGATCGAGGTTCGCCGTCGTGGAGCGGGGCCGGTGTATTTCAACACGTGGTTGTCCTACTTCACGACCGAGGATTTCATCACGAAGGCGGGGCTGGAGATCAAGGTGCAGCGGAAGTACTACCGACTGGTTCGTCGCCAGGGTGCCACCGCGGACGTCCCTGGCGGCAGGGGCCAGGCGCTGAAACAGTCCAGGCTGGTTTACGACCGCCAGGAGGTGGCCGACCTGGGCAAGTTGACCAGTGGAGACCTGGTGGAGATCGAACTGGAGATCGAGAGCAAGAACGACTACGAGTACCTGGTGTTCGAGGATCCGAAGGC
>CAWVUS010000166.1:0-11939 GCA_963933195.1 uncultured Planctomycetaceae bacterium
TCGCCACCGCCGCCGTGGATCGAGTTGCTCGCCTCAGCCGTCGATCACCTCGATCATGCCCGTCTCGACGAGGCTGACAAGCAGATGGCCGCGGCCGAGGCTTTGCTGTCGGAGGCCGAGGACGGAGACGAGAAAGCTGGTGGCCTCAAGGAGCTCGAATCACTCAAGTCCCAGGTGTCGTCGGCCCGAGAGGCTGAGGCCAAGCGATTGGCCCAGGAGAAGACCGAGCAGCGAGCTCAGCGGTTGGCCGAAGCGAAAGAACTGCAGGAGTCTGGGAAGCTGGACGAGGCGACCGCGGCCCTGGATGGCGTGCTGTCGATGGCGCCAACTTCCGGGCAACGTGAAACAGTTCGTGAACTCAAGGCTGCCATCGAAGCACATCGGTCGGCACGGCGACGACTGGGGTCGTGGATGAAAATGCTTGCCTCGACCCAGCGCAGCGAGGTGCGGGCCGCACAGAACCAGTTGCGCCGAGATCCCGACACAGCGATTCCGTTGTTGCTGGAAGCCGTGCGGAGCAAGGACAAGCCAAGGCTGGTCAAGAACACGCTGGAGATGCTCAGGCGATTGCGGCGACCCGAACTGGCCGTGCCGGCGATGGTTGGTGTCCTTTCGCGGGTCGAGCAGGAGGCCAGTTGGCCGGATGCGGTGCGGGAACTGAGCCAGGTGAGAGAATCGGGAGCCGGGCCACTGTTGTTGCCGTTGCTTGGGACTGCCAAGTCATCGGCTCAAAAGGCCGCGGTGCTGACATCGCTGGCCGCCGTTCCCGATCCGCCGGCTGAGACGTTGTTGGTGTTGCTCTCGACCTTGCACGCGGATGGTCCCGAGTTGGAATCGGCCCTGCGGGCTGCCTTCACGGCCATGTCACGACATGGCCAGGACGACCTCGTGGCGCTCCGTGGATTGCCCAGTGAGGTGGATGCGACAACGGTCGAATTGCTGGCCAAATTGCCCGGACGATTGTCCGAGGTGGCCTCGCGGAAGGACAAGGAACAGGCCGCGTCAGCCCGGGCGGCCAAGAAACTGGCCGTGTTGATCGGGACGATCGAACCGGCACCACTGGAGGGCATCAAGGTGGCCTCCTCGGTTGGAGTCTACGAGAAGAGTTCTCATTCAGCCGTCCTGGATGGCAAGTGGGATGCTGAGGATCTTATGACCGGTTGGCAGCACCCGTTGGGCAAGCCCGGCACGATCATCCTGGACCTGGGGTCGGAAAAAACTGTCACCGCTGTACGGGTCTGGAACTACAACGGAGTCGGCCAGCGCGATCGGGGTTGGAAGGATGTTGACGTGTTCGTCGCCAACTCACGAACCGATTTGACTCCAGAGATCAGCGGCACGATTCCCCGGGCACCGGGGGCCAGTGATCAGCCGGACTTCAGCATCTTGTTGCCTGTTGACCAGGTCACCGGCCGGTACGTCATTCTCAAGGCCAAGTCACTCTGGGCCCCCAGCAGCTTTGCCGGCCTCGCCGAGATCCAGGTCATCGGCTACTAGGCCGGGCGTGGCTAGCGGACGCTGGTGGGGATGACCACCTTCAGGAGTCGCTTGTCGTCGCCCGCGACGAAGACCTCGCTGCCGTCGGGGGCGTAGGCCACCGAGGTCGCGCGTTTCAGCGGCAGCTGCTGGTGAAAGCGAATGTTGCCGTTGGTTGCGTCCCAGAGAAACAGCTTGCCCGATCGGTCCAGCGTCACCGCACGATTGCCCGAACCGTTGAACGCCACCGCATAGATCGGGCTGGCGTGGCCGGCGAGATCACGTGCTGGTTTCAGGGTCGCGCGATCCAAAAGCCGCCAATGGCGATCTCGGCCGACCACCGAAATGCCGTTGCCATTGGGGGTGATCGCCAGGCCCAGCAGGCCTCCTTCGACACCGTCACGAAAGACCTTCACCTCGGCGTCACCTTCCAACGGCCAGAGTCGCAGCGTGCCGTCCAGGCTGGTGCTGGCCAGTTGCTTGACCTGGGGATTGAAGGAAACGCCGGTGACCTGGTGGGTGTGTCCCTTGAGTGTTCCGGCAGCTTCGCCGGTTTCGAGATTCCACAGCCGCACCGTGCGATCTCCTCCCGCGGTGGCCAGTAGCTTCTCGTCGGGGCTGAACGACGATGAGTACACCGGCCCGGTGTGACCGGCCAGTTCGATTCGTGGCGGACCGGCGGCGGCGTACCAGTGTCGAAGTGTTCGATCGAGGCCCACGGTGACCATGCCGCGATCTCCAGCGGCCAGCGCGATGGCAGTGGCATTCTTGGTGTGGCCGTGGCCATCCTGGTGGGCAACCAGTGTTCTCTTGCCGGCAACCGTGGCGATGTCGAACTGGCGGACCACCAGGTCACAGGTGGCAGCAATGGTGGTGCCGGTTGCGTCGAGTGCGACGCCGGTGATTGTTGCCGGAAGTGTCGCCTGGGCTGTGGGCTGGCCCTCGGCGACCGACCAGGTCCTGAGAACCTTGTCGTCGCCTCCGGCGGCCAGTAGCGTGCCGTTGCCACTGATGGCCAGGGCCCGGACGGGGCCGCTGGACCCGGTGTATTCGTTGATTGGCTGACCGTCGGGGACCATCCAGCGTGCGACGCGCTTGTCGTCTCCGGCGGTGATCAAGTGCTGGCCGTCGGGAGAAAAGACCGCTGCCCGGATCGGCGTCTTGTGAGCCTGGAAGGCGGCGACGACTGCCGGGGTGAAACGGATCACGAAGCGGTCATTCGCACCGCTGACGACGCGACGGGCGTCGGCTGTCATCGCGACGGTGCGTAGTGTGCTGGTGTGGCCGGGCAGGCGTTCCCGAAGGCTGGTCGTCGCCGAATTCCACAACGAGATCACGTTGTCGTTTCCTCCGGTGGCGATGATCGTGCCGTCCGCGTTGATTGCCACGTCGATGATCGGTGTCGGCGTGGTGATGGCCAGGTCACTGGCCACCGCTGCTGTCGCGGCATCGGCCTTGAGCGGCCAGCCCAGGATCCGGTTGTCGTTGGTGGCAGCGACCAGTCGCTGGCCATTGGCTGAAGCCGCCAGTGAGACCAGCGGCTTGTTGCTGCCGGAGTAAAGACGGGTGGCCTTGCCGGTCGTGGTGTCCCATTGCCTGAGCGTGTTGTCGGAACCCGCGGAAAACAGCCAGCGTCCGTCGGCCGACCAGGCCACGCCGCTGACCGCTCCCTGGTGCCCGCGGAACAGGTGGTCCAGTGATGATCGGATCATCCAGGCGTTGTTGTCGGTCGCAGCCAGGTAAAGCCGGTGGCCATCGGTACTGGCGATCATGTCTGTGACCACGGCCGTGGTCACAGTGGACTCGAGCAGGGTGCCGGTCACGGCATCGAACCATCGCAGTGCCTTAGCCGAATCCGCCGCCGCGATCCGCGAGTTGCCCGCCATGGTCACAGCGGTGATTCCCGAAGGCATCTGTACGGAGAACAACTGCTTACCGTCGGCGACCTGGAAAGCCCGGAGTTCCTTGTTCGAGGTCAATGGGTCGCCGCCGGCAGTCACGGTTTTCCCGTCGGGACTGACCGAGACGTGTCGGATGGCGGTGGCCAACGTGGCCAACGTTCTGACCGGCTTGCCGGCCTTTGTCCATTGTTTCAACGTGCGATCGGCTCCACCGGTGAAATAGCCGTTGCCATCGGGTAGCACTGCCAGGTCGCCCACGGCGGTGGCGTCGGCAATATGAACCGAGAGGGCACTGACGACGGCCGTTCGCATCGACTTGTCGTCACCACCACTGACAATCGTGTCGGCCGTTGTCCAGGCCACCCCGCGAACCGGTCCCTTGTGACCCACGAACCACTCGAGGGTCGCCCCGTTGACCAGGTCGACAACCCGGACGCTGCCATCGGACAGCGTGGCGGCGGCTTTTTGTCCGCTGGCATCGACGGCCAGCCCGAGCACGGTGGCCGGCAGAGTCACAATCGGTCCGGCGGCTCCGTTGGAGCGGGTCCAACTGCGGACCGTCTTGTCGTCACCGGCGGCCACGACACGATCGGCTGTCAGGGCGATGCCACGAACCGGGCTGGCGTGTCCCGAGAAACTGCGAACTGGCTGGCCGGTGAGTGCGAACAGTCGGACCTGCTTGTTGACACCGCCGGTGAGCACCTGGCCACCATTGGCGGCAAGGACCAGCGAGGTGACTCCGCCGGGATGTGCGGTGACCATTGTCACCGGCTTGATGGCCTCTGTCGGCTTCTTCTTGGCCGCGGGTTTCTTGGCTCCCGCGGGTGCTGGCAGTGGCAGCGTCCACACCTTCCAGGTGCCGTCGGCACCGGACGTGATCAGTCGCTTCCCGTCCGGGTGGATCGCGACCCCGGTGACCGCGCCCGCGTGGACCACCAGTTCACCGACGGCAGTTCCGTTTGCGGTGTTCCAGATTCGCACCTTTCCCTGGTTGTTTCCGGCGACCAGCAGCGTGCCGTTTCGGGCGAAGCCACCGGCGGTGATGGTTCCGGGCAGCCCGTCCAATGTCCGAATGATCTTGCCACCGGCAGCGGCCAACAGTCGCAGTTTGCCGTCGTTCGATCCGGTCAGCAATTGCTTGCCATCGGTTGAACGGGTGACAAATCCGATGGGGCCGGGATGGGCCGGGAAGGTCTGTGCGGGTTCGGGCCTGTGTGTCCACGTGCGGACTTTGCCGTCGGCTCCGGCGGTGATAGTGGTCTTTCCGTCGGGGAGCACAGCGACAGCCGTGATGGCACCGGTGTGGGCTCCGAGCGTGCGTGGCTTGCCGTTGGCGGGAGTCAGTTCGATTCGCCCCATCGTGTCGCCTCGAACCAGCAGCGTGCCCTTCGGGCCGGCCGCGACGTTGGTGACGGTTCCGGCGATCGCCGGCAGGGAACGTCCCGGTTTCGAGTCGGCGGTGGTCCAGGTCCTGAGGGTCTTGTCGGCGCTACCGGTGATGAGCGTGTTTCCGTCGGCTGACAAGGCAATCGACGTCAGCGACATGGCGTGTCCGGACAACGGGGCAGGAGCCGCGACGAGAGTCCAGACCCGGACCGTGCCGTCGGTCCCGGTGGTGGCCAATCGCGGAATGTCGGCCGGGGAAACCGAGATCGACAGGATGCCCTGTTGGTGTCCGCCACGGCCGGGCAGAGCCTTTCCTTGGGTTGTCTCCCACGCCTGCCAGGTTCCGGTGGTGTTGCCCGTGACAACCAGGTTGCCGTTGCGATGGATGTCCACCGACGTGGTCGTTCCCAGTTGTCCGGCCAGGGTCCGACTGGCCTTGCCGGTGGCCCCGTCGAAAACCTGCAATTGCTGGTTCTCACTGGCACTGACGATCGTCTTGCCGTCGGGGGTGATGGCGACTGCGGCGACGTTGGCTCCGTGTTGAACCAGTTGCTGGGACGGAACCGGCGGCCAGGTGGCCATCCGGACGACGCCGTCGTTTCCAGCGACCGCGACCAACCGGCCCTCGGTGTTGACCACGACCGCGTTGACCGGCGCGGTGTGGATCACGCCCTGGTTTTCGCCGTTGGTGTAGAGCCAGCCTCTCAACGTGCCATCCTGGGCGGCTGCGAGCACGGTGCGGAGTTGGGGAATGAATGTCACACCAGTGATGGGGGTGGTGTGGCCGGGCAGGTCGCGAGCGGCCTTTTTGGTAACCAGGTCGAAGACGCGGACGATCTTGGCGGCGTCGCCGGTGACCGCCACTTTTCCGTCGGGCGAAATTGCCACGCAGGTGGGGTCGCCGCTGAGTCCGGTCAATTCGGCGAGCGCGGTGCGGCGGGGCAAGTCAAATATCTTGACCGGGCCGTGGATTCCGCTGGCGGCGTAGTGCTTGCCGCTGCGAGAGATCGAGAGACCGAGAACAGGACCGGCGACGCCCTGGAAGACTCGTACGGGTTCACCGGTCTTGCGATCCCAGACACCGATCGTGCCGTCGACTCCTCCTGCCAGAACCGTGAGCGCGTCGGGGCTGATCGCCACCGCGTAGGGCCGTTGTGGGAGTCCTTCGAGATACTGGATCTGGGGAGGAGGTGTGGTGTCCTGCCAGGCCATGGCGGGAGCCGCCAACAGGACCAGCAGCAGGCCCCCACCGCTGATTCGCCGCGAGTCCATGGCAGATCACTTTTTCTTCGTGGTGTTTTTCTGTGACGATTGTGTCTTGGGTTTCTTCGGCGGGTGAACGTGTGAGTAGAATCCGGCCTTCTTCAAAGCGGAAAGGGCTTCCTCGAGCCGGATTCCTTTCCCGATCAGCTTGACCGTCCGTTGCTTGCGATCGATCTCGATCGCCTGCAGGCCCTTGACCGTCTCGATGGCCTTCTGGGCACCGACGACACAGGCGTCGCAACAGAGATGGACTCCACGCAGAGTGTGGGCGTCACCACGGGCGCCCTTCTTGGCGCCGGTGAGTGGGAACTTGACCGGTTTTGTGTCGTGAGTCGCCCTGCCGTAGAAACCCGACTTGGCCAGCGACGCGATGCCGGTGCTGAGAGCCTTGGCGTCTGCCGCGATGAAGCTGATGATTTTCGCGTTGCGATCCACTGCGGATTTGGTCAATCCGGGGATTCCCTCGAGAGCCTTCTCGGCCCGAGCCTGGCAGGCTCCGCAACAGAGGTGCACACCTTTGACACTGACCTGGCCGGCGTCCGCGATGGCGGAGAAACTGGAGAGCAGCAACGTGCTGATGAACAGAGTTGTGGACCAACGCGACATGGAGACGACCTCGATTTGGCGTGTGCGACCAACGAATCAATTGATTTCGATTCGACAAGTCTAACAAACCTCATTGAGTTGCGTCGCCTGTTGTGAGGCTCGTCCCAATGTCGATCTGACATCGACTGGTTGTTTGCCAGTGTCGGTCCTCAGCCCAGCACGTCCTGGTAGACCTCTCGCACCAGCCGAGCCATTTCCTGGTACCGGAATGTCTCGGTCCACCGCCGGCAACCCTCGTCTCCCAAGCGTTGTCGCAACTCCTGGTCACCTGCCAGTCTCGTCACCGACTCGACCAGTCCTTCAACCGATTCGGGCTGGACCAGCAATCCAGTTTCTTCGTGAAGCACCACTTCGGGTGCCCCGTCGATTTCGAAACTGACGACCGGTTTCCCGGCGATCATCGATTGAGGCAAAACCCGAGCCAGTCCTTCCCAGACACTGGCGTGGACGACCAGGTCGGTGGCGTGGATCAATTCGGGGATCTGTCCCGGTGGCACGAGCCCGGTGAGAACGAAGTGATCAGCCAGTCCGTCTCGAGAGATCTGGGATTCGAATTGCTCACGCAATGGTCCGTCGCCGACGAGCAGGAACCTGGCACGTGGGCAGTTCTCGATGATCTGTGAAGCGGCCTCGAGCAGGTACTGGTGTCCCTTGAGATTGAAGAGGCGAGCCACCTTGCCGACGACGATGTCATCCTCTTCAAATCCCAGTTCTGCTCGCACTTCCTCGCGAGATCGTGGTGGGTCCAGGAATGGTTCGACGTCCATTCCACTGTAGATCGTTGTGAACATCTCCGGCGTCGCAATTCCCGCGTTGACGTACTGTTGGGTCATGGCATCACAGACGCTGATCAGTCTCTGGCAGCGTCGTGCGGCCCAGCGTTCGGCTTGTCGGAAGACCGTTTGTGACAGCCGGGACTGTCCAAAGTGGAAGGCGGCACCGTGGATGGTATGCACGACCGGGACCCGTTGGCCGTTGGCGGCGGCGCGGCCAAGGATTCCCGCCTTGGAACTGTGAGTATGAACGATGTCAGGAGACAGTTCCCGGATCGCGGTGGCGATCGCCTGGTAACTTTTCCAGTCTTTCCATGGCCGGATGGCCCGACCCATCTCCGGGACCAGTCGCAGCGCGAGACCTCTCTGGAGGGCCCATTCCTCCAGGCTCCCCTCGGGGCCCGCTCCCGGACCCGTGACGACGGTCACATCGTCACCGAATTCCTCGGCCTGTCCCGCCGCCGTCAACAGGGTGTTTTCCTGTGCTCCTCCGACGATCAATCTCGTGATGACGTGGACAATTCGCATGGGAGGTGGGTTTGCGGTGGAGCGGGCTGGGAGAGTCAGGAGTGATCGGTGGGCATGACGACCGGCGTGACGGATTCATCATACTCGACCTGCATCAGGTACAGACCACACGCCGGAGCCGTTTCGCCGGCATCGTCGCGGGTGCCGGTGGTCAGCACGTCAGTCAATTCGTCGGCCGTCATCCGGCCACGGCCCACCTGGACGAGCGTTCCCGTGATGGCGCGGACCATGTTGTAGAGGAACCCGTCGGCGGCGATGTCGATCCAGACAAACGGTCCATCGCCAGCAGGGTCCCCATCGCGAACCGGCCACAGCGACCAGGTGCTGAACTGGCCGTGGCGGGCAACATCCAGTTGGCGAATGGTTCGCACGCTGGTGGCCCGGTTCGGGTGTTGGGTTTCGAAGGCCCGGAAGTCGTGCGTCCCGATCAGTCGTCGGGCTGCCTCTCGCATGGCCTGGATATCCAGGTCGGCTTCATATTGCCAGGCGTAGCGATCCAGGAACGGATGCCGGGGCCGGGCGTTGTGGATCACATAGCGGTACCACTTGCCGAGTGCCGCGTAGTTCGAATGGAATTCCTCTCCGACTTCGTCGGCCTCGACGACCACGATGTCGGCGGGAAGGAAATGTTGCAGGCCCGAGAGGATATTGCTGCAGGGGATGTCCGAGTTGGTGGTGAAGTTGGCGACCTGGCCAACCGCGTGTACACCCGAGTCGGTACGGCCGGCAGCGGTGACCCGCGTGGCTGTGCCGGTCAATTTCTCGATCGCCGTCTCAAGACACGATTGCACACTCGGACCGTTGGGCTGCACCTGCCAGCCGACATAAGCGGTCCCATCGTAGGCCAGCCTCAGGCGGATGTTGCGCATGGCGGTGTGTCCCCGGGGCTCAGTCGAGGCCCAGCGTCTGCTGCCAATGGGCCAGCGAGTTGGCCACCGGATCGGGACCACCCGAGCCCTGGCTGCTCAGGATCGCCACAGCGTTGGCTGTTCCCAGCACGTCGAAAATCGATTCGTCGATCGATGCGTGGATTTCCTGGAACTGTTCCAGCGTCAGGTCGGCCAGTTTGAGGCCATCCGACTCACAGCGAGCCACCAACCGGCCGACTGTTTCGTGAGCGGTTCTCATCGGGACCTGCAGCCGGATCAGGTACTCCATCAACGCGGTGGCGTCCAGGAATCCGTCCTCCAGCCGCTCGGCGATCGAGTCGGTGTTCAGCCGCGCGGTGTTGACAATGGCCGGAGCCAGTTCCAGGCAGGCCACCGTGGTGTCGATCGCGTCAAAGACAGCAATCTTGTCTTCCTGGAGGTCGCGGTTGTAGGCCAATGGCAGGCCCTTGAGCAGTACCATCAACTGGTTGGTGGCGGCAATCACCCGTGCCGATTTTCCACGGATCAGTTCCAGCACATCGGGGTTCCGCTTCTGTGGCATGATCGAACTGCCGGTCGTGTAGGCGTCCGGCAGGCTGATCATGTCGAACTCGGTCGAACACCACAGGATCCACTCCTCGGCCCAACCGCTCAGGTGGATCGCCACCAGGGCCAGTGCCGAGGTGAATTCGACAAGGAAGTCGCGGTCACTGGAAATGTCCAGGCTGTTGCCCGCGGGAGCGTCAAAGCCCAGGTCGTTGGCTGTTTGTTCCCGGTCGATCGGCAGGCTGGTTCCCGCCAGGGCGGCGGCTCCCAGGGGCGAGACGTTGAGCCTTTGGCGGCAGTCGGCCAGCCGGCCACGATCTCGTCCGAATTTCTCACAGTAGGCCAGCCAGTACTGGATGGCCTGAACCGGTTGAGCCCTTTGCAGGTGCGTGTAGGCCGGCAGGATCACCGCAAGATCGGTCTCGCTGCGCGACACGAAGGCACGTTGCAGTTCCAGCAGCAACCCGTCGATCGTGTCGATACTGTCCCGGACGTAGAGTTTCAGGTCGGTCGAGACCTGGTCGTTTCGGCTGCGGGCGGTGTGCAACTTGCGGCCGATATCGCCGAGGCGTTCGATCAAGGCCGACTCGATGTGCATGTGCACATCTTCCAGTTCGACGTGGAAGGCGAAGGTTCCGGAGGTGATTTCCGAGAGAATCACATCGAGTTCGTCGACGATTGCATCACGTTCGATCTCGGTGAGAAGTCCCACAGTGGCCAACATCCGCGCGTGCGCTTGCGAACCACGGACGTCGACCGCGGCCAGGCGATGGTCAAAACTGATGGACTCGGTGAACGCCTCGACGCGAGGGTCTGTCTCGCCGTCGAATCGTCCCCCCCAGGGTTTCTCAGCCACCGGCTGATCTCTCCTCTCAAATTCACGTCTCCCGAGCGTTCTATCCGTTCTGGCGCGTTGCTCGGGCCAACAATCCACTCTAGACGTCGTTCCCGGGGAGGGTCAACCAGCGGTGATTGGTGAACGCGGGATCTGTAAGATCGGGTGGGATTGAGAGGATTGAAAGGGGAGCGAGGGGATGTCGGAGAACCGACCGGCCGTTGTATTGCTCAGTGGTGGCCTGGATTCCGCGACCGTGCTGGCGATTGCCCGTGACCGGGGATTTCGGCCGTACGCGCTGTCGTTCGATTATGGCCAACGGCACCGGTTCGAACTCCAGGCCGCCGGGAACGTCGCGGCCGCGGGGGATGTCGAGCAGCACGTGGTGATTCCGCTGGACCTGAGAGTCTTCGGTGGGTCGGCCCTGACCGACGACATCGCTGTGCCCAAGGACCGGGACGAGGCGGAGATGGAGGAGGGGATCCCGGTGACGTACGTGCCGGCCCGCAACACGATCTTCCTGGCCGTGGCCCTGGGTTGGGCTGAAACACTGGGAGCGACCGACCTGTTTGTCGGTGTCAACGCGGTCGATTACAGCGGGTACCCCGATTGCCGTCCGGAGTTCATCAAGGCCTTTGCCGAGTTGGCCAACCTGGCCACGCAGGTGGGCGTGGAAGGAACCGGCCAATTCGAGGTCCATTCGCCATTGATCGCGATGACCAAGGCCGAGATCATCGCGACGGGAATCACGCTGGGAGTGGATTACGGTTTGACCCACAGTTGCTACGATCCCGATCTCCAGGGGCGTTCGTGTGGGCGGTGCGATTCGTGCCGGTTGCGGTTGAAGGGGTTTGCTGAGGCCGGGATCGAGGATCCGGCGAGCTATCAATAGCGGACGATGGAGGTGGGCGGTATGTGGATTGCGGAGGTGTTCGCATCGATCCAGGGCGAGGGGAGATTCGCAGGAATTCCCTCGGCGTTCGTGCGCACCAGCGGCTGCAATCTCAGGTGCTGGTTCTGTGACACGCCCGAGACGAGTTGGCGACCTCGCGGAGACCACCGTGACTGGGAAGCGGTGGTCGAGGAGGTGTCCGAACTCGAATGTCCTCACGTGGTGGTGACCGGCGGCGAGCCGATGTTGCAGCCCGGGGTGGTGCCGATGACACGCGCCCTGCAAGACCGGGGATTTGTGGTGACGATCGAGACGGCTGGTACCGTTGATGCCGCCGTGTCAGCCGACCTGATGTCGATCAGCCCCAAGCTCGCCAATTCCACACCGATTGATGATCCGGTGTGGTCGGCTCGCCACGAGGAGACTCGGGATTCCGCCGAGGTCATCCGGCGGTGGATCGAGGACTTCGATTACCAGCTGAAATTCGTTGTCGATCAGTCTCATGACGTGGCTGATGTCGAGCGTTACATCGAACGATTTCCGGCAGTGGACCCCGGACGGGTGTGGCTGATGCCCCAGGCCGTCACCAGCGAGCAGATTGCCGAGAGGGCCGGCTGGATCCGCGAGGCGGCCGAGTCAAGAGGGTGGCGGGTTTCGCCACGTTTGCATATCGAGTTGTGGGGCAACCGACCGGGGACGTGACTTGTCCTCCGGCCAGTCCCCTGGCCACTTTCAGGCAAACTCGGGTCGTCGCTGCCTGAGTTGTCCCTGCAGTCGGGCGACGATACTGGAGTGCATCTGCGAGACGCGTGACTCGGAGAGTCCGAGCGTGGCGCCGATCTCCTTCATCGTCTGTTCTTCGTA
>CAWVUS010000167.1:0-11745 GCA_963933195.1 uncultured Planctomycetaceae bacterium
AAGTCCAAGGGCAACATCGAGTACACCTGGAAGGTGGAAGAGGGCGAAGCGTAGAGGAAAGATCGGTGGTGGAGGAACTCCTGAACCTCCACCGGGATGCAGGGGCCGGCCGTGAAGGCCGGCCCCTGTGTCTCAAACCACAGTCACACAACTGGGACAATCACTTTCGGGGACCGCTCGATGGCACTCCTCCAAGAAAACCGCGTTCTCGGGATCAAAACCCCGCTGGGTAGCGATGTGCTGCTGTTGGCCGGGTTCCGTGGCACCGAGAACATTTCGCGGTTGTTCAGTTACGAACTCGAGTTGATTTCCGACGACTCGGAGATTTCTGCCAACGACCTCGTCGGGAAGAACGTCACCTTCAACGTCAAGCTCACCGACGACACGCCACGATTCTTCAATGGGTTCGTCTCCGAACTGGTCGCCGGCGATGTCGAAGACGGACGACGCAATTACCGTGCAAAGGTCGTCCCCTGGCTGTGGTTCCTGTCGCAGACCGCTGATTGCCGCATCTTCCAGCAAAAGACGGCTGTCGAGATCATTGAACAGGTCTTCAAGGATCTCGGCTTCAGCGACTACGACCTTCAGATCAAGGGGCAACACCAGCAGCGGGATTATTGCGTCCAGTATCGAGAAACCGATTTCAACTTCGTTTCACGGCTGATGGAAGACGAGGGAATCTTCTATTACTTCAAACACGAAGATGGCAAGCACACCCTCGTACTGGCCGATCACACCGGTGCCTACAACGACTGTGGCGAGAACTCGGTCGACTACCCGTCATCCCGTGGACAGGATGCTGTCACCGACCACATCAAGAGCTGGTCACATCGTTACGGGTTCGTGTCCGGAAAATGGTCTCACACCGACTACAACTTTGAAACGCCCAGCACCGACCTGGCCTCCAATTCCAAGAGCGTGGTCAGCCTGCCAGGAATCGACAAATACGAGATCTACGACTACCCCGGTGAGTACGGGCAGAAATCCGACGGGACCGCCGAAATCAAGCTTCGAATGGAGGAGGAAGAGGTTGATCATGACACGGTCAACGCGACAAGCCTCTGCAAGACGTTCACACCGGGGGGGAAATTCACGATCACCGGTGAACGAGCCGGGGGAGACGAGAACAAATCCTTCGTGATCACGTCCGTCCAACACATTGCCACAGAAACTCTTGCCTACGAGAGTGGCGGTTCGGTTGCCCAGGACTACAGCAATTCGTTCACCTGCATCCCCGACACGGTCGTCTTTCGGCCCGCCCGCGTCTCACCCGAACCAATGATCTCCGGCGTGCAAACAGCCGTCGTGGTGGGCCCCAAGGGCGAAGAGATCTACACCGACGAGTACGGACGTGTGAAGGTGCAGTTCCACTGGGACCGCGAAGGCAAAAAGGACGAAAGCAGCTCTTGCTGGATTCGCGTCGCTCACAGTTCAGCCGGCAAGAAATGGGGGTTCATGTCGATCCCCCGCATCGGGCAGGAAGTTGTTGTCGACTTCCTGGAAGGCGATCCCGACCGGCCATTGATTGTTGGCAGCGTCTACAACGCCGATCAGATGCCGCCCTACGAATTGCCGGCCAACCAGACCCGTAGCTACATCAAGACCAACAGTTCCAAGGACGGAGACGGGTTCAACGAGATCCGGATTGAAGACAAGAAGGACAAGGAACAGATCTTCTTGCATGCCGAACGCAACATGGATGTCCGCGTCAAAAATGACTCCATGGAACGCGTCGTCGCCAATCGCCACCTCATCGTCGGCAGCGAGGACAACGGTGGAGAAGGCGACCAGGTGGAACTGGTACACGGCAACAAGCACCTGAACATCAAGAATGACCACGTCGAGAAAATCGACAAGAACATGTACCTGACGGTTGCCGAGAACGAGGAAGTGGTCGTCAACGGCGACATGATCGAGAAGGTTGGCGGTGACGGCCACCTGGATATCGGCGGGGCACAAGCCGAGTCAGTCGGTGGCGACATGTCGCTGGACGTCGGCAGTAATCTTCACCAGAAGGTTGGGATGAATGCAGCCCTGGACGCGGGGCAGGCCGTTCACATCAAGGGTGGAATGAACGTGGTCATTGAGGCGGGGATGCAATTGACGCTGAAAGTGGGCGGCAACTACGTCTCCATCGGCCCCACGGGTGTCAATATCCAGGGCACAATGGTGATGATCAACAGCGGCGGCGCTGCCGGAAGTGGCAGCGGAGCCAGCCCCTCCTCTCCCTCCAGTGCCACCGAAGTCGGCAGCGGGGTCACGCTGATTGAGGCCGCGGAGGCCGATGACTCCAAGACTGGTAACAAGTCCTGTTAGCGCAAGCGATTTTCACAATGACCGACAGTGACCTTCAGGTCGTGATCGAGATCACAAGTGGGCCGTCGACCGGACAATCGGTCACGGTCCCGCCCGGGAAACCGTTCCTGATCGGACGGTTGACCGAATGCGACCTGCCCATCGAGAACGATGCTGCGATTTCACGCCAGCATTGCCAGATCGACGTCACGCCACAGCACGCCCGGCTGACGAACATCAGTTCCAATGGAACCCGGGTCAACGGCCAGGAAACCGAGACTTGTGACATCCACGATGGCGACGAACTCACGATGGGCGACTCGACAGCCCTGCTGATCCACATCCCAGCCAACGACCAGGGGGCACGATCCGATGCCCCAACCGATCCGGTCGCCACCGCAACACCAACCGGAGATCCCGCCTCACCTCAACCATCACCCGCGGTCTCCATCCCTGGCGTCCCCGGTTCCTTGCAGGTGATCCACGGCCCCGCTGCGGGGATGACGATTCCATTGGCGACCGGCCAACCGCTGACCATTGGCAGCCAGCCTGGTTGCAACCTGGTCATCGAAGGCGACCAATCAATCTCGCGAGAACACTGCCAGATCGAGCTCGTCCCCCCCGATTGCCTCCTGCACGATCTCAGCACTCACGGCACACTCGTCAACCATCGCCGCGTCGAAGATGTGACCGGACTCTCCGACGGGGACGAGATCGAAATCGGCCACAACACGGTCATCCGCGTGGCACTGGATTCGGCTGGATCGACATCCACCGCCACCAGCCAGGGATCGCCGGTCGTCCAGGCCGACTGCCAGACCGGTCTGACAAAAGTGATTTCAGGACCTGGCAACCAGGCTGGGATCTGGACAATCGCCCAACGCTTGTCCGGACTCAGCCCCTTGCACGCCGTCGTCGATTTCCGCCGCGGCGAAGCCGACCTGCCCGAGGGGATCGACACCCCGGACTACCTGCTCGATTGGCATCCCCCCGAAACCATCGCCCAGCATTCCCCGGTCCTCCTCTCACCCGAATCCCTTGACCAGGTGCAACCGGCCCTTGATGCGGTCACCGGGAATGACGCGGCCATGTTGATCTTTTCAAAACTGCCCACCAACGACCTGCACCAACAACTCAGATCGTTGTCCACGCTCAACCCATCGACCGGCAAACAATCTCGCCCCAGCTCGCTCTTCGCTTTCTGGTGGCCCAGCCTGCTCAACCAGATGCTGCAACACAGCCCTCCTGCGATGGCCGACCAGATCATGGCGGGGATCGATGCAGTGCTGGTCGAAACCGCCGACGAGGGGGAATGGTGTCTTTTCGGCACCGAGGATTTTGTGCAACAAGCTGAACGACTCGGTCTCGTCACTATCCAGAAATCGCCGACGCCGAAAGATGGCGAATAACCGTATCGAAACAGGAAACCTTTCCATGCCTCCAGCCGCACGCATAAGCGACATGCACGTCTGCCCCATGGTCACGCCGGGTGTGCCACCAATTCCGCATGTGGGTGGCCCCGTTTCGGTGGGTTGCCCCACTGTCCTGATTGGCGGCCTGCCCGCCGCCCGGGTGGGAGACATGGCGGTCTGCGTCGGACCTCCCGACTCTATCGTGCTGGGCTCAATGACAGTCTTGATCGGTGGAACCCCGGCGGCACGCATGGGTGACATGACGGCACATGGTGGAACAATCAGTGTCGGCTGTCCGCAGGTCATGATTGGATGACCGGCAATTGAGTTGCCCCCAGATCCCGACAAGACATTTCACAACGCCCACCCGTAGTCACTGAAAGAAGACCAGCATGTCCGGTGAGCGAACACCAGGACCGATCTACAACGACCCATTGTCCGGCCAGTGACTGGACACTGGAACAACGGTTGTCAGTTCGACACCAACACCCGGCCCGATCCGCCAGCAGCAACGCGTCTCGGAGATGCCTCTGGAAGATCGCTTCGTCATCGTCCTGAATCGGACTGGCCCGCTGCTGCCTGCCGAAATCCAGGAGGAGTTCATGCAGATGATCTCCCCGACGGCCATCCTCATGATTGCCGGAACACTGGCTGTGTGGGCGGGTTCTCACTATTTCGGTGTCGGGTTTATTGCCGATGCCGTGATGCTGGTCGCCGGTTTTGCTTTCCTGGGCCTCCAGGTCTTCACGGCAGCATCCGACCTGATATCGGCTATCGAACTGACAGCCACCGCGAGAAACCAGTCGGACCTGGACCAGGCCGCCCGTCACCTGGCCAATTTCATCGCCGTCGTGGGCGTTGCCATCTTCACCGCATTGGTGATGAAGGGCGCCAAGAAGGCGGCACCCAAGGTCAAGAAAGCCATTCCGCTCAGCCGCGGCGCGACCATCAAGCTCAGTGGAATGACACCGGCACACTTTGAGGTCTTTGAACGTATTGCCAAACAGGAAAACCTGATCATTGCGGTCCGGAACACCAACCCGCGATCAACACCGTTGATCGCAAGACGTTTTCCGGCCAAGCCGATGGCGATCAAAGCAAAAACCAGCAAGACCACCGGGATCGTCACCATCGAGAACGGACTGTACACCGAGAATTTCGGAGACGTGGTCAGGCTGAAGCACAAGACCGTCGACGGACAAAAGCATCTCAAGGCCGCCCTGGACAATGGTTACGCCGTCGTCGACCAGTTCGGTGTGCCCCGCACCAAAAATGGGAAGGTCCTCGAACTGTCGGACAATCCAGGATGGGACTACGAACCTGGCCAGATAATTGACATACGACAAAAAAAACCACTGGTGGGAGATTACGACCTGCTGGGAGTGATCGATCCCGAGAATCCCTCGCGAAATCTCGCATTGGCAGTCGACAACAAGGTCCTGCTGGAAAACTGGACAAACCCGCAAACCAAGCGAGTCGCAGCCACGATCAACGGGCAAATGGACCAACCCAGGGTGATGCACGGAGGTCACGACCAGTACAGCGGAGCCAGGCTCGACTTGTCGGACGCCGACGGAAGTACCGTCTTCATGCCCAACGGAGAAATCATCCCCCTGCGGACCGGTGCGGACGTCACGGCCTTCTACAACGGAATCAACCGCAGAGGACTGGCCGTGGGCAAAGAAATCCCAAGCGGGGATCCCAATTTCACTCCGTACATCGTGCCCGATCTCAATTGAGATCCATCCACCGAGTCGCCATCTACAACAGTTCGCGAATCGGCTTCCCGCTGGGGATCAACGGAACCGGACGGCCACTGGTGTCGGGAATCATCGCGTCGTAGTCGATTCCCAGGAACTGGTAGACGGTGGCCAACAGGTCGTTGGGATCGAGCTGCCGCTCCTTGGGACGAACGCCCTTGGCGGTGGTCTGGCCGATCACCTGGCCGGTTTCCATGTCGCCACCGGACACCAGCACCGACATCGCGCCGGGATAGTGGTCGCGACCGGGCTGCATCACCTTCGACGAGGTGCCCTTCTGGGGATTGATCCGCGGCGTCCGACCAAACTCGCCGGCCACGATCAGCATCACCTTCTTGTCCAGCCCACGTTGGTAAATGTCGTCGACCAGTGCCGAGATCGCCTGGTCGAAGACCGGCAACCTGGCACGGGCGTCATCGTAGAGGTGCCCGTTGACGGCGTGAATGTCCCAGTTGCCGATGCCACCGGAAATGCTCGGGTTCTGCATCTGCATCGTCACGAAACTGGTGCCCGCCTCGACCAGTCGTCGAGCCAGCAACGCCCGCTGGCCCCACTTGTGTCGGCCGTACTTCTCGCGGGTGTGCGGCGATTCCATGGAAATGTCGAACGCCCGCCGGGCTTTTTCACTGGTCAGCAGGTTGATGGCTTCCTGGTTGAACTTGTCGATCGAATCCATCACCCGCGAGTTGTCGATGTCGCGCCGCAGCCCGTCCAACCCCGACAGCAACAGCCGACGGTCGTCGATCCGGTCCTTGACCGTGGGGGCCAGCGAGAGATTGTTGACCTTGAAACCCGCCGCATTCGGATCGGCACCAATGACAAAGGGCAGGTAAGCCGGTCCCAGGCCGGCACTGCCACCGCCGTACACGTTGGTGGCACTGGCCACATAGTTGGGCATCGACTTGTCGCGTTTGCCCTGCAACATCTTCGAGACAACCGGCCCCAGGCAGGGGAACTGCGACTTGGGATCCAACGGCAACAGCGGGTTGTAGCCCGAGAGAAACCGCCCGGCCCCTCCAGCGTGGTTGCCGAACCCGTGTGAGATCGATCGAATGACGTTGAACTTGTGGGCCACCCGGGCGTGCAACGGCAGCAGTTCGCAGATGTCCATCCCCGGAGCGGTGGTCTGGATCGGCTTCAACAACCCGCCGTATTCGACCGGGGCCTCCGGCTTCATGTCGTAGGTCTCCATGTGACTGGGACCACCCTGAAGCCAGATCAGGATCACCGAGGTGTCAGCGTCCGATCGCCCGGTTTCCCGTGCGGCGGCACGACGTGCCAACAGGTCCGGCAACGTCAACCCACCCAGGGCCAGGCTGCCAGCTTCCAGGAAAGCCCGTCGTGAGACGGGGCCCACACAGCGATCAACACCAGTTGTATTCATGTCCATGTTTTACCATATCGGCCCGCCCGGCCCCAAACGATTATCCCCTTCGGGACCATTCATGCCAGAAAGCCGCCGGGTGGCCAACCCCCGGATCGCGGTTCCATCAGCGAAAAACGTCGATAGAATGGTCTTGGAGTTCCCCGGAAAGCAGGTTTCGCCAGACGATGGACCGACGCCAACTGCTCACCGCTTCGACACTGGGTCTCGCCGGACTGGCCGGTGGTGGCCTGTCGGCTGCGCCGGCCTCGAGTGGCAGCGGCGGACAGGCCAGGTCCACCATCATGATCTGGCTCAACGGGGGGCCCTCGCATGTTGACCTGTGGGACATGAAACCTGAAACACCGGCGGAGATTCGCGGTCCGTTCCAGCCAATCCCCACCTCGGCACCGGGCATCCGCCTGTGCCAGCACCTGCCCCACACCGCCCGCCAGGCGCACCACCTGGCCCTGGTCCGATCGCTGGGACAGCATGGTCGCGGCCCCAACGACCACCACGCCGGCCGCTTCTACAACATGACCGGTCACGCCACCGGCCCGTCGTTCCCCAACACACGGAAGTCCGAACCCGACGATTGGCCCTACATCGGTTCGGTGGTCGCCGCCAAGCGACCTCCTCACCCATCGCTCCCGTCTCAACTCTGGTTGCCCACCCGTTCGGGCCCCGACAACGCGTCCCTGCCGGGCGCCTACGCCGGTCGACTTGGCATCCAGCACGACCCGATCTACGTCCACGGCAAGCACAAGGCGCCGCTGGACTTCCAGGCCCCGTTCCTGACTCTCGAGGGCGACATCACCGTCGACCGGCTCACCAACCGTCGCCAACTGCTCCAGGCCGTCGATGCCGGCCACCGGATCTTCGACCGCAGCATCTCGGCCGGCAACTACAGCACCCTGGAACAAAAGGCCTTTTCGCTGCTGGCCAACTCGAACACCAAGAACGCGTTCGATGTCTCCAGCGAACCGAAATCCGTCCGGGCGCGTTACGGCAACACGGTCAACGCGATGAGCATGCTGATGGCCCGACGGCTGGTCGAGGCCGGCGTGCCCCTGGTCACCATCTACTGGTACCACGACTACGAGGAAGACAAGCGACGCGGGTGCCTGGGCGGTGCCTGGGACACCCACTGGAAGAACTTCAGTTGCCTGAAGGACTACCTGGTGCCGTTGTTCGACCGACCATTCTCGGCCCTGCTCGAGGACCTCTCGGACCGCGGCCTCCTCGACGAGACCCTGGTGATGGTCTCCAGCGAGATGGGCCGCACGCCAAAAATTGGTGACCCCCGCTCGGGCGGACGCGGTGCCGCCGAGCCGGGTCGTGACCACTGGACCCACTGCCAGACGGCCCTGTTGGCCGGTGGAGGAATCGGTGGCGGCCAGGTCTACGGCACCAGCGACCGCATCGGTGCCTATCCCAAGGACAAGCCGGTCGGTCCCGAACACATCGCCCACACCATCTACCACGCCATGGGCATCAGGGACCTGGTCGCCCACGACAACCAGCAGCGTCCCTACCACCTGCTGGATCAGGGCTTCCCGCTGACTTCGCTGTTTGACGCCTAGGCACCGCCGGCGACACGGGATCGTGCCCGCCCCTCTCACGCGCGGCCGTACAGCCAGTCTCGCGTGAACACCTTGATCTTCGTGGCCGACTTCTTCTCGAACTCGCCCGGGCCATACCCGTAGTCATACGTCACGGCCACTTCCTGTTTCGAAAAGGCCACCGTCGCGTAGCAGATTCGCATGCAACCCGGTGCGCGTGGGTAGTCCTTCTTGCTGGGCGACCGGTACCCGTAATTCGTCATGCGAATCACCCGGGGCCGGCCCTTCGGAGCGGCGATCCGGGTCCGATCGTCCAGCGATTCGAGATTCCGGAAGTGAGTCCAGGTCTCGCCGTGGTCCCGCGAGATGGCCGTCGACAACCGGTGACGATGCAAGCCGGACAGGATTTCCTTTTCCGAGGCCTGGTTCCAGACCAGCATCATATCGCTGGTTCCCGGAACGCGGATCAGCGTGCCCGGAGCGTACGAACTGGCCAGACCCGTCGGCACGGGGTGCTTCCACGACACGCCCTGGTCGGACGAATACGTCTTGTAGAACTGCCCCAGTTCGGTGCGGCCCAGCATGAACAGCCGCCCGTCGGGCAACTCCTCGAGCACCGTTTCCTCGAAGTGGGTCACGCCCCGACGTCCCTCGTCGAGTGCGACAAACAGTTCGCTGAAACTCCGCTTCCAACTCTTGCCCTCGTCGTCACTGTAGTAGACCCAACTGTAGGTCAGGTTCTTGTTGGCCCCCTCGGAATCCCCACCGATGAAGGGGCTGATCCACTTCATGACCGGGACGACAATCCGACCCGACGACAGAACACGGGCGGCCTGGGTCCGGCAGACGGCAAACAGGGCATCCACCGCCGTGGGTTTCGACCAGGTTTTCCCTCCGTCATCGGACGTCCGGAACAGCGTGGTGCCATCCCGCCCGGGACGGGCCACCGGCCCCCCGTAGACAATCGCCAGGCGACCGGACTTCAGGGTCAGGAAGGTCAGGTGCGGGTTGTCGCGGGCCAGCGGAATCGCGTCGCCCCCGGCGGTTGTCTGGGGAACCGGCTTGCTCCAGGTGCGGCCACCATCGCGAGACTCTTTCCTGAGGAGCCGTTTTTTCTCGCCGAGGAACATCCAGTATTCCCCCCCGGGAGCATTCACGGTTGTCACTTCCTGGACACCGCGCCGCGATGCGATCGCCAGGCCCTCGTGCAGCATGCCGGATTTCTTGTCACCGGCAACAACGGCGTTGGCTCCGGCCAACAGGCCGGCTGCTGCCACCGGGATTCGAGACGTGGTCTTGAGGAATGCTCGTCGTGTGTGTGACATCGGTTCATCTCGCAAAACGGTTTCCGGGTCTGTCGGTGCGGGGCCAGTATACCCCAAAGCCCCCGGTGGTTTACGCCCCGGTGGCGGGGATGGGCCGACCGAATACGACGGCCCCGGTGGCAATAGCCTGCGGGAGAACATTAGGTTATGAGTGGTCCGTCGTGTCGCACGATGTTCAAATCGAACCCCGCGTCGATGGAAGTCACCAACGGGACACCCCCTGGTGATGTGTCCAACGCCCCATCCAGAGCCCAGCCCGCCCGTCCGGCCTGTCGACTTGCCCATGAACGTCTCAGACCAGGATGGCAACCATCGGACGGACACTCCGGCGGCCAGCAAAACCCGGTTGCTGTTGTCGGTTTGTGTCTGCCATCTGCTGCACGATGGCCTGGCCGACGTGTTGTACGTCTTTCTGCCGGTCTGGCAGACCGCCTTCCAGGCATCCCGCTCACAACTGGGACTGTTGATCACGTTCTACTTCGTTGCCCTGGCCGCCCTCCAGGTGCCCACCGGGATCCTCGCCGAACGCACCGGCGAACGATTGCTGCTGATCGGTGGCACTGTTTTGGCCGGACTGGGATTTCTATTGATGGGCCTGCCCGGTGGTCCAACACTGCTGGCGGTGACACTGGTTATCGCCGGACTGGGGTCCTCGGTTCAGCATCCGCTGGGATCTACGCTGGTCTCGCGGGCTTACGGAGCCGACGGACGCCGGATTGCAATTGGCACCTACAACTTCGCCGGGGATCTCGGCAAGATGCTGTTTCCCGTCCTGGGTGGCCTGGCACTGGCCCACGTCGCCTGGCGACCGATCGCAGCCGGGTTCGGTTTGCTGACAGTCGTCTCGGCGATCGGCTTCTTCGTCGTGCTCAAACGGCTCAACGTCGGCGGCGTCCCCGAACCAAAGGCCGCACCGTCCGACGAGAACGGCAGCCAGGTCCAGGGCATTCACGACAAGCGGCGGTTCGTGGTTCTCTCGACGATCGCGGTGTTCGACACCATCACCCGCTACGGGCTGTTGACCCTGTTGCCGTTCCTGCTGATCGCACAGGGCGAGTCGCAGTCCACGGTGGGACTGGCCCTGGGTTTGCTCTTCGGCGGTGGTGCCGCCGGCAAGTTTCTCTGTGGAGTCAGCGCCCAGCGGCTGGGAGTTCTCCCGACGGTCTGGATCACCGAGATCGTCACCGGCGGTGGCATCCTGGCCCTGCTGGTCATTCCGCCGGACCTGACGCTTTACCTGTTGCCGGTGATCGGAGCCGCTCTCAACGGCACCTCCTCGGTGCTCTACGGCAGCGTCGCCGACTACGTCACCCCGGAGCACCAGTCCCGGGCCTTCGGGATCTTCTACACCGTCGTGATCGCCTCGGGGGCCGTCTCGCCGGTCGCCTGTGGCGTGCTCTCGGATTTCACCTCGCTGAACCGGGCGCTGGCCGTCGTCGCCGTCATCGCCCTGCT
This sequence comes from uncultured Planctomycetaceae bacterium, assembly GCA_963933195.1. Taxonomy (GTDB): domain Bacteria; phylum Planctomycetota; class Planctomycetia; order Planctomycetales; family Planctomycetaceae; genus UBA8437. Next base: position 11,173 of record CAWVUS010000167.1, read on the forward strand.
GGCCATTCCACTTTCGCTGCAATTGAAACCAGCGACAACGGGATTGAAAGGCCCCACCTGAACCGGGTAAAACTGGTTCCGGCAGGAGTTCGCTCCCCCGGGCTGACGATCAGTTCCACAGGTGGACCTCTTTTGGAGACCGGTTCATGTTGAAGATGCTTGGCAGTCCGCGTCGCTGCTGCGATGGAATCACGCGTCGCGAGACCCTGGCCGCCGGAGCGTTGACCACGCTGGGCGCGGGTTTCTCGCTGCCAGATCTGCTCGCGGCCCAGGAATCCACCGACGAGCCCCTGGCGGGAAGCGGCAAGGCCAAGAGCGTGATCCTGCTGTACCTGCTCGGTGGAGCCCCCACCCAGGACATGTACGACCTGAAGCCAGGCGCGCCCGAGAACATTCGTGGCCCCTTCCAGCCGATCGCGACCAGTGCACCGGGAGTCGAGATCTCCGAGATGATGCCGCTCTCGGCCAAGTGGATGCACCGCTCGGCCATCGTCCGCTCCGTCGGCCACGAGTCCGGCTGCCACAACACGCTGCCCAGCTACACCGGCTACGAACGGAAGCTGCCCAACATCT